>DAHUZM010000174.1 GCA_027306525.1 Acidimicrobiaceae bacterium
CATGAGGAGACCGCCGAGGACCTCCAGATCCCACTTCTCCGACGTGATCCAGTACAGGTTGTGGTGGGGATAGAGGGGTCCCGAGTCCAGCACCGGATGGATCGTCATCTTCATGTCGGGGAAGAGCAGCTTCGGCGTGCCCGTCAGGGCCGAGGACACCTTGTCGATCGTCCGGTACCAGTTCGCAGCCGAACGTCTGGCGACGTGCCGCTTCCCGAGCTCCGCCCCGTGGAGCTCCAGGTACTTGCGAAGCCGCGGGTACTTCGCCAGGTCGACGAGGGAGCCGTCCTCTTCCCAGGGGTTCACGAGGAAGTGCCCCGACCACCGCAAGGTGCCGCTCGTGCCATCGGCAGACACCGCCAACGGCAGCAGTCGCTCATGTTCCACCAGCTCAGGGTCCGTCGTCACGAAGAGCCGATCGTTTCCGGTGGCGATCCCGATTCCGACTTTGGTCCCGGTGTCGGGGTCTTCGATGGGCGCGAATCGGGCGTTCAGGCTCTCCACCATCTCGATGGTCTTTGGATCGCCCCCCGGCCAGCTCTCCCCGCCTGCGAACCAGTGCCCCAGGCGCGTGCCCCGGAAATTCGCCGCTTGTACCTGGTGCCTGTTGCCGAGTGCCCATTCGACAAGCCGCCTTCCATCGTCCTCGCCAAAGCCTGCAGTCGCATCGGCGATCGTGACGTCTGCCTGGACGCCACGACGGATGACCGTGATGGCCGGGTAGGCGGACACGGGGGTCTCGAACGCGTCCACGTCATGCATCGAGATCAGGGTCTGCATTGAATAGCAGTCGGAGATCAACGACCTGAGCTCGCGGCCGTACTGGTTGCGCATCCAACGGTCGGCGCAGATGAACGTCAGGACACCACCGGGCCGCAAGGAACGGAGCCCCGCCTCGAAGAAGCCCACGTAGACGTCCGCCCTTCCTGTCATGGTCGGCCACGCGCTCCGGTAGGCCTGGTACAGGTCGGAAGGGACGTCCTCCGGACGTATGTAGGGCGGGTTCCCGATCACGAAATCCGCTCCGTATGTGTCCGCCTGATCGACGAGGGTCAAGCGGGGAGCCCCTTCCAAGAGGTAGTCCGAGTGCGTCACCCACGTTCGGGCCAGCGAACTGGCATCCTTCGGCGTCCAACCCCCGTCGACGAGAGCGTCATGGACGACGCTCCGGGAGTGGTTGACGTTGTCCAGTTCAAGATCGAGAGCGACGAGCGCCTGGCGTGCGTCCGCGATCGGACGACCGTGTGCTCGGCAGGACGCACTCAGGCGCTCGACCATTGGGCGGAGAAAGGCCCCTGCCCCGCATGCCGGCTCGACAGCCCTCTTTGAGGCAAGATCGACGTCGGCTGTGTACCCGGCGAGGTCGAGCATCATCTCGACGATCCACCGGCGCGTGAAGACCTCCCCGGCAGGACGCTCCTGGTCGATTCGGGCAGTGGGTTCGACGAGGCTCACGGTCCGAGCGTAGACGGGGGTGTAGTGGCAACTGTGGACGCCCCACAATCGAACGCACGACTGGTTCCACCTGGATCTTCACCCGACCCGACACGTAGCCCGGCGTCGTCGAGCCTCGTCCAAGAGAGCGGCAACCTCACCGAGGCGATCGTGCCAGCACGATTCGACGAGGGATCGGTTCAAGACCGAGGCCGCAGGCGCCAGTCTGGCGACCAGTTCGTTCCCCAACAACACTCCGTAGCTGTCCGCCCAGAATTCGATGATCGGCGCCAGGATCGGACAGGTCGTCGGTCGGAACGAGAGGCTCGCGGCGATCGCGGCCGGTCTCGGCAACACGAATCCACCTTGGACTTCGTCGCCCTCCCCCGTGTTCACGGCAATGAGAGTCCGCACGGCATCGACGGTCAGGCGGTGCGCACTGCGGTCCCCTCGCGTCGATCTGGCCGGTCCGACAGGGCGAAGCCATCCGCCCCGGACGCGATCCGACTCGGCAAATTGGCCCGCAGCATAGGAAGCGAGCCAGAGACCGAACATCACGTCCTGGGAACCGTTCGTCCCGACGCGGACAGCACCGACGCTCTGGCCATCGGGGTCCACCGCAACGATCTCGTAGCCCATCAGCACACCCTTGCTCCAATGCCGGCCTCGTCCGCGGCCACCATAGGGAGAGGGTGCGACCGTCCGGATCCACCGCAAGAGCAGTCCGGCGACATGACAGGCCCTGTGCCTCCTCCGCCGGTCGTCGTCCCAGGGGTCCCTGGTGGCATGATCTGCCGATGTGCCCCGGTGTGGGGTGCACCGAGTGGGGGAATGCAGTGCCGTGAAGGGCCCAGAACCCGTCGAGACATCGAGCGTCGCTAGTCGTTCCGGCGACCGCTGGTGCGGCGTGGCCAAGCTCCCGGACATGCAGCCCGACGCGTGCCTCACATGACCCTCTCCGTCCCGGAGGCGCCGCCGGGGGCCGCTCCTGGACCCGAGCGTGACCGGTGGCTCCAGTTGGTGACGGCCTTCCGGTCCGGGAGATTGGGCCCCATCTTCGCGGCCGTGAGGCGGTTCCTGCCGGTTGTGGCCGTCCTCGCCGCCCAGCTCGTCTTCTTCCCCATGCCTCCGTCCGTGTGGGTCCAGGGCGCAATCCTGGGGCTGCTGGGGTCGCTCATGGCGGTCGGGCTCGCCCTGGTCTTCCGCCTGAACCGCGTCGTCAACTTCGCCCAGGGAGACCTCGGCAGCGCACCCGCCGTCCTCGCCTTCGGGCTGATCGGGTTCTCCGGGGTCGGCTACCTGGTGGGATTCGCAACTGGGCTGGTCGCGTCCGTGGTCGTCACGGCTGTGGTCGAAATCGCGCTCGTCCGGCGGTTCACGCGTTCCCCGCGTCTGTTGCTCACTGTGGTCACCATCGGGATCTCGCAGGCGCTCCTGGTGGTCAGCCTGCTCGTTCCCTTCATCTGGGGGTCGACGCCCATCGGGACGGTGCGAGTTTCGTTCCCGTGGCACCTGTCAATCGACGCCCGACCGCTCGTCTTCACGTCGGATCACGTCGTCGGCGTGATCGTGTCCGTCGTGGCGCTGGTGTGCGTGGCCGTGTGGTCTCGGCGCAGCGAGCTCGGGATCGCGACCCGCGCCACCGGTGATCGACGGGACCTGGCCTCGATGCTCGGCATCCCGGTTGCGCGCCTGCAGACGGTCACGTGGGTAGTCGCCGGCGTGCTGTCGTTCCTCAGTGTCTTCCTCAGCGCCGCCATCGTCGGCCTGCCGCTCGAACCCACGTTCAGCCTGACTGCGCTGGCCGGTGCCCTCGGCGCACTCGCGCTGGGCGGCTTCACCGAGCTCCCCATGGTGGCGATCGCCGCTGTGTCCATCGGGATTCTCGAGCAGGGGATCGCGTGGGACCAACCGGATCGGCCGACCCTCGTCCTCGCGGTGATCGCCGCCGTCGTGGTGCTGGGCATGGTGGTCCGCGGCGTCGGGGGACGTTCAGGGGGGAGGCCGGCGGCCCTGCCCGGCTCGCTGGTCTCTGTGGTGCCGGAGACGCCGAGCAACCTTCGTTCTCTCCCCGAGGTGCGCGTCACCACGGCGGCGACCTGGATCGTCATCGTGGCGGCGCTGGCGACATTGCCGCTTTGGTGTGGAGCCGGGACACTTCTGGAGCTGTCCACGCTGCTCGTCCTCGTGGTGGTCGGGTACTCGGTGGTCGTGCTGACCGGCTGGTCCGGCCAGGTGACATTGGGGCAGATGTCGTTCGCAGCCGTGGGCGGTGCCATCGGCGCCGTTGTCCTGGCCGACTGGGGATGGGACCTGAGCCTGGCCCTGGTCTCAGCTGGCGTAGCCGGCGGGCTGGCTGCGGTCCTGGTGGGACTCCCCACCCTCAGGTTCGACGGCGTGTTCGTCGCGGTCACGACACTCGTGTTCGGGCTCGCCGCATCGGGATACCTCCTGGACCGCGCAGAATTCGGGTGGATCCCTCCGCATCAACTGGCGCCTCCGGCAATCTTCGGCATCGTGCTGGACTCCCAGGCGAGGGTGTTCATGACCTGCCTGGCAGCGGCAGCGATCGGTTATGTCGCCCTGCATGGTCTCCGCCGGAGCAGGGCAGGTCGGGCCTGGCGGGCCGTGAGCACGAACGAGCGTGCGGCAGCTGGTTTCGGGATCGGCGCGGCCCGGTCGAAGCTCAGTGCCTTCGTCGTGTCGGGGTTCATCGCCGGCGTCGCCGGATGCCTGCTCGTGACCGTCAACCAGCAGTACGTGGAGTCGCCCTTCACCGTGACTCAGAGCCTGGCGGTGCTCACCGCGACCGTGGTTGGTGGAGTGGGCTCGGCGGCGGGGGCTTTCGTCGGTGCCGGCCTGATCGAAGGCAGCGCTGTGTTTCTCCCGCCCAACTGGCAACTCTTGCCATCGGCGTTCGGCGTCCTGCTGGTGCTCCTGGCCTTCCCTGGGGGGGTGGCCGGTGCCGCCTCTCGCGGGCGTGATCGTTTGCTGGAGCTGGTGGCCCGGCGTCGTGGAGTGGAAACCGGGGAATGCGGGACCGGCGGAGGAGACGACCGTGCCTGCTGATCGCCGGAGCACCCACGGGCGATCGGCCGGATCCGCCGTACCGCAGGGGACGCTTGCAGCAACGAACGCACGGGAAGGCCTTGCCGCCGGGGTGGCGGAAGCCGCTCCCACCTCCGGCAACCCGGGCCATCTCGATGCCCGCAATGCCTTCGGGGGAGGGGCCCCGTTGTTGCCTCTGGTGATCCTGCTCATCTTCCAGCTGGTGGACCAGGCGCTGCAGAGCTCGATCGGGGTTCTCGTCCCGAACCTGCGGGATGCCTTCGGCCTGTCCGACGCGGGGATCCTCACCATCGTCGCTGCGGCGCTTGCATCGGCGCTCCTCTGCACGGTTCCGGTGTCCTTCTTGGCGGATCGCTATTCGAGGGTTCGCATCACCCTGATCGGCGCGACGATCAGCGCCGCATTCGCGATCGGTGTCGGGGTGGCGTCCTCCACGATCTTCCTCGGAGTGATGCTTTGCGGCGTCGCCATGGGCCAGGCCGTGATCTTCCCCGCCCACAACTCCCTGTTGGCTGACTACTACCCCGTACATGCGCGTACCCGCGTGTACTCGGCGCACCGGGCCGGATTGTCGGCAGGCGCTGTACTCGGAGTGCTGATCGCCGCCGCCCTCACCCACCTGTTCTCTTGGCGTGTGCCGTTCGTCGTCTTCGCGGTGCCCATCGTGGTGACGGCAGCGGTGGGGCTGCGCCTGCGGGAGCCCGCACGCGGGCGCCACGAAGCCGAGGCACTCATCGCCGAAGAAGCATGGCGAGACGCACCGACGGACACCGGAGGCGGTACCATCCGCGTCGCATCGGGCGTTGGTCCCGAGGACGCGGCCGTTCCTGACGACGGTTCGGTCCATCTCCTGCCGGAACGAGCGGGTGGAGGACCGGAAGCTCCTGCACGCGTGGAACATGGGAGCAGCGCGGCGCCGGCTGCCAGCACTGGTTCGGCCGACGTGGGCACCGCGGCCAACGTGGGCACCGCGACAGCTGCGGGCACCGCGACCAACGTGGGAACCGCGACCGACGTGGGCACCGCGACCGACGTGGGCACCGCGACAGCTGCGGGCACCGCGGCCCATCTGATTGCTGAACCACCGCCATCCCTCGGAGAAGCGTGGCGCCTGGTCTGGAAGATCGGCGTACTGCGTAGGACGTTCGCCGCACTTCCATTCCTAGCGGCCTCATTGGTGGGTTTCTCCTCGCTCGCATCGCTTCAGTACCAGCAGACGTTCCACTTGAACGTGGTGCAGAGGGGCCTGATCATCGCCCCCATCCAGCTCTTCGATCTCGCCGGACTGGCGGTCGGCGCTGTCATCGGCACCCGCCTTGCGGCAAAGAGCATGGGCCTCGCTTTCAGGCTCATGGCCGTTTCGGCGATGGTGGCGGCCGGGTTCGCGGTGCTGTTCGCACTGGCGCCGAACGTCCCCGTCGCCTTCGTGGCGAACGGCGGAATCGATGCGGCGCTTGTCGTCGTCGGGCCCGGTTTGCTGGCCTCGATGTCGCTCGCCATCCCGGCGCGAGCCCGCTCGATCGGCTTCTCGCTGGGAGCCCTCTTCGTCCTGCCGGGCCTACTCGTGATCCCGATCGTCGGTGCAGTGGGGGACAGTTTCGGGCTGAGGCGAGGGATGCTCGTCCTGGTACCGGTGTTCGTCATCGGCGGCCTGATCCTGGCCAGTGGAGGCTCGGTGATCGACCGCGATGTCCGGAACGTCTGGACGTCGATGCGTGCCCGCTCGGAAATGGCGACGGCCCGGGCCGGAGGAATGCTCCCGCTGCTCGCTGTCCGGGATCTGAAGGTGGGCTACACGGGGGTGAACGTGCTCGACGGCATTGACGTCGAGATCGGCGAGCGGGAGATCGTCGCTCTGCTCGGAACCAATGGCGCAGGTAAGTCGACCCTGCTGCGAGCGATCGGCGGTGTCGTCGAGGCCGATGCCGGGGCCGTGGTCTTCGATGGGCGGGACATCACCCACGCGCCGCCGGACGAGATCGCCCGGCTCGGGATCGCCCAGATGCCAGGCGGAGAGGGCGTGTTCCCCGCACTCACCGTCGAGGAGAACCTGCGTGCTGCCGCCTGGCAGCTCAAGGGCCGCCGAGGCGACCTCGAGGCCCGGATCGACGAGGCTCTGTCGACCACGCCGCTCCTTCGGGACCGGCGCCACGAGCGCGCCGGCAACCTCTCAGGTGGCCAACAGCAACAGCTGGCGCTGGCGATGGTCCTCCTCACCCGGCCACGACTTCTGCTCATCGACGAGCTCTCGCTCGGACTCTCGCCGCTCCTGGTCGAGGACCTTCTTGATTCCGTCCGCAGGCTGCGGGATCAGGGAACGGCGGTCCTTCTGGTCGAGCAGTCGGTCAACGTGGCTCTTTCGGTCGCAGATCGTGCGTACGTCCTCGATGGGGGACGTGTGCGTTACGAAGGCTCCGCTGCCGAGGTCGCCGAACGCCCGGAGCTGCTCTGGTCCATCTACATCCAACGGGCGGTCAGCACCGCTGCTCCGGCGCCACGTGTCGTCGCCTCCCCCGCGATCACCCGTCCGGCGGCGCCACCTTCCCACCAGGCGGAGCCAACCACCCAGCCGGTTCCGGCCGCCGCCCCCGCAGGCAGCCCCGAAGAGCCGGTTCCGGCTGCTCCCGCTTTGGCCGTCAGGGCTGTGTCGGTCTCGTTCGGGGGTCTCGCCGCACTCGGGCACGTCGACCTGGAGATCACCGCCGGCGAGATCGTCGGCGTGATCGGGCCCAACGGAGCCGGGAAGACCACGTTGTTCGACGTGATCTCGGGCTTCGTGCGTCCTTCCGCCGGCCGGGAGGAGCTCGGAGGGTGGGACATGACCGACGTCCCCCCGGCCGTCCGCTCCCGATCCGGACTCGGGCGGTCCTTCCAGGACTCGAGGCTCTTCGGCGGCATGACTGTCCGCGAGACGTTGGCGGTGGCGTTCGAGCGCTTCGTCGACGTGAAGGATCCCCTGAATGCTGTGCTGAGGATGCCGGCCGAACAGCGGACTGAGCAGGCGGTGGCGGAGCGGGTGGACGAGCTCATCGACCGCTTCGGACTCGGCTCCTTCGCCTACCGGCGCATCGACGAGCTGTCGACCGGCTCGAGACGCCTGGTGGACCTGGCAGCCGTTCTGGCGCATCGGCCCACGGTGGTCCTCCTCGACGAGCCGACGTCGGGGATCGCCCAACGCGAAGTGGAGGCGATGGCCGATCTCGTTCGCAGCGTGCAGTCGGAGCTCGGTGCGACATTCGTCGTCGTCGAGCACGACATCGCCTTCATCGCCGGCCTGGCGGGAAGGCTGATCGCACTGGACCAGGGTTCCGTGCTGGCCGACGGCCCAGCCGCCGACGTGGTGAGACGGTCCGACGTCGAACAAGCCTTCCTCGGGACCTCCGCCATCGCCAGGTCCCGTTCGGGACCGTTCGCCACACCCGGCGTCAAGCCGGTCGGTGACGTCGCCGGGAGCGTCGCCGGGAGCATTGCCGGAGGACGGTCCGAATGACCGGGTGCGGGCTGGGAACGACAGTCGAGGGCCACCTGCCCCATGTGCCAAGCGGGTCGCGGGTGGCGGAGGGAGCGGAGGTTCCTGGGTGCCGGAAGCAGAGGAGGACTCCGTGACGGAAGACCGCGATGCTGTGCGCTCTGACACCGCCGCACGGCCGTGGCCGGCGATCGGGTGGGTCCGCAGGCTGGGTCCGGCGATCCTCGTCGTGCTCCTCCTCGTCGCGGCCGGGACAGTCGCCACGGTGCGCGACCGGGGAGGCTCGGTTACGGGTGGCCAGGCAACATCCGGAGGTTCCGGCGGAAGCGCGGCAGGCATCGCGGTCACGTACCAGCGGGCGAGGTCTGCGGGGAGGACGGCCGACTACAACTGGGGGCCCGGATGCGACACTTCAACCGGAAGGTTGAAGCTGCCCATGGTGGGGGCACCCCCGTGCGTCGCCGTGTCGACGAAGCCGAACGGCGGGGCGACGTGGAGCGGGGTGACGGCGACGACGATCACCGTCGTCTACTACGTACCGGCGCCAGGTGGCCTCACGACCGCCCTGGCGAGCGCGACCGATTCAACGCAGGCTACGTCGGCCACCGTGCAGGCGTTCACTGCCATGTTCAACCGGATCATTCCGCTGAACGGGCGCAAGGTGGTCGTCGTGCCATTCCAGGCGACGGGAGGGAGCGACGACCCCGTTGCCGGGCGCGCTGATGCCATCAGCGTGGCCCAGGATCTTCACGCGTTCGCGTCGCTCGGCGGACCGCAGCAAACGTCCGCGTACGCAGACGAATTGGCGAGGCTCCATGTGTTGTGCCTCGCCTGCGGGTTGTCGGTCCCCTACTCGGGCTACCAGCAGGATGCGCCCTACCTGTGGGGAGCGCTGCCCAGCCCCGACACGCTCCTCACCGACGCACTCCAGCTGGTCGTCTCCCAGCTGTTGGGCAAGGACGCCGTCTACGCAGGCGAGACGTCCATGCGGCACCGGAAGCGGACGTTCGCGATGGTGCACTATGACCAGAACCCCCCGATCTACGGCGCACTCGACCAGAAGCTCACCCGGGAATTCGCCTCGACCAAGCTGCGCCTCGTCGACAACGAGAGCTACCTGCTCGATCTCGCAGAGCTGCCGCAAGAGGCGGCGACGATCGCCGCTCACCTGAAGGCGTCAAATGCCACCACCGTCATCTTCGCCGGCGATCCCATCATGCCGATCTACCTGACGAAGGCGGCCGCAGCCATCGGCTACTACCCGGAGTGGGTGATCACCGGCACGGTCCTCACCGACACGTCGACGTTGGCACGCCTCTACGACCAGAAGGAGTGGGCCCATGCGTTCGGGATCTCCTCGCTTCCCGTTCCGGTTCCTCCCTCCCAGGCGCAGGCCCGCACCCTCTACGAGTGGTACTACGGGAAGGCCCCGGCGGCGTCGAAGACGGCGTCATTGATCCTGGAGCCGATCGAGCTGATGTTCGTGGGTGCCGAGTTGGCTGGGGCTGATCTCACCCCGACAACGTTCCAGCAGGGCCTCTTCCACATGCCACCGACCACTGGTGGTCCGACCGCTCCGCGCATCGGCTTCGGCCCGAACGGCCCGCCGCCACTGCCCGCCTATTCGTCTCCCGCGGACTTCACTCTCATCTGGTGGGACGCGACGGCGAAAGGGGTCGACGAAGAAGGCGCCTACGGGACCGGCATGTACCGCTACGTCGACGGCGGCAAGCGGCATGCGGCCGGGAAGCCGGTGAGCGGCACGGTGCCCTTCTTCGTCCGTGCCGGTTCGGTCACCGGGTACGCCACACCGCCGCCCGGCTCACGCCCACCTTCGTACCCGCCGTGGCCGGGCTCGCCCGCAGCGAACATGTGAGCCAGCTGGTCAGCCGAAGAGCAGCCCGTAGTTGGCTCCCCGCCGGAGGTGGTGGCCACCGTCGACCCCGATGCACTCGCCACTGATCCACGACGATTCGGGCCCTGCGAGGAACCGGACGGCGGCGGCGATGTCATCGACGGTGCCGAGGCGGGAGATGGGCATCTCGGCCAGGTAGTCGTCCAGGAGCGGCCCGCCCGCCGTGATCGGTGCCATCAATTCGTCATCGACGATGCCCGGGCGCACGGTGTTGACGCGGATTCCCTCGGATCCCAGCTCTTCGGCGGCGTACCGGCAGAGCATGTCGATCCCGGCCTTCGACATTCCATAGGCCCACAGGTACCGGTGGGGGAAGTGTCCTGCACCTGAGGACATGCCGATGATCGATCCTCCACGCTGCCCGGATCCGTCGGAACCGCCTGCCACCGAAGCGCCCATGCGGCCGGCAGCGTGCTTGATGCAGAGGAACGTGCCGATCAGGTTCAGGTCGACGGTGGCCCTGACGCCGGCGACGTCGGCGCCGGCAAGGGGTCCCATGTGCATTGCCCCGCCGGCGTTGGCGAACAGGATGTCCAGGCGACCGCGGCCATCGCACGCGATGTCGACAGCGTTCGACACCTGTTCCTCGACCGTCACGTCAGCGACGACATATCGGGCGGAGCCTCCGGATGCCGAACCGGCAGCCACTTCGCCGAGCTCCTGCACGGCGGCGGCCAGACGCTCTTCCGTTCGGCCGCAGATAGTCACCCTGGCGCCATCGGCCACCAGCCGGCGGGCCGTGCCCAGGCCGATGCCGCTTCCGCCGCCGGTCACCAGCGCGCTGAAGCCGGATATGCCCGCGCTCGCCGGCGGGGTCGTGGTTCCTTCTGGAGCGTCGTCCATTGCTTCAGCCCTTCACTCCGGCCACCTGCGCCTGCGATGATAGGTGGAACCTGTTTCAATTGGGTCAGCCGGCATGTTAGGGCTGTGTCGGGAGCCATGACGGCCGAGCTTTCGGTTCGATGGCATCGTGACGGTTCGCAGCGCGACGTGGCGGACCTGGGCGCAGCGCCGGCTGCGGCCGCCAGGCCGGCGAACCAGAGGACCAGAGGACCAGAGGACCAGGCGTCACGGCTCGAGGGGATGAGGGCGCGAGAGGTCGTGGGGGAGGCAAGACACGTGGCTGGTGAGCAGACGGTACGTACCTTCAATCTCGCCGACCTCTTCGAGATGGTCGCTGACGCCGTACCCGACCGCGACGCCCTGGTAGCCGACCCGGCCCGACGCACCTACGCCCAGCTCGACGAGAGGGCCAACCGCGTCGCCAACCACCTTCGTTCTGCCGGTGCGGCCGTCGGCGACCACGTCGGAATCCTCGCCCGCAACCGCATCGAATGGGTCGAGGCGATGATCGGCTGCTACAAGGCGCGGCTGGTCCCGATCAACCTGAACTTCCGGTATGTGGCAACGGAATTGAGGTACGTGGTCGAGTGCGCGAACCTGGCGGCCCTCGTGTACGAGCGCGCGCTGGAGGGGTTGGTAGCCGAGGCCCTTTCAATCCAGGCCCACGATCAGGTCCGGACCCCCACGAACGCCGGCGACCCGGATGGCACCGGCGACCCGGATGGCACGTCCCCTAGTACCCATGGGGGCCGACGGCTCCACCTGATGGTGATCGATGATCCTACTGAGGCACGGGCTGACGTCTCAGTCTCCCCTTTGGTCTCCCCTGCCTCCACGCCAGCCGACCCCTCCACGCCAGCCGACCCCTCCACGCCAGCCGACCCCTCCACGGCAGCCGACCCCCCCACGGCAGCCGACCCCTCCACGGTCCCTGCCACGATCACCGAACAAGCGATCAGCTACGAGACCGCCCTTGCCGGGGCGACGCCCTCTCGCCCGGAGGGCGGGCGGTCACCCGACGACCTGTACATGCTCTTCACCGGGGGCACGACAGGCATGCCCAAGGGGGTGATGTGGCGCCAGGAGGACATCTACTACGCGGCGATGGGTGGAAGTGGTTGGGGCGGCCCTCCCGTGAGCCACCCGGATGACGTCATCACCCGTATCCCGGCCGGCGACGACCAACGGGTCGTGATGTTCGTGGCAGGTCCTCTGATGCACGGGAATGCCCAGTGGGCCATGTGGAACGGCCTCCTGATGGGTGGGACCGTCGTCCTTT
>DAHUZM010000180.1 GCA_027306525.1 Acidimicrobiaceae bacterium
CGAATCGCGCCACAACTGCGCGTCCGCCGCACCTATCACGCTCCGGTCCCGGTGCGTTTCGGCGCTGGAGGCATTGCGATCGTTCTCCTGGCGCTCGTTCCAGCGCTTCAAGGTCACTACTTGGCGCTGTGGTCGAACGCATTGATCAACATGATCCTGTTCCTGTCCCTGGGTTTGTTGGTCCGCAACTCGGGCCAGATCTCGCTTTGCCACCTCGCGTTCGCCGCCGTGGGTGCCGCGGCGTTCGGGCACTTCACCTCCAGTTTCGGGCTGCCATGGTTCGTATCGTTCGTTCTGGCAGCACTGGTCGCCGTGCCGGTCGGCGCGATCGTCGCGATACCCGCGGTTCGGGTGTCCGGCGTCTATCTGGCGCTGGCAACGCTGGGCTTCGCGCTGCTCATCCAGGACGTCTTTTACAACACGAACCTGATGTTCGGGCAGAACTCCGTCGGACTCGCAGAGCCTCGACCGAATGTCTCGATCGGCGGATGGCACCTGTACACGGATCAAGGCTTCTACTTCCTGCTGCTCCTGATCGCCGTGTTGGTGGTCGCAACGATCGCCGTCATCACCAGCGGACGGCTGGGGCGCCTCCTGAAAGGGATGTCCGATTCGCAGGTGGCACTCGAGACACGCGGCACCACAGCCAGTGTGCTGAAGGTGATCGTCTTCTGTATCACCGCAGCGATGGCGTCGATGGCCGGCGCCCTGACCGGCATGCTGTACCACTACGGCGTCCCCGGATCGTTCCAGGCCTTCGGTGCCCTGCAGCTCGTCGTGCTGGTGGTCCTCATCCAGATCGGTGATCCCTGGTACGCGGTGGTTGGGGCGGTGTTGACCACGGTGCTTCCCGGTTACATCAACGCCGGTGGGTTCACCAGCTACCTGAACCTCTTGTTCGGGGTGTCGGCCCTGGCGATCGGGATCAACGCGAAGCTCGCTCCTCCGATGCCGGCGCGACTCCAGGTCCTCTTGGACCGCTTGGGCGGTCGCAAACGCGCATCACGGGATCTTGAGATCGTCAAGCCCGTCGAACCGCTCCCGGTGGTCGGACTCGCGTCCTCGGCTCGGAGGGCACCGTCGGGCAGCGGCCTGGCGGTCCGAGAGCTCTCGGTGTCCTATGGCGGGGTGAAGGCCGTCGACCGGGCGAGCCTCGAGGCGCCCATGGGCATGATCACCGGGCTGATCGGCCCGAACGGCGCCGGGAAGACCTCGTTGTTCAACGCCTGCAGCGGCCTCGTCGACGCGGCGTCGGGAAAGGTCTACCTCCGCGACGCTGACATCACGCGAAGCGGGCCGGCAGCCCGGGCGAGGCAAGGCCTGGGCAGAACGTTCCAGCGCCCGGAGTTGTTCAACAGTCTCACGGTGCGCCAGAACGTGGCCTTTGGCTGTGAGGCGCCTATGGCTGGAGCGAACCCGCTCACCCAGCTCTTCGACTCGCGTGCGGGCAGTCGGCGCATCTCGGCGGCGACCGAAGAAGCGCTGTCTCTCACGGGAATCACCCCGATCTCGGAGGAACAGGTCGGGTTGCTCTCGATCGGCAAGCGGCGCCTGGTGGACCTCGCCATCGTCCTCGCGGGTCCATTTGACATCCTGCTGCTCGATGAGCCCTCCTCGGGACTCGACGCGCACGAGACCGAGATGTTCGGCAACGTGCTTCGGACCATCGTCGAGAGAAAGGGCGTCGGGATCCTGCTCGTCGAGCACGATATGACGTTGGTCCGGGAGGTCTGCGACCACCTCTATGTCCTCGACTTCGGCTCGATGATCTTCGAAGGAAGTCCCGAGGAAATGCAGGTCTCCGACACGGTGCGGGCTGCTTACCTCGGCGAGACGGCCCTGAACGGCACCGAGTCCTCAAGCGCCGCCGCCCCCGAGGCGGCAGTCGCACCAGCTGCTTCGGTCGAGTAGGGAGCGATTGGCGTGCTCAGTCTGCACTCTGTCACCGCCGGATATGGCGGAGTCACCGTACTTCGGAACGTGGATTTCACCGTTGGCGATCGAGACGTCGTCGCACTCCTCGGCCCGAACGGTGCGGGCAAGTCGACCTTGCTCCGAACCCTGACGGGGTTCGTGAAGCCAACGGCGGGACGGGTGACTCTTGATTCCCGGGAGTTGACGAAGGACCCCCCGCATCAGTTCGCGAGGAGCGGAATCTGTCTGCTCCCCGAAGGTCGAGGCATCTTCCCCTCCCTGACGGTCATGGAGAACCTCAGGATCATGGCGGGGGCACGAGACATTCGCGAAGCGACGACGCAGTCGCTCGAACTCTTTCCGGCCCTGTCGAAGCGGCTGCGCCAGACCGCCGGCAGCCTCTCTGGAGGCGAGCAACAGATGCTCGCTCTTTCGCGTGCATTCATCACGAGTCCAAAGGTCGTGCTCGTGGACGAAGCCTCGCTTGGTCTTGCTCCATTGATCGTCGACAAGATCTTTGAAACCCTGGCGCTGCTTCCAGAGCGGGGGATCTCGGTCGTCGTGGTCGAGCAGTACGTGCAACGGGTCGTCAAGCTCGCCAAGACGGTGTACGTCCTCAGCCGGGGCGAGGTGGTCCACGTTGGCGACGCCAACCAGGTCGATCCCGGCGAGATCTACCAGAAGTACCTGGGCGTCGAGTAGGTGCGGTGCGGGACGACCCCAGTCGTGTCAACCGCCGCGTGCCCATCGGAACGTTTCCAACCGAGGGCGTCGTCCTGGCGATGGCGACTCCCTACTGAATCGTCAATCAACGAGAGATAGGTGGCTGCAATCACATGGAATATCCGGTAGGCACACGGCTGAGGAGCGCCGTCGACGCCACGGAGGTCGTCGTCGTCAAGGCCCCTCGGGAGAGCATTGACATTCGATGTGGCGGAACGCCGATGGTGCCGATCTCACAGAAGGTCGAACCTGTCGAAGGTGGCGTCAACCCGCTCCATGATGGGGGCACTTTGGTCGGGAAGCGCTACGTGGACGAGGGGGTTGGCCTCGAGCTCCTCTGCACCAAGGGCGGCGCCGGGTCGTTGGCGGTCGGCGACAATCCCTTGACCCTCAAGGCAGCCAAGCCGCTCCCGTCGTCGGACTAGGAGGGGCCGCCGCTCGCGACCCTCCAAACCGGCGGCGGCCAGACGGTGGGATAGTGGTGGGAGAAGTTCGGGTCCGGTCCCGGTGACGGATGCCTGGGTAGGGGAGAGGAGCATCGTGGCAGGTTCGAGCGGCAAAACCTCAAAGCTGAGTCCTTCGAGCCGGGACAAGGAAGCTCGGATGCGTGCCATGACCGATGCCGCTGTGGCCCTGTTCTCCGAGGAGGGCTACTCCGCCGTCTCGACTCGCCGCATTGCCGAGCGTGCCGGATGCTCGGAGACCCTGCTATTCCGCTATTTCGGGGACAAGCGGGGCCTGCTCATGGCGGTCTGCAACGGCCTGTGGGATGCGCAAGGTGTCGAGAGATTCGCGGTGCCAGAGTTCCAGACCGTCCAGGAATACCTCGAGCACTATTTCCTCTCGGAGCTTGCCGGTTTGAAGCGGTCGGCACCGTCGCTCAAGGTCGTGATTGCTGCGCTGATCAACGACCCTGAGATGACCGCCGATTTTGGTCAGAAGCATGAGGCGGCCGCCGAGCGGGTGGCAAAGGAGCTCCGCCGGTTCCAGGAGATCGGTGCTATTGGGAGTGAAGCCGACATCGATTCTCTGGCGAATGCGATCGAACAGCTCGGGTTCGGGGTCGGTTTCTTCCTTCAGCTGGTTTTCGAGCTTCCCGAAGAGCAGTTGAAGGCGATCGCCGTCTCGGCTGCGTCCGCCCTGAGCCTGGGCCTGCAGGCCGACGCCGCTCAGCCGTTGCTCGAACCGCGTCGCCGTAGGGCCCTGGCAGCGGTGGTCGAAGCTCGTGGGAGCCTCGATGGCATCATAGGGCTCCTGCAGGACGCGGCGGTCGCCAACGCGACGCCTCGACCCAACGGCTCTCGGAAGGCGAGCCGGTCCAAGGTTCGCTAGCCACCTCTCGCCTTGTCACTGATTCAGTGGGGATCCCGAACCGGATCCCCACGCGCGGCGAATCCTCAGTCGCCGGCCGGCGCGGGCACGTGGGGGAAGAGCTCGCGGAACGAATCGATCGTGATCCTCTTACGGAGCTCGGGGTCGACATGGTCGAAGAGCTCGTGCAGCGTCTCTTGGGTGTGGCCGAAGGTGCCTTCCATGTGGGGATAGTCCGACCCCCACATCACATTGCGGTACCCGCAGGTCGCCGCCTCGACCGCCGAGACGTCGTGCTGGAATGTCGCGTAGACCTGGCTGTAGAGGATCTCCTTCGGAGAACGGGAGAGCTTCGGCGCCACCATGAAGCCGTGTTGGCGGTAGCCCTCGTTCATCCGGTCCCCCAGGAAGGGAACCCAGCTGGCCCCGGCTTCCGAGAGGAGCACCCGAAGCTTCGGGTGACGGTCGAGCGCGCCGCTCGCGATGAGCTTCGTCGCGAAGCGCTGGGGGCCATAGGTGGTCTCCACATAGTTGTAGACGGCCTTGCCCGGCCCCCGACCCAGGAGCTTGGTGCCGCCCCGTTCGCTGCCGAGGTGCACGGTGATCACGAGGCCGATCTCCTCGAGGAGTGACCACAGCGGGTCCCACACCTCGGAGTTCCAGTCTTCGGCGCCCTCGGTCGGATCGCACGGGAGGAAGATGCAGTGGAATCCGATCTCGGCGACGTGCCTGACCTCGTCCATGGCGTCTTCAACGGTCATGAGCGGGATCGTCGGCGCAACCACCCAACGGTCGGGTGCGAAATTCTGGACCTCGGCGAGCCGCCACTCGTTCACCTCGCGAAACGCGACCTTGATGAGCTTTGGATCGGTGACGAGGTAGTCCCAGATGCCCACCGAGGGGTAGATGACCTCTCCCCAGATCCCCTCTCCGTCCAGGTCCGCCAGGCGGGCCTTGACGTCCCGAGCGCCCGGGGGCCGATGGGAGAGATCGTTCAGGGTGCCTTCGAGCTCCTCGCCGCGGACATTGGCCTGGAGCTTCTTGTTGACCGACCGCGGGAGCTGCCGGCTGAAGCTCGAGCCGTCGACGTAGACGATCTCCTCGGTCTCGCTCACCCGCTCGGTGCGCGGCATCCGGTCGGCGAGGTCCTTCGGAAGGATGTCATGCCAGAGGTTGTCCGGCTCGAGGATGTGGGAGTCCCCCGAGTTCGCCCAGATCTTGACCTTGGACTCGCTCTCCAGCGTGGTTGCCATTCGTTCGATCCCTCTTCCCCGGCGGAGCGGCCCTAGGTCACCCGCGGAACCAAAGAACGCCGCGCAGACTCCGCGGCGTGCATCTATTGTACCGATTCTCAGCTTTTTGTCTAGTAACACACAACTTAAAACGTTCGACAGGATACCGGAAGTCGCTTTCGGACCGGGAGGCTGCAATGTCGCCAGGTGTGCCGACGCCCGTCGCTGGAGGCCTTCTCTTGCCGGAGTGCCCGCGGTGGCACGACGGCGCGCTGTGGCTTGTCGACATGATGCGGGGGTCCGTGCTGCGCCTGGCCGGCGACGCCATGGAACGGGTCGGCTCCTTCGACCGACCCTCGGCGGTCGGATTCCGCCCCGACGGAACGATGCTCGTGGCCGACGGGCGGAGGCGCCTCCTCCACTCGTGCGAGCCGGACGGATCGGGCATCGTCGAGTCGCTTGATCTCTCGATGCTGACCCCCCAGTTGAACGACATGGTCGTGGACCGTCACGGTTGGGCGTATGTGGATGGTTTCGGGAGCCGAGGAGCGGGAGGCGTCCGGACCTGGACGGCCGACGGTTGCATCGTGCTCGTCACGTTCGATGCCACCCCTCGGGTGGTGGCGCGGGACCTTGTCGCCCCGAACGGCATCGGCGTCTCACCCGACGGGGGCACCCTCGTGGTCGGCGAGGCCGTCCCGGGAGGTCGGGTTCCCGGTGCCCGACTGTTGGCATTCACCATCGCCGAGGATGGATCGCTTTTCGACAGGCGCGTCGTCGGCATCATTCCCCGCGGACTCGGCGACGGACTGTGCTTCGACTCCGAGGGCGGCATCTGGGTGGGGACCGCCTGGGGGCACGAGGCCCAACGCTTCGTCGCCGGCGAGGTCCTCGAGCGGGTCGCGCTCGAGGACCACAAGTGGGCGCTCGCCTGCGCCCTAGGTGGAACCGACCTGCGCACCCTATTCGTGTGCACCGCCGCCCGGCCACCGAACGGTGATCCCGCTCGCTTCGTCCAGGGCTGGGTCGAGCTCACCCGGGTGGATACCCCGGGCTTCGCGTGGACTTGATCGCGCCCTTTGTTGTCTATGTATGCATGACTCTCTGTTGATAACAACTTGACAAACGGTTGGCCTCGTCGATACGGTGCTGCATCACGAGACCGGTCTGACGACGGGCAAGGGGGAATGCAGCGCACCACCGCGCAACGAGGGCGCCGCGCCTCGAGGGATGTCGGCGCAACTGACCTCTGAGGAGCGAAGTACGCACGGGGCCGCCGGCGGGCGACCTCCGATGTGGTCGGCCCGCAACTCCTCTCTCTGCCCCGAGCCACTGCACAGACTTGCACTGCGAGAGAGGAACGAAGTGTCAGACAGCAATGTCGCCGAGGTGATGGACCGCTTTCCAGGGACCTGGATCGACCGTGACAACTTCGCGATGTTCCAGGGGTTCTTGGAGAAGCGGCTCCTCATCAATCGCTGTCAGGACTGCAACACCTACTTCCAGCCGCCCTGGCCCTCGTGTCCCAACTGCTGGTCGGACTCGGTGCTCCCGACCGAGGTCAGTGGGAACGGGGTCGTCCACACCTTCGTGATCCTGCACACAGGGGCCCTCATGGGCGTCGAAGGCGTCGACTACATGAAGGGTCATCCGCTCCTCGTGGTGGAGCTCGAGGAGCAGCCCGGGCTGCGCATCACCGGGCCCATGGTCAATTGCGCCAACGAAGACATCCGAATCGGCATGCCCGTCACGCTGAGCTGGATCGAGCGCCAGGGGCACCCGGTCCCCGCATTTCAGCCGGCGTAGGCACCGAGTCCGGGCATCCACCGCAGAGTCAGCAGAGGAGAGCTTCGTGAGTGCAAGGTTTCCGGCGAGAGACCAGGTTGCGATCGTGGGCGTCGGCACGACGACCTTCAGTCGGGACGCCGGCAAGAGCGACATCGCACTCGCCGTCGAGGCGTCGAAGAACGCGATCCGAGACGCCGGTCTGACGAAGGACGACATCGACGGGGTGTCGGCGACGATGCTCCAGGTCCAACACGTCCAAGCGGCGCTCGGTCTCGAGAAGCTGACCTACTTCTTGAACTGCTATCCGACCTTCTCGCAGCAGATCGTCAATGCGATGAATGCCGTGTTCTCCGGCGTCTGCGACACGGTGCTCTGCTACCACACCGTCGCGGTGTCTCCGGGCAACTCCCGGGCGGCGGCAGCCGACCCTTTCAGGATCCGGACCGCGGCATCGGGAGTGACGAGGCCGCCGAGCCCGTGGCCCGACAGCCTGGCCTTTCCGCCTTCGTACGCGGCCTGGGCCAACCGGTACTTCCACGAGTACAACGCGAAGCGCGAGTGGCTGGGCATGGTCGCCATCAACAGCCGCACCAACGCTATGCGCAACGAGCACGCGATTGCCCGGGCGCCGATGACGATGGAGGACTACTTCGCAGCGCGCATCGTTCGCGGGCCACTCTTCGGCGTCCTGGACATGGACTATCCGGTGGACGGTGCCGACGCCTTCGTCATCACCACCGCAGAGCGTGCCAAGGATCTCCCGAACAAGCCGGTGCTGATCCACTCGGCCGTCTTGGGTCAGACCAACCGCACGGTCGAGGAGATCCTGCCCGACCTCGAGCACTCGGCGCATCAGGTCGTGATGGATGCGCTCTGGGCCCGCAGCGAGCTTTCGCTGCAAGACATCGATCTCTTCCAGCCCTACGACGGGTTCTCGTTCATCTGCCTCAAGTGGTTCGAGAGCGTCGGGTACTGCGGCGTGGGGGAGGCCGGTCCGTTCCTCGAGGACAACTGGGACACGGAGGAGAACAGGATCCTCATCGGCGGGCGAGTTCCCGCGAACACCCACGGAGGGAGCCTCTCGGACGGTGGCACGCAAGGAAGTGGACACATCCGCGAGGCGGTGCTCCAGCTCCAGGGGAAGGCCGGCAGTCATCAGCATCCGGGGATGAAGTCGGCGCTGCTCGGCGTGGGTGGCTTCTTCCCCTACAGCGGCGGCCTGATCCTGCGCACCGAGTGAGCGCTCGAGCATCGGACGAAGGACAAGGGAGAGCGCCAGCCCGTCAGCGGCTGGCGGGTGAGGGTTGACCATGGCAGGGCCGCTCGAGGGATTCCGCGTCATCGACTTCTCGCGCGGCATCGCCGGCGCGCGCATGACCTGGCTGCTGGCGGACTACGGCGCCGATGTCATCTGGGTCGAGCCCCCCGGGGGCGATCCGTGGCGCGCAGAGCTCGCCGTCCCATACTCGGTGTACAACCGGAACAAGCGCAGCGTCGAGCTCGACCTCCATGACCACGACGGCCGGGATGCCGCACTCGGACTCCTCGAGACGGCGGACGTCCTCGTCGAGACGTGGCGACCGGGAGTCGCCGAGGGGCTCGGCCTCGATTACGAGACCGTCCGGAATCGGGCGCCGGGCCTCGTCTACTGCTCGATCTCGGGATACGGCCCTGGCTCGGAGCACGACGAGCTTCCCGGCTACACGGCGCTCGTCCATGCCGGCGCCGGGATGTCCGCAGCGCAGTTCGGGCATCGTGAGGGCCCGATCTTCCTCGGGCTGCCGCAGGCGTGCAACGGCGCCGCCTACATGGCGCTCGTCGGGGTGCTCGCGGCGCTCTACCGGCGCGAGGAGGACGGGTGCGGACGGCGGGTCGAGACCTCGCTCGTCGACGGGGTGCTCGCGTACATGGCGCAGGGCTGGGGCTACGGGGAGGCGTCGGCGGCCGTCACGGGGGTGGCAGCGTTCGGCACGCCCCGGTTCGTCACCCGGACCTTCCTCTGTGCCGACGACGAGTGGCTGGGTCTGAGCACCTTCGGTCGCGGGGCGTTCGACCGGCTGATGGAGGTCCTCGGGCTCGACGATCGAGTCCCGCCCGTCGACGACGGCAACGTCATGGCGCAGCTCTCTCCCGAGGAGGCCGCGATCGTCTTCAACGAGGTCCCGGGGATCTTCCTCTCCCAGCCGCGGAAGGTGTGGTTGGAGCGCCTGCTCGAGGCGGACGTCGCCGCCATCCCAGCGCTGCGGCCCGGCGAGGTCTTCGACGAGCCGCAAACCGTGCACAACGGCATGGTGACGGAGGTCCTCGATCCCGTCCTCGGGAAGGTCGAGCAGGTCTCTCCGCCGGTCAGGTTCGCGTCGACGCCCGGTACGGTCCGCTCGCCGGCCCCGACCGCGGGTCAGCACACTGACCGGGTCCTCGACGACCTCCGCTCGGGCATGCTCATGACGACGGCGATCCGGACGAGCGGCGTTCCCGATGTCCGGCCGCTGCTCGACGGGGTCAAGGTGCTCGACCTCGGGCACTGGTACGCGGGGCCCTTCTCGTCCCGCCTTCTGGCCGACCTCGGCGCCGACGTGATCAAGCTCGAACCCCCGGCCGGTGACGGGATGCGGGGGTTCGACCGGGCATTCGCCGCGGCACAGGCGGGCAAGCGGGCCATCGCGGCGGACCTGAAGGATCCGGAGCTGGCGCAGTTGCGCCACGAGCTCCTGCAATGGGCCGACGTCGTCCACCACAACCTGCGGATGGGCGTCGCCGAGCGCCTCGGGCTCGGCTACGAGCAGGTGAGGGAGATCAATCCCGACATCGTCTACCTGGGCGCCCCCGGGTGGGGATCGAGCGGGCCCGAGACGCTCCGCCAGAGCTTCGCCCCGCTCATGTCGGGCTATGTCGGCGCCGCATACGAACTGGGCGGCCTCCACAACCCGCCGATCTACCCCGCCGCCAACGAGGACTCGGGGGCGGGGATGCTCGGTGGCGTCTCGCTGATCATGGCGCTGCTCAACCGTCGACGGACGCGCTCTGGCCAGTACGTCGAGCTCCCGCAGCTGAACTCGACGATCGCCGACGTGGCGCACATCGTCCGGCGGCCCGACGGATCGGTCCTGGGAACCTGGGACCTCGACCCGCTCCAGCTCGGTGTCGGTCCACTCGAACGCCTCTACCAGACCGCAGACGGATGGATCTGCCTCGTCGCGCCGAAGGACGAGGAGGTGCGGGGGCTCGGCAAGGTGCTCAATCGTGAACTCCTGTCCGACGAGCGCTTCTCGACGCCGGCGCTTCGTGCCCACAGCGTCGAGCTCGAACAGATGCTGAGCGAGTTCTTCGCCGGTCGCACGACCGACGGAGTCGTGGCCGAGCTGCGAGCGAACGCGGTGCCCGTGATTGTGCCGCTGATGGACGGCAACCGCGCTGCGATGGACAACTCGGACAACGAGCGCATCGGGCGGGTCGGCGTCTTCGACCACCCGAGGTTCGGGACGGTGCACGAGGTCGCGGTGCCCTATCGCGTGTCGGACACGCTCATGCCGGCGCATCGTCGTGCGCCCGAGTTCGGTGAGCACACCGAGGAGATCCTCGCGTGGGCCGGTTACTCTGCCGACGCGATCGCACGACTGCGCGAACGCGGCGCCATCCGCTGAGTCGCGGCGAGTGACGGCCGCCGTCACGAGAGGCGTGAAGAACCGACCGCCCGACTCGCCCCTGCGCCGGCCCCACACATAGGGTGGCCCGGGAGGATCGACAACGGTGGAGACAACAACGGGCCGCCTCGAGGGGCGGCGGGCACTGGTCACCGGGGCCGGAAGCGGCATCGGGAAGGCGAGCGCCCTCCGGTTGGCCGACGAGGGCGCAGCGGTCTGGTGCGCGGACATCCGGGGAGCCCTGGCCGAGGAGACCGCAGCGGAAATCGCGGCGCGAGGCGGCCGTGGCGGAGCCGTGACCTGCGACGTCGGGGACGAGGAGTCGGTGCGCCGTGCGGTCGATCGGGGGATCGAGGTGCTCGGAGGGCTCGACCTCGTGGTCGCGAACGCGGGGACGTCGAGCTCGGGGTTGGTGCACGAGCTGACGCTGCACGACTGGGAGATGGTGCTTCGCACCAACCTCACCGGAATCTTTCTCACCTGCAAGCACGCGCTCCCGGCGCTCCTCGAGGCCGGCGGCGGCGCGATCGTCACGATGGGATCGGTGTCCTCGGTCATCGTGGGCTCGGGCGGCTCGGCGGCAAGCTACAAGGCGGCGAAGGGCGGCGTGCTCCAGCTCACGAGGCAGATCGCCGTCGACTACGCGGAGCGCAACGTACGCGCCAATTGCGTGTGCCCGGGCGCGGTCCGGACGAACCTGGGTCGCCACGTCCGTGAGGACTCGGCTGCGTGGACCACGAGCAACCCCTCGCCGCCGACGAGCATCACGATCCAATCGCCCATGAAGCGGGCCGCCGATCCGTCCG
>DAHUZM010000182.1 GCA_027306525.1 Acidimicrobiaceae bacterium
CGAAGAGCTTGTGGGTCATGTCCTTGTCACGGAGGAACGCGATCACCTGCCGCTGCTGGTGGACGCCACCGCGCTTCGCGGCGGTGATGCACTTCTCGGCGACGGGCCGCATGGCCTTGGCCTTGGCCTCGGTGGTGACGATGGCCTCGGCGGCGATCAGCGAAGCGACGAGGTTGCCGAGCATCGCCTTCTCGTGCGAGGCGCTGCCCCCGAGGCGCTTGCCCTTGGTCGGCGTGGCGCGCACGGTCTAGTCCTTCGTCCTGAGCGAGAGCCCCCGCTCGTCCAGGCGCTGGACGACCTCGTCGAGGGACTTCTGCCCGAAGTTCGTGATCCCGAGAAGATCGTCATAGGTCCGGTCCACGAGCTCCCCGATCGTGTTGATCTGGGCCCGCTTCAAGCAGTTGCGCGGGCGCTCGGAGAGGTCGAGCTCCTCGATCCGCAGATCGAGATCAGGCGAGCCGCTCGAGGTCGTGCCGGTCTCTCCGAGCTCGAGACCCCTTGGAGCCTCCTCCAGCTCGGCGACCAGGCTGACCAGCGTGCGCAGCGTGTCGCCGGCCGACGCCAGTGCCTCGCGCGGGCTGATGGTGCCGTCGGTCTCGATCTCGAGCACGAGGCGGTCGAAGTCCGTGGACTGCTCGACCCGGACCGGTTCGATGTCGAAGGTCACCCGCCGCACCGGGGAGAAGATCGAGTCGACGGGGATGACCCCAATGGTCGAGGAGCGCTTGTTGCGCTCGGCCGACACATAGCCCCGCCCCCGTTCGACGGTGACGTCGAGCGCGAGGCGACCCTTCGCGTTCAAGGTCGCGAGATGCAGCTCGGGGTTGAGGATCTCGACGCCGGCCCGGGTCTGGATGTCGGCCGCCGTGGCCTCGCCCGGTCCCCGCTTGTCGATCCGCATCGTGATCGGCTCGTCCTCGTCCATCCGGACGAGGAGGTCCTTCAGATTCAAGATGATGTCGGTCACGTCTTCTTTGATGCCGTTCAGCGTCGTGAACTCGTGCAGGGCGTCGTCGAAGCGGATCTGGGTGACGGCCGCGCCCGGGATCGACGAGAGCAGCGTGCGTCGCAGCGAGTTCCCGATGGTGTGCCCGAAGCCGGGGTCGAGCGGCCCCATCGCAAAGCGCTGGGTGTTGTCGCGCTCCTCGCCGATGGCCTCGACGGTCGGACGTTGGATGATGAGCATTGGGTCGGCTCCTCGTTCTCCTACGGGTACTCGCCGGCTACTTCGAGTACAGCTCGACGATGAGCTGCTCTTGGACCGGCTCGTCGATGTGCTCGCGCAGCGGCGGGTTGAGCACCGACACGGCGAAGCCCTGGTCGGCGGCCTCGAGCCAGGGCGGCCGCTGGCGGTCGAGGGTGTCCATGTTGCGTCGCACCATGAACATCTGGCGCGACGCCTCCTTCAAGGTGACGACGTCACCCTTTCGCACCCGATAGCTCGGGATCGTGACCCGCTTGCCGTTCACGCGGACATGACCGTGGCGAACGAACTGGCGGGCCTGGGCCCGGCTGGCGCCCCACCCGGCCCGGAACACGACGTTGTCGAGGCGCATCTCGAGCATCCGCAGCAGGTTCTCACCGGTGATGCCGGCCTCGCGGTTGGCCTCTTCGTAGAGATTGCGGAACTGCTTCTCGAGCAGACCGTAGATGCGCCGCGCCTTTTGCTTCTCGCGCAGCTGGTTCAGGTACTCGGAACCCTGGCGCATGCGGTCCCGGCCGTGTTCACCGGGGGGGTACGCCCGGCTGTGGCGGTCGGTGACCGCCTCTGAGACCGGGCACTTGAGCGAGAAGCAACGCTCGCCCTTCAAGAAGAGCTTGGTCCGCTCGCGCCGGCAGAGCCGGCAGACGGGTCCGGTGTAGCGCGCCATCAGACCCTCCGACGCTTCTTCGGGCGGCAGCCGTTGTGCGGGATCGGGGTCACGTCCTTGATGCCGACGACCTCGATGCCGGTCGCGGCGAGCGAACGGATGGCGGTCTCACGACCCGACCCGGGCCCCCGAACGAGCACGTCGACCTTGCGCACCCCGTGCTCCATCGCCCGGCGCGCGCACGCCTCGGCGGCGAGCTGGGCCGCGAAGGGGGTGGACTTACGGGATCCCTTGAACCCGACGTTGCCGGCGGAGGCCCACGCGAGCACGTTGCCTTCGGGGTCCGCGATGGTCACGACGGTGTTGTTGAACGAGCTCTTGATGTGGGCGACGCCATAGGCGATGTTCTTGCGCTCTCGGCGCCGAGGCCGGCGACCGCCCTGCTGCTTGGCCGTGCGAGGGGGCATCTACTTGCGAACCTTCTTCTTTCCGGCGACGGTCTTCTTCGGCCCCTTGCGGGTGCGCGCGTTCGTGTGCGTGCGCTGCCCGTGCACCGGGAGCCCCCGCCGGTGGCGGATCCCCTGGTAGCAGTTGATCTCCTGCTTGCGCTTGATGTCCTGAGCGACGTCACGGCGAAGATCACCTTCGACGCGGAGGCTCGCGTCGATGTAGTTGCGGAGCCGGCTGCCCTCCTCGTCGGTCTGTTCACGCACCCGCGTGTCGGGCGACACATCGGTCGACACGCAGACCTGCTTGGCGACGGTGTTGCCGATCCCATAGATGTACGTGAGGGCGATCTCCACCCGCTTCTCTCTTGGGATGTCGACGCCGGCGATTCGAGCCACTGTGGTTCTCTTTCCTCAGCCCTGCCGCTGCTTGTGCCGCGGGTTGTCACAGATCACAACCACCCGGCCGTGACGCCGGATGATCTTGCACTTCTCGCAGATCCTCTTGACGCTCGGTCGGACCTTCACTGCTCGTCCCTCTTCCTCGTCCTACTTGTATCGGTAGGTGATCCGCCCACGGCTCAGGTCGTAGGGCGTGATCTCCACCTGCACCTTGTCGCCCGGCAGGATCCGGATCCTGTGCATCCGCATCCGTCCCGAGCTGTGCGCCAGCACCTTGTGCCCGTTCTCGAGCTCGACCCGGAACATCGCATTCGGGAGCGGCTCGACGACCGTCCCGTCCAGCACGATGGCGTCGTCGTTGGATTTTGGCAGGTGTCTCTCCTCATGGTTCCCCGGGCGCCGCGCGGCTCACGGACCCGAAGATCGGCTTTGACCAGCGACGCCGCTCCCAAAGGGCGCGGCGGGCCGACCTGAGATTCTACCGCATCACGCTGACTTTGCCACCCCGGGTGCCAAGGCTCCCCTCGGGGCCGGCCCGGGAGGTGTCCCCGCCCTCCCGGCACCCCGGGCGCCGGCGCAGGACTTGAGCCCAACGGCCGGACCCGTGCAGGATCGTCGGGTGATCGAGGGCGCAGGCTTTGACCACGTGGCCCTGGCCGGCGAGTCCAGGGCCGCCCTTGGGGCCCGATACCGAGACGAGCTCGGAGGGCGACCCCTCGCCGAGGGCCCCTCGGCGGGGTTCGTCTGGGCGCAGGTCGCCTACGCCAATGGCGCCGTGGTGGAGATGCTCGAGCCCGAGCGCGTGGAGGAGAACGACTTCTTGCGCCGGTTCCTCGACCGGAACGGCCCCGGGCCACACCACATGACCTTCACGGTGCCCCGGTTCGAGACGGCCCTTCGAGAGGCCGCCGGCGGCGGCTACCCCCCGGTCGCCGTCGACGACTCGCACCCCGATTGGAAGGAGGCGTTCTTGCACCCGAAGGACGCCCCCGGGGTCGTCGTCCAGCTCGCCGAGTCCCATGAGGAGCACCACGCGCCCCCTGCCCCGGCCCGATCGGGGGACTGCGCGACGTTCCTCTACGTGGCCCACGCCGTCCGGGCCCTCGACGAGGGCCTCCGGCTCTTCGAACGCCTGCTCGGCGGCGCCCGCTCCGGTGAGGGGGGCGGGCCCGGTCATCGGTGGGTCGAGCTCGCCTGGTCGGGGCCCGGGCGCCTCCGCCTGGTCGAACCCACCGGTCCCGGGGCGCTCGAGGACTGGCTCGGCGGGCGGGTGGGCCGCGTGCACCACCTGGCGTTCGCGTTGGGAGAGCCCGGAGCCGTGGCCGGAGCGCACCCGGGCCGGAGCTGCTCGTGGGTCGAGCCCGCCGCCAACCACGGGACCCGCCTCCTCCTCGTCGCCGAGGCCGTGGCCCTGGCGAGCGAGATCCCCCTCTGAGCGCCACGAGCACCCCACCCGGGCCTCAGGGTCTGGCGGCTCGTGCCGAGGCCTCCCCGAGCCACCACGAGACCGCCCTGTCGGCGACGGCCGGTGGGACGGTGTGGCCTCCCTCGAACTCCTCGAAGGCCACGTCGTAGCCGGCCCCCCGCAGGGAGGGGACGAACGCGCGGCTGCACAGGTCGATCGGCAGGATGCGGTCCTCGGTGCCGTGCGAGAGGAACAGCCGTGGCCGGCCGACGGGTTCGGGGACGACGAGGAAGCCCGGCGAGAAGGCGATCACCGCCGAGAAGACGTCGCCGTTGGCGAGACCGAGCGAGAGCGCATAGGAGGCACCGTCGGAGACCCCGCCGACGGCCAGCCGGCCGACGTCGGCGTCGACCCGTTCGACGACCGACGCCAGCGCCTCGTCCACGAAGGCGACGTCTGGCCCGAAGCCTCCCTGGACAAGCAGGTCCCAGGTCGCTTCGGAGCGGGCATCGGGGGCCACCAGGATGACCCCGTAGCGGTCGGCCGCCCCGAGCACGGCACGCAGATGCGCCCTCCCCGATCCGGTGGCGCCGTGAAGGAACACCAGCAGCGGCGCGCCCCTCCCCGCAGTGTCCGGCACGTAGAGGACGCCGTCGCGTCCCTCGGCGAGCCCCAGAGGCTCGTGCCGGGCGGTGGTCGTCCCGAAGCTGCCGGTCGGTCGGAAGGAGAGCCGGCCCACGTCATAGGGGGTGGGCGACCCCATGGCGGTCATCGTCGCTAGCGTCCCTTCCACGAAGGCGGTCGGCCCTCCCGGAACGCCTGGCCACCCTCGCGGGCGTCCTCGGTCGCACCGGCGACCTTGCGAATCGTCTCGCCGAAGCGGATCGCCTCGGTGTCGGACAAGGTGCGCGCCCGCACCGCCACCTCCTTCAGCGCCCGGGCGGCGAGCGGAGCCGCGGCGAGCAGTCGGTCCGCCAGCGCCCTCGCCTCCTCCATGAGTCGGTCGTGCTCCACGACCCAGCCGGCCAGGCCGATCTCGCGGGCCCGCTCGGCGCCGATGCGCTCGCCCGTGAGCAGGAGCTCCATCGCGTACTGCCAGTTGATCCGCTGTGGGAGCCGCATCGCGCCGACGATCGTGGGCACGCCGAGGCGGACCTCGGGGAAGCCGAACTCGGCGCGCTCGCTCGCGATCACGAAGTCGCACCAGGTGACGAGCGTCAGCCCGTAGCCGAGGCACAGGCCGTTCACGGCTGCGATCACCGGTTTGAAGATCTCCCAGCCGCTCTCGAACGAGTTGACCGTGGGCTTCTCCCAGAAGGTGCCCCCGAACTCGCCGGTCGCCCCTGCGCCGTCGCGCACATCGGCGCCGACGCAGAACGCCCGGCCCGAGCCGGTGACGATCGCGACCCAGGCCTCCTCGTCCTCGCGCAAGCGGGTGAAGGCCTCGTTGAGGTCGCGGCGGACCTGGGCGTTGATCGCGTTCAATGCCTCTGGTCGGTCGTAGGTGATCGTCGCGACGTGGCCGTCGAGCTCGTAGCGAACGAGGGGTGCCATGGCCAGAGTATGGCGCCCCGTCTCCTGTCTCGTCAGGGGACGGTCAACACCTCGGGCCCGTCGTCGGTCACGGCGATGGTGTGCTCGAAATGCGCCGAGAGCGAGCCGTCGGCTGTCACCACGCTCCACTGGTCGTCGAGGAGGCGCGTCTCGGCGCCCCCGGCGTTCACCATCGGCTCGACGGCGAACACCATCCCGCTCTTGAGCGTCGGGCCGGGAGTTCCCGGCCAGTAGTTGGGCACCTGGGGCTGCTCGTGCATGGCGGTCCCGATCGCGTGGCCGACGTACTCGCGCACCACCGAGAACCCGGCGGACTCGGCGACCCGCTGGACCGCCCGGCCGATCTCATGCAGCCGATTGCCGACCGTCATCTGCTCGATGCCGGCGTACAGCGAGCGCTCGGTGACCTCGATGAGCCGGCGCGCCTCCTCCGTGACCGCCCCGATTGCCATCGTGTAAGCGGCGTCACCGTGGTAGCCCTCGATGATCGCCCCACAGTCGATCGAGACGATGTCGCCCTCCTTCAGCACCTGGGGACCGGGAATTCCATGCACGATCATCGAGTTGATCGAGGTGCAGATGACGGCGGGGAACGGCGGGTGCCCGTAGTTGAGGAAGTTCGACCGGGCGCCGCGGCGCTCGAGCACCTCGCGGGCGACCCGATCGAGCTCGGCCGTCGTCACCCCGGGTTTGGCCGCCGCCCGGGTCGCCTCGTGCATCTCGGCCACCACCGAGCCGGCCCGACGCATCTTGGCGAGCTCCGCCTTGCTCCGGCGCATCAGGAGCTCTCCGAGGGGGGGCGCCCCTGGGCGGCAAGTGCCGCCTCGATCGCGCGGACCGCGCGGCGGGTGACCCGCTCGGGGTCACCGGACCCGTTGACCGTCACGAGCAGGTTGGCCTGCGTGTAGAAGTCCAGCAGCGGCAGCGTCTGGCGACGGTAGAGCTCGAGGCGCCGGGTGATCGCCTCCTCGGTGTCGTCGTCTCGCTGGACGACCTGACCGCCGCACACGTCGCAGATCCAACGGACCGTGGGGGGCGAGGAGAGCGAGTAGTTGGTCCCGCAGTCCTCGCACACCCGGCGCGCCGAGAGCCGCCGGAGCACCACCTGGGTGGGGACGTCGAGGTCGCTGACCAGATCGAGCCGTTCGGGGGCGAGAATCTCGTCCAGCCGCTTGGCCTGGGCGATCGTCCGGGGAGCGCCGTCGAGGACGAAGCCCCTCGAGCGCGCGTCGGCCTCCGAGAGCCGCTCTTGGACCATATCCATGATCAGGTCGTCGGGCACGAGCTCGCCTGCGTCCATGAGCGACTGGGCCCGCAGGCCGAGCCCGGTGCGCGACTTGACCGCGGCACGCAGCATGTCGCCGGTCGACACGTGCGGCACCACGTAGTGGTGCGAGAGCCGAACGCACTGCGTTCCCTTGCCGGCCCCCTGCTTCCCGAGGACCACGAGCCTGACGCCGGAGACCACCCCGCTACTTGAGGAAGCCCTCGTAGTTGCGCATCATCAGCTGGCTGTCGATCTGGCGCATGGTCTCGAGCGCCACGCCGACCGAGATGAGCAGGGTGGTCCCGTAGAACGGGAAGGCGTTCAGGTGCCAGGCGGACATGAGCACCGAGGGCACCACGGCCACGACGGCGAGGAACAACGCGCCGACGACGGTGATCCGGCTCAAGATGTGCGCAAAGTATCGCTCGGTCGGGGGGCCAGGGCGGATGCCCGGGACGAACCCTCCCTGCTTTCGGATGAGATCGGCCTGCTGGTGCGGATCGAAGGCCACGTAGACGTAGAAGAAGGTGAAGGCCAGGATCAGCACGAAGTAGAAGGCGATGTAGATCAGGCTCGTCGGCTGGATGTTGTTGCGGACGAAGTCCTGGAACCCCTTCCAGGGAATCACGTTGGAGAAGAGCACCGGGATGTAGAGCACCGAGCTCGCGAAGATGATCGGGATCACCCCCGACTGGTTCACCTTGAGGGGGATGTACGTGCTCGATCCCCCGTACATTCGCCGCCCGACGACACGTTTCGCGAAGGTGACCGGGATCCTTCGTTGTCCCTGGTCCATGAAGACGATCACGATCAGCAAGACGATCGAGACGACGACGATCGTGGCGAACTTGGCCTTCCCGCCTTCTTCGTAGATCGCCTTGCCACCCGAGGGGATCGACGCCACGACGTTGGCGAAGATGAGGATGGACATCCCCTGGCCGATGCCCCGCTGGGTGATGAGTTCGGCCAGCCACATGACGAAGGCTGTGCCGGCGGTCAGGCAGAGGACCATGAACGCGGCAAGGGCGACCGAGAACTTGGGGATCAGGTTGATCGAGGTCCCGCCCAAGAGGCCCGAGTCATGGCCATGGAACGCGTAGACGAGGCCGGTGGACTGCATGAGGGCGAGCGCGACCGTCAGGTACCTGGTGGTCTGGGTGATCTTCTTCTGACCCACCGCGCCCTGGTCGCGCCACTCCTCGAGCTTGGGGATCACCGTCGAGAGCAGCTGGATGATGATCGAGCTCGTGATGTAGGGCATGACGCCGAGCCCGAAGATCGCGAGCCGGACGAGGGCGCCCCCCGAGAAGAGATTCAAGAACCCGAGCACGCCCGACGCGCCGGCCTGATGCTGGAGCTGCTGGACCTTGGCCCAGCTCACCCCGGGCACCGGGACGTTGGCCCCGAGCTGATAGAGGCCGATGATGAGCAGGGTGAACAGGACCTTGTTGCGAAGGTCCGGTACCCGGAAGATGTTGCCCAGTCTCGTGAGCATGCGGCTCTGTGGTCGCTCCCGGCTAGGGGGTGACTACCGGTTGGTCAGGGCGTTGCCCTTGGCCGGTGGCCTCCCGTGTCCGAACGGCGGATCAACTCGCTCGACGCTACCCCCAGCGGCGGTGATCGCGGCCTCCGCCGATGCCGAGAACGCGTGGGCAGCCACCGTCACCCGCCGAGACAGCGTCCCGCGACCGAGCACCTTGACCATGGCGCCCTTGCGCAAGAGCCCCGCGCCCACCAGGGTCTCGGGGTCGACGCGCTCGGCACCGAGCGCCTCGATGGCGTCGAGGTTGACCGCCGTGTATTCCACCCGGAAGGGGTTCTTGAACCCCTTCAGCTTGGGGATGCGCTGCATGAGGGGCAGCTGGCCACCCTCGAAGCCGTTCGGGACCGTGTCACGGGCGTGCTGGCCCTTGGTCCCCCGGCCCGCGGTCTTGCCGCCCTTGCCGGCGATGCCCCGCCCGACGCGGTGGCGCTGCTTGCGGGCGCCCTTCGGGGCGGAGAGCTCGTGCAGCTTCATGACGTCACCTCCTCGACGGAGACGAGATGGGGCACGCGGGCGAGCATGCCCCGGATCTCAGGACGATCCGGCAACTCGTTGACCTGCCCGATGCCGCGTAAGCCGAGCGCCCGCAGCGTGCCGCGGTGCTTGGGCTTCGAGCCGATGGCCGAGCGGACCTGGGTCACGCGCAGCACGGGGCCTTCGGGGCTGGTGCGGGTACGTCCGGGCACCCTCAGCCACCCTCCGCCGCAAAGAGCTCGGCCTCGCGACGACGCTCCCGGTAGGCGCGCAGGACCCCGCCCGGCACAACCTCGTCTGGGGCCTTGCCACGCAGTGCCGCGATCTCGTCGGGTCGACGCAGCCTTTTCAGGCCGGCGATCGTGGCGTGCGCCACGTTGATGCCGTTAGAGGAGCCGAGCGACTTGGCGAGCACGTCACGGATGCCGGCCATCTCCAAGATGTGCCGCACTGCCCCGCCGGCGATGACCCCGGTGCCCGGCGCCGCCGGCTTGAGCATGACGCGCCCGGCGCCACTCTCCCCGATGACCGGGTGCACGATCGTGGATCCGGCGAGGGGGACCTCGAAGAGGTTCTTGCGCGCCTCTTCGATGCCCTTCTGGACGGCCAATCCGGCCTCCTTGGCCTTGCCGTAGCCGAGGCCGACATGGCCGTTGCCGTCGCCCACCACCATGAGGGCGGCGAAGGAGAACCTCCGGCCGCCCTTCACGACCTTGGCGACGCGGTTCACCTTGATGGTGCGCTCCTCGTATTGGGTTTCGGGCATCTAGAACTCCACTCCCTCGGACCGAACGGCGTCGGCGACCGCCGCGACCCGCCCGTGGTACGCAAAACCGCCGCGATCGAAGACGACCTTGGTGATCCCGGCCTCCTTGGCCCGTGCGCCAAGGAGCCTCCCGACCGCCTCGGCGCCCGCGATGTTCCCACCGCCGTCGCCGAGCGACTTGCGGAGGTCGGGCTCGACGCTCGAGGCCGCGACGATCGTGCGGCCGGCGCTGTCGTCGATGACCTGTGCGGAGATGTGCCGGTGCGAGCGGTTGACGGCCAGGCGGGGACGCTCGGCGGTGCCGATGACCTTGGAGCGGACCCGGGAGTGCCGACGGCTCCGCAGCGTGCGGGTCTTCGCCGCCTTGGAGGTCATTTCGCCGCCTTTCCGGCCTTGCGCAGGACCCGCTCCCCCGCGTAGCGCACACCCTTGCCCTTGTAGGGCTCGGGCTTGCGGATCTTGCGGATGTCGGCGGCCACCTGCCCGACCTTCTCCTTGTCGATGCCCCGCACGACGATGCGGGTCGGCACCGGGACCTCGAAGCTGATGCCCTCGGGCGCCTCCACCCGGACGGGGTGCGAGAACCCGAGCGCCAGCTCGATCGAGCTCGGCCCCTGGGCGGTCGCCCGGTAGCCGACGCCCACGATCTCGAGCTCCTTCGAGAACCCCTGGGTGACGCCGGTGACCATGTTGGCCACGAGGGACCGGGTGAGGCCGTGCAGGGCCCGGTTGTGACGTTCGTCGTCGGGGCGCGTCACGGTGAGGACGTCGCCGTCCTGGCTGATCGTGATGTTGGGCGGCAGCGAGCGCTCGAGGGTGCCCTGTGGCCCCTGGACGGTCACCGCGCGCCCCGCGACCGTCACCGAGACTCCCGAGGGCACGGCGATGGGGGCGCGTCCGACGCGCGACATCAGCGAGCACCTCCCCGGGTGCCCCGTTGCGCTGCGCTCGGCTGCGGGATCGGGCGGCTACCAGACATAACACAGCACCTCGCCACCGAGGTGGTGCTGACGAGCCTCGCGGTCGGTCATGAGCCCGTGGCTCGTCGACACGACGGCGACGCCGACGCCACCGAGGACCCGGGGGATGCGGTCGGCCTGGGCGTAGATGCGAAGGCCCGGCTTCGAGACGCGCTTGATCCCGGCGATCGTCCGGGAGCGGTCGGGCGCGTACTTCATGGTGATCTCGAGGGTGGACCCGGGGCCCCTCTCGGCCTTCGAGATGCTGTAGCCCGCGATGTAGCCCTCCTTCTCCAAGATGGCGGCGAGCGCCTCCTTCAGCTTGGAACCGGGCATCTTCACCGTGTCGAACTGGGCCGAATTCGCGTTCCGGATGCGCGTGAGCATGTCGGCGATGGGATCGGTCATCGTCACAACGCCACCTCCCTCACCAGCTCGACTTGGTCACGCCGGGCACCTCACCGGCATGGACCATGGTCCGGAGGCAAATGCGGCACAGACCGAACTTGCGGAACACCGCCTTGGGGCGTCCGCATCGCTGGCAGCGCGTGTAGGCGCGCACCTTGTACTTCGGGATCCTCTGCTGCTTTTGAATGAGTGCCTTCTTCGCCAGGTTGCTTATCGGGTCTCCTGTCGGAACGGGAAGCCGAACGCCCGAAGGAACGCGCGGCCCTCCTCGTCATTGCGAGCGGTGGTGACGATCGTGATGTCCATGCCCCGCACCGAGTCGATGCGGTCGTAGTCGATCTCGGGGAAGATCAGCTGCTCGGTGACGCCGAACGTGTAGTTGCCGTTCCCATCGAACGAGCGGGGCGAGAGTCCCCGGAAGTCCCGCACGCGCGGGATCGTGATCGAGATGAGACGGTCGAAGAACTCCCAGGCCCGGTCGCCCCGGAGCGTCACCTTCACGCCGATCGCGTTGTTCTCCCGCAGCTTGAAGCCGGCGATCGACTTCTTGGCCCTGGTGACCACCGGCTTCTGGCCCGAGATCACCTCGAGATCGCGCTGGGCACCCTCGATGAGCGAGGGCTGCTGGGTGGCCCGGCCGACGCCCATGTTGAGGACGATCTTCTCGAGCCGTGGCACCTGCATCACGTTGCCGAGCCCGAGCTCACGCTGGAGCTCGGCCCGGTACCGGTCGAGGTAGCGCTCCTTCAGGCGGGGACGGGGGCGTGCCGAGCGATCGGCAGATGCGGGCGCGTCGGCACCGCCCACCGGCGCGTCGGGCTGCTCGACCATCACGTCCTCGGCCTTCTCGGGGCTCACAGCTGGGACCCGCACTTCCGGCAGACCCGCACCTTGTGACCCTGTTCGTCGATGTCCATCCCGAGGCGGGCCGGCCCGCCATGGGAGTTGCACCACACGGACACGGCGGACGCCGACATCGGCATGAACTTGTCGATGATCCCGCCCTGCATCGTGGCTCGACGCGGCTTGGTGTGCCGCTTGGCGACGTTCACGCCCTCGAGCACGATCTTGTTCTCCGAGGGGACGGTGCGGATGACGTCGCCACGTTGGCCCCGGTTCTTGCCGGTGCGGACAACAACCCGGTCTCCCTTGCGGATCCGCATCAGATCACCTCCGGGGCGAGTGAGACGATCCGCATGAAACGCTTGTCGCGCAGCTCGCGGCCCACCGGGCCAAAGATGCGTGTCCCACGGGGCTGCTGCTGCTCATTGATCAGCACGGCGGCGTTCTCGTCGAAGCGGATGTAGCTGCCGTCGGGTCGACGCTTTTCCTTCTTCGTCCGCACGACCACGCAACGCACCACGTCACCCTTCTTGACCGCAGCACCGGGGATGGCGTCCTTCACCGTGGCGACGAAGATGTCACCGATACTCGCGTAACGCCGCCTCGATCCGCCGAGCACTCGGATGCAGAGCACCTCTCGGGCACCGGAGTTGTCGGCCACGCGCAGGCGCGACTCCTGCTGGATCATCGAGCACGCTCCATGACCTCGGTGAGGCGCCAGCGCTTCAGCTTGGACAACGGCCGCGTCTCGGTGACCCGGACCCGGTCGCCCACCTTGGCGGTGTTCTGCGGGTCGTCCACGTAGAGACGCTTCGTCCGCTGCACGGTCTTGCCGTATCGCGGGTGACGCACCCGTTCGATGACTGCGACGACGATGGTCGACTGCATGGAGTCGGACACGACGACGCCCTCTCGCACCTTGCGCCGGTTGGCTCGGTTCTCGGTTGTCTCGGCCATCACTGCTCCTCGTCGACCTCGGACGTCTCGGCACCCCTGCGGATGCGCCGGGCACGGGTGCGCCTGGGCGCTGGCTCGGCCTCCCCTGCCGGGGCCTCCTTGGCCTCGGCCTCCACCTCGGGTTCGGCCTCGACCTCGGGTTCGGCTTCCTCGCTCTCCTCGGTCTCGACCTCCGACTCGGGCTTCGACGCAGCGGTGCGACGCCGCCCACGCCCTGAGGGCGCCTCGGTCTCCGCATCGGCCGCTCGCTCGGCGTCCCTGCGCTGGGCCCGGACCCGCTCGGGCCTCGGGGCGGGAGGTTCGTAGGCGACCCCCTCGGCCTCGGCGATCTCGATCGCTCGCAGCACCGTCAGTGCGCGGGCGATGTCGCGGCGTGCCGCCTTGATCTGCGCGACGTTGTCGAGCTGCCCGGTGGCCAGCTGAAAGCGGAGGTTGAGCAGCTCGCGGCGCGACTCGACCAGGCGGTGCGCCAGCTCCTCGGCGTCCATCGTGAAGAACTCGGTGGAGCGCGCCATCACACCGGCACCTCCGAGGCGCCGTGGGTGCCCGGGCGCACGACGAAGCGCGCCTTGATCGGCAGCTTCTGGATGGCGCGCTCCATGGCGGCGCGCGCGAGCCCGCTCTCGACCCCGGAGAGCTCGAAGAGGATCCGGCCGGGACGCACCACGGCCACCCAGTGCTCCGGGTTCCCCTTACCCGAGCCCATGCGGGTCTCGGCTGGCTTCTCTGTGACCGGCTTGTCCGGGAAGACGCGAATCCACACCTTCCCGCCACGTCGCACGTGGCGGGTCATCGCGATCCGGGCGGCCTCGATCTGTCGGGCCGTGATCCATCCCGGCTCGAGCGCCTGGATCCCGAAGTCGCCAAAGGTGATCGTCGTGCCGCCCTTCGACACGCCGCGGAGGCGTCCGCGCTGCTGCTTGCGGTGACGAACCTTGCGTGGCATCAGCATGGCTAATCGGACTCCCTGCGGAAGTGGGGCGCCTCGTGGTGCTGGTGGCGCGTCTGGCGCTCCATCTGCTCGTCTTGTGCGAGGCGGCGCTCCAGCTCGTCGGGCTCGGTCGGCTCCTCGAGCAGCGAGCGGGCAGCCGCCGCGGCCTCGGTCTCGGCCCCGGCCCCGGCCCCGGCCTCGGTCTCGGTCTCGGTCTCGGTGGGCTCACCTTGGACATCGTCTGGCGCGTTGAGCTCCTCCTCGAGGCCCTCGTCGACCGTGCTCCCGGGCTCGCCCTGGTCGCGCCGGCGCCGGCCGCCACCGGCGGTGATCAGCCGGCGCGGGCGTGCCTGACCCGAGGTCTCCCCGACCGCCATGGCCGCCTCGCGGGTGATCTTGTCCTCGATCGAGACCTTGTAGGGGAGGATGTCGCCCTTGTAGATCCACACCTTCACACCAACCCGGCCGGCGGTCGTCCGGGCCTCACGGAACCCGTAGTCGACGTCGGCCCGCAGCGTCTGGAGCGGCACCCGGCCCTCGCGGTAGGACTCCTTGCGGGACATCTCCGATCCGCCGAGCCGGCCCGAGCACTGGACCCTCACGCCCTGGGCGCCGGCCTTCTGCACCGTCTGGATGGCCCGCTTCATGGCGCGGCGGAACGCAACCCGGCGGACCAGCTGGTCGCAGATGCCCTGGGCGATGAGGGCGGCGTCCATCTCCGGCCGCTTGATCTCTTGGATGTTCAGCTGGATCCGGTTGGGCAGGCCGGTGATCTCCTCCAGCTTCTTCTTCAGGCGATCCGCCTCTGAGCCACGCCGCCCGATGACGATCCCCGGGCGCGCCGTGTGGATGTCCACCCGAACGCGGTCACGCGTGCGCTCGACCTCGATGCGGCTGACGGCGGCCGCTTCGAGCTGCGACATGAGGTAGTCCCGGATGCGCCAGTCCTCGACCACGAAGTCGCGGTAACGACGCTCCTCGAACCACCGGGACTTCCAGTCGGTCGTGACGCCGAGCCGGAACCCGTAGGGATTGACCTTCTGACCCATCAGCCCTTTGTCTCCTCGCCGGCTTCCGCGCCCTGTTCGTTCTCCTCGTTGTCGACCTCTTCGTCGCCCTCGCCGAGTCCGTCGGCGGCCAGGTCCTCGTCGAGTTCCAGCGCTTCGTCCTCGGGCAGCTCCTCGCCCATTTCGAGCTCCTCGGCCTCGGCCGCCTCGGCGGCCTCCGCCTCCGCCGCCAGGCGGGCCTCCTCGGCCTCGGCCTGCGCCGCCCGACGCCTGGTAAGCCGCCCCGAGAGGTCGGCCCGCCGCCGCGATTCGGTGACCCTGCGGGCGCGCCGGGCCTGGTGAGCGTCGCGCTCGGCCCGGCGTCGGGCCAGGCGCTCGTCGTCCATGCGGCTCACGATCACCGTCACGTGACAGCTGCGCTTGCGGATCCTCGTCGCACGCCCCCGCGCCCGGGGGCGCCAGCGTTTGGCGGTCGCCGCCTCGTCGGCGTAGCACGCCGAGACGTAGAGATCCTCGGCATCGAGCCCGTCGTTGTGCACGGCGTTGGCGACGGCTGAGGCGAGCACCTTCGCGATC
>DAHUZM010000101.1 GCA_027306525.1 Acidimicrobiaceae bacterium
GAGGCCGTCGAGGACCGCCTGCTCCAGCTTGATGTTGAGCTGTTCCGTCTGCGCAGCGGCTTCTGAAGCGACGAGGTTGGGAGCACCCGGCTGCCGCAGAGCGTCAACGAGCCAGGATCGGGCAAGGACGTGGTACGGCAGCGCGCGAACGTGCGCCACGCGCTTGATCCGAGCGAGAAGGGTCGCCGGAAGACGCAACGTGATCTGCGCCGTCTTGTTCCGAGACACCAACTCCGGTGCCTCGGGAAGCGTCTCCCATGCGTCGGACCAGTCCCGGTCCAGCAGAGTGTCCCAGCGGTCTTTGGTCATCGTGCGTTCTGGCGGTACACCGCCCGCTCCTTCTCGGTCATCTCCCGGGCGCTGTACACCCGGACCACGCCGTCCGCTTTCTGCTCGTACACCAGGAGCAGCATCCGGTCGCCGTCGGTCTTGCCCAGCATCACGAGGTCGTCCCCATGACGACGCTTGGTATGGGGGTTGGCGAAGCACTGCTCCGCCTCGTACGCAGAGACGCCGTGCCGTTCGATGAGCTTCTCCTCGTTGTGCTCATCCCACTCGAAATCTGGCAGGCAGTCCCCACCACCTCCTGACGATCCGACCACTGGTGCTGGCTCACCACACGGAAGGGCTTGCGCCCGTTGGCCGGCTGCGTTGGCATCTCACAGACGTGATGCTACCGTATAGCTCACAGATATACAATGATGCACGAGCCAGGGAAGGGTGGGGCCGTGAGCCTGGAAGAGGAGATCATCACCTGGGCGGCAGGCCGACCGACCTGGCAGCAGCAAGCTGTGTACCGGATCACCACTGGCGGTCCCGAGCAGTCCCCGGCCGCCATCGCCACCGAGCTGGCCGCGGGAAACGAGCCCTCGGCGCAGCCACTCACGCCCGCCGATCTTCCCGGTAGCGGGGCGTCGGGGGTCTGCGTGCGGTTGCGGTCGGTGACGCCCCTGGCCCACGTCAATGCGCTCCTCGACGGGCAGTGCCTCACGCTGTCGCCCACGGGGATCACCGTGGTGTACGGGGACAACGCCAGCGGGAAGTCGGGGTACGCCCGGATGCTGAAGCAGGTCGTGCACGCCCGCGTCCGCGGGGAGGTGTTGACCGATGTCTTCGAGGATCGCAAGGGTGACCAGCCGTCGGCGCTGATCGGGTACGACCTTGACGGCACGGAAGAGAAGGACACGTGGCCCGAGGAGAGTAACCCGGCCCTTCGCCAGATCGGCTTCTACGACGACGCCTGCGGCGAGGCATACATCACGCACGACACGGCAGTCTCGTACCGTCCGTCGACGCTGGTCCTCTTCGACCGGCTGATCGAACTCTGCGACGCCGTGAAGGCGGAGCTGGACAGCCTCCTGAGCGACAACACGCAAGCCAAGGTCGTGCTCCCGGCGGCGCCGGAAGGCACGGCCATCGCCACCTTCCTGGCCGGGCTCACGGGTACGACGAAGCCGCAGGCGATCGACGATGCCCTCACGGTGCCCGCCGATGTCGATGAGAAGATCACTGCGCTCGCCGATGAGGAGGCCCGGCTGCGGGCGACCGATCCGTCCAAGGAGCGGACCCGCCTCACCGACCTCGCCACCAAGCTGGCCACCGTCCGGGCGCACCTCGCGTCCCTCCACGCCAAGCTGAGCGATGAAGTCAACGAGAAGCTCGTGGAGGCGCAGCAGAAGGCTGCGGATCACCGGGCTGCAGCCAACCTGGCGTCGTCGACCTCGTTCGACGGTGAACCGCTGACCGGCGTCGGGTCCGAGACGTGGCGGGCCATGTGGGACGCCGCCCGCCGCTACTCGGAGGCGGAGGCATACGAAGGTCGCGATTTCCCGGCGACCGAAGCGCGTGACCGATGCGTACTTTGTCAGCAAGCGTTGTCGGGTGAAGCCGGAGACCGGCTTCACCGGTTCCATCAGTTCATGGCGGATGACACGGAGAAGCTCGCGACCGAGTCGCAGCGTGCCTTCGAGACCTTGGTCGCCACGGTACGCACGGTCCAGCCGGAGCCGACGACGGTTGCCGTGGCCCTTGCCACGGTCGAAACGAGCGACGGGGACCTCGCGGAGAAGTGCCGGGACACCATTGGAGCATTCAAGGTGCGCCAGGATGCTCTCCTCCGGCTCTATGCCGGGGAGGAGGTAGAGGTTCCTGTTGTGCCGGACTCACCGGTCGCCGCTCTCCAGACGGCGAGTGAATCTGCCACCGCGGCAGCGGCAACGATCAATGACGCCGAGTTTCGGCAGACCGTCGGAGAGCTGGCTGCGAAGCGTGCGGAGATGGAGGGACGAAGGAATGCCGGCGCGGCGCGGGACGACATCACCAGAGAGGTGGCACGTCTGGCCGAACGCCGGAAGATCGAGGAGGCCAAGAAGCAGACGGACACGAGCGGGATCACCCGGAAGTCGACGGAGCTGGCGCGTGACCACGTGACCGCCGTCATCCTCGACCGCTTCACCCGCGAGTCGCATGACCTCAAGCTGGAGCGTGTCACCCTCGATCACCCGGGCGGCAAGAAGGGCCAGTTGATGCAGCGGCCAACGCTGCTGGCGGCGAAGCAGGACGCCCAGATAGATGCGGTGCTGAGCGAGGGAGAACAGACCGCGCTCGGTCTCGCGGGATTCCTGACCGAGGCGTACTTCGATGAGACCAAGTCCGGGATCGTCTTGGACGACCCTGTTACGTCGCTGGACCACATCCGGCGGTCGCACGTGGCATCCCGGCTCTGCGACTTCGCCCGGGACCGCCAGGTGACGGTCTTCACGCACGACCTCACGTTTGTCGGGGACATCCGGAAGGCCGCCGAGGAGGCGGGCGTGCTGTTCACGGAGCGTGCGGTGGAGCGGCACGGTGACGGGTCGATCGGCATGTGCCGTGACCAGCATCCGTGGAAGGCGAAGGATGCCAAGGCGCGTCTCGCCCAGCTTGGGGTCGACCTCAACCGGATCAAGAAGAAGAAGACGGGATGGGACACGGCCACCTATGAGCGTGAGGTCGCCGATTGGGCGGGGAGCCTCTCGGAGACGTGGGAGCTGATTGTCGACATGGACATCGTGAATCAGGTGGTGGACAAGGGAACTTCCGAGGTCCGCCCGAAGATGTTCCGGGTGCTCGCGCAGGTCACCGAGGACGATGACAAGGAGTTTCAGGCGAGCTATGACCGCTGCTCGAAGTGGCTGCGACGTCACCGCAAGAGCACGGAGGTCAACTACGTCGCCCCGGATGTCGACGAGATGGAGGCCGAGCTGACGTTGGTCCGGACGTGGCACGACCGTGTCCGGAAGTACGCCACCACCTGAGTCTCTGCCGGTTGCCTCTGCCGATCAGCGGTTCTGCTTGACGATCATGGCAACCACAGCGTCATAGGTGTCGTCGGTCGTCAGGTGGCTGTACACGCGCTCGATCATCCGCAGAGAACTCTTGACAAGGTTCCATCTATGGATCATGGTGTACTAGGTTCCTAGCAAGGTTGGAGTCAAGAGTGATCGAATTCCATCTCGACGGGCGTTCGGGCGTTCCGCCGTATCAACAGGTCGTCCAACAGGTCCGTCACGCGCTCCGCCTCGGGCTTCTCGCCGTCGGCGATCAGCTCCCTACCGTGAAGGAGGCGGCTACGAGCCTGACGATCAACCCAAACACGGTGTCGAAGGCATACAAAGAACTGGAGCTTCTCGGTCTCGTCGCAGCCCGGCCGGGCATCGGCATCTTCGTCACGACGACGCTCAGCGACGACTCGCTCGCGGCGCATGGACCGCTGCGCCAGAGCTTGCAACGTTGGCTGGCCCAAGCGCGACGTGCTGGCCTCGATGATGAAAGTATCGACGCCCTCTACAAGGAGTGCCTTCGGTCCTCCGCCGCGGAGGACGTAGCGTGACCGCCATCATCGAGGCGGACGGCCTCGGCACGCGCTACGGCCGCAAGTGGGCGCTCTCGGAGTGCACGCTCGCCATCCCCGCTGGCAAGGTCGTCGGGCTCGTCGGACCGAACGGCGCTGGAAAGACTACGCTGCTCCACCTCTCCGTCGGCCTGTTGCAACCGAGTGCGGGATCGATCTCCGTACTCGGAGGCAGACCAGGCACCACGCCAACCCAGCTCGGTCGCGTTGGTTTCGTCGCTCAGGACACCCCGACTCGCGCCGGGTTTTCGGTGGCCGATCACCTGCGCTTCGGCAGGTGGATGAACCCGAACTTCGACGTGAAGCTCGCCGAGGAGCGGATCGAAAGCCTCGGACTCGATCCCCTCGCGCGGCGCGAGTTCCTGCAGGGAGTGATCGCGGTCGTGGTCGATTCCGGGACGAGTGTCATCCTGTCCTCTCACCTCGTGGCCGACCTCGAGCGGGTCTGTGACTACCTCGTCGTCGTCGTGGACTCGCGCGTTCAAGTCGCTGGTGAGATCGACGAGCTGCTCGCATCGCACCACCGACTGACCGGACCGCGCCACGATCGCGGCGCCCTACCGCGCGACCAGGAGCTCATCGACGAGAGGCACACTGACCGCCAGAGCACGCTCGTCGTCCGGACCAACGAGGCCATCCTCGATCCCGCGTGGACCATCGAGCAGTTGAACCTCGAAGACCTCGTTCTCACCTACATGACCCGCGCTGGGACACAAGACCGGCGACCGAAGCTGGAGGCCCGCTCGTGATCCGCCTGGCGCTGCGCGAATTTCGCACCGAGGGGATCATCGGCCTCGGGCTCCTCATTGCCCTTGGCATCATGCTCCTCGTCACCGGGGTTCACGTCGTCAACGTGAACGATGCATTCCACACCGCTTGTCGAGCAGCAAGGAACTGCTCATCGACGTCGAACCCAGTGCTCACCGTCGACGGTCCGTTGCAGCACGCTCTGCCGCTCATCGCGATGATTACGCCCGCGCTCATCGGACTGTTCTTCGGGGCACCGCTCATCGCCCACGAAATTGAGACCGGCATCTTTCGCCTCTCCTGGACCCAGAGCGTGACCCTGCGACGCTGGCTCGTGGTGAAGCTTGGGATCGTCGGCCTGGCCTCGATGGTCATCGGTGGGCTGGTGACCTGGATGGTCGACTGGTGGATGAGCCCGATCGACGCGGTGAACATGAACCGTTTCGGACTGTCGAGCTTCGGCTACCACGGTGTCGCCCCGATCGGATATGCCGCATTCGCCTTCGCTCTCGGCGCGACCGCAGGCACGCTGTTCCGTCGGACGGTTCCGGCGATGGGCGCGACGCTCGCGGGGTTCGTCGGCGCGCGCCTCGCGGTCATGTACTGGGTTCGACCAAACTTCGCTTCGCCCGCGCACGAGTCCGTCCCGCTTCCGATCAATGGGGGAGGCGTCTCCTTTTCTCCCGTTGCTGCTGCCGCCTTCAATCCCCCCTCGGTGAGCGTCCCAAACGGGTGGGTCTACTCGACCGAGGCGGTGAACAGGGCGGGACATGCACCAACGGCCCACTATCTGCTCAACGTGTGTCCAGCCTTCTTCAACCAAGCCCCGCAAGCACCGCCGCCCGGCGGGAAGAAGACGGCGCCAGCTTCGGCAGTGACGCTGTTCAACAACTGTGTCGACAAGCTCTCCAAGACGATTCACACGCTCGTCGCCTATCAACCGGGCAGCCGCTTCTGGCCGTTCCAGTGGGCCGAGATGGGGGTCTTCCTCGCAGCGGCAATCGCGCTGTGCGGGCTTACCTATTGGTGGCTACGACGCCAGTACGCATGAGGCCCGAGGCCGCGAGAAGCGAGTGACCGGGCGAGCAGTATGCCTGCCGACTGGTTGACCCCGCGTCACGCGGTCAGCATCCTTGCGGGGCGCTGGACCTTGGCCGTCCTCGCCGAACTGGCCAATGGTGGCCGCCGTTACCAGGACATCCACGACCACCTGGACGGCATCGCGCACAAGGTGTTGACGGACACGTTGCGGCGGGCCGAGCGTGACGGCCTGATCACCCGGCACCTCGACGCCGAGCACATCGAGACGGCCACGCTGTACGAGCTGACCCCCTTGGGCCGGTCGCTCGATGAGCCGCAGGCCGCCTTCAATCGTTGGGCCGAGGTGAACTGGGAGCGGGTGGAGGTGGCTCGAGACGATTGGGACCGGCGGGCCGGCAAGGCCTGACCCTCCGCGTGCGCGGGTGCCTTCGGGCACTGTGGGGTAACTGGGCGCACCAACAGGTGCGCCCATGTTCGCGTCTGCACTACTTGTTACGCGTTGCGTTCGTGCTGGTGAGAGGGTCTTTTTGCCACGGGCGAAATTGGTTTGTTGTTTTTCGGGCCGAAACCCCCTGTTCTTATAGGTAGAGGACGTCGATCGGTCGCCGGTGGTGGTCCCGCTGGTCCGAAAAAATTCGGCGTCTCGCGAAAAACCTTTGTCCAATTTTGGCCTCTCCCCCTTATTTAGAGGCTGGAGAAGACCGATCGCCGCCTCGGCCGCACGACCACGGCCGGGGTGGTGGTCGTGCCCTCCATGAAGTTCGTTTGTCCAACGTCAGCCCGAATCGGGGTGTTCTCAAGTGAAGCCCTTCGTCTCTCGACCCGGAGGAGGTCCATGAACCCGTCTGTCTCTTCGACGCCAACCGCAACGTCCACGTCGGTGCCCGGTGGTCCGCTCGGTCACTACCTGCTCCATCCCGGCTCCGACACCTCGACGGTGATCCACCACGTCCTGCACGTCCTGACAGAAGTCGGCCGGATGGCCGTCTCGGCGTTGCTCGCCGTGGTGGCGCTCATCGTCGTGGCCCGGCTGGTGCTCGCCATCACCCGCCGGCAGCAGGCCGGCGGCGGTCATGTGGTGATCGTGGCGCCGGGGCCGGAGGTGGAGCCGGCCGGCGCCGAGGCATTGTGGAACGGGCTGCATGGGGTGCTCCGCCGAAGCGGGCTGGCCGGCATGGTGTCGGGCCGGCCGCACGTCGCCTTCGAGGCGGGCTTCTCGGCGGGACGGCTGCGGTTCGGGCTGTGGGTGCCGGCCGGCGTGTCGGCAGGCCGGGTGGCCCGGGTGGTCGAGGCGGCGTGGCCGGGTGCGGTGACCGAGGTGCTGCCGGCCGAGTCGCCGTTGCCGGGTGGCGCGGAGATCGTCGGGGGCGAGCTGCGCCTGGCGGGGCCGGAGTGGTTCTCGCTGCGGGTCGATCAGCCGGCCGATCCGTATCGGCTCCTGCTCGCCGCCTTGTCCGGTTTGGGCGCCGGCGAGGCGGGGGTGGTGCAGGTGCTGGCCCGGCCGGCCAAGCGCCGCCGGTACGCTCGCTGCCGAAAGGCCGCGGTCTCCCTGCGGACCGGACGGCCCCGGTCGAAGCTCGTGCGGTTCATCGATTTCTGGATGACCAAGGGCGTCCCCCATACCTCCGGCGTGTCGGCCGATCCGACCCGGGCCGCCGATGTGCGGGCGATCACCGAGAAGGCGGCGTCGTTGTGCTTCGAGGGGAGCGTCCGCTACGGCATCGTCACCCCCACCGGCGCCCACGGAGCGCGCCAGGCGTTGAAGGCCGAGGCGCACGGGATCGTCGGCGCGTTCGCCATGTTCGACGGCCGCAACCACCTCACCCGCCGTCGCCTCACCCGGGCGTGGCGCACGCTATGCACCCGACGCTTCGGTCAAGGCGACCTGTACTTGGTGGGCGAACTGGCCGCCCTGGCGCACCTGCCGATCGACCGCTCGGTGGTCGGCCTATCGCGGGCCGGGGCGCACGCCGTGGCCCCGCCGCCCGAGGTCCGCGGTGACGGCAAGGTGCTCGGCCGGGCCGAGGCCGGCAGCCACCGGCCGGTGGGGGTGTCGGTGGCCGATGCCCGCCAACACCTCCACATCCTCGGCGCCACCGGGTCGGGCAAGTCGACGCTGCTCACCAACCTGGTTTTCCAAGACGTGCGGGAGGGACGGGGCGCGGTGGTGATCGACCCCAAGGGCGACCTCATCAACGACCTGCTCGACCGGCTCCCGGCCGAGGCGGCCGGGCGGGTGGTGGTCCTCGACCCCGACGACGACAGCGCGCCGCCGGCCATGAACGTCCTCGACGCGGCCGAGCCGCACCTGGCCGTCGATCACCTGGTCGGCATCTTCCACCGCCTGTTCGAGGCCTACTGGGGACCGCGCACCGACGACGTGCTCCGCGTCGCCACCCTGACCGCGCTCCGCCAGCCCGGCGCCACGCTGGCCGACATTCCCCGGTTGTTGACCGAGCCGGGGTTCCGGGCCGGTCTCGCCCGGCGACTGGACGACCCCACCCTGGCCGGGTTCTGGCAAAGCTACGAGCGGATGTCCCCCGCCGCGCAGTCCCAGATGGTCGGGCCGGTCATGAACAAGCTCCGGGTCGTGCTCACCCGGCCCTTCGTGGCCGCGGTGTTGGGGTCGGCCACCTCCAGCTTCGACCTCGGGGCCGATGTGCTCGACGGCGGCCTGCTCCTCGCCCGGTTGCCCAAGGGGACGCTCGGGGAGGACTCCTGCCGGCTGCTGGGCAGCTTCGTGGTGGCGAAGGTGTGGCAGACCGTGACCGCCCGCGCCCGGCACGGCCAGATGGCCCGCCGGGACGCCGCCCTCTATCTGGACGAGGCGCAGAACTTCTTGACCCTGCCGGGGTCGATCGGGGACATGCTGGCCGAGGCCCGCGGCTACCGGCTCTCGGTCGTGGCCGCCCACCAACATCTCGGCCAGCTCCCGAGGGAGTTGCGTGACGCGCTGTCTGCCAACGCCCGGAACAAGGTGTTCTCCAGCTGCTCCCCCGAAGACGCCCACATCCTCGAGCGTCACGTCGCCCCCGAACTGTCCGAGCACGACCTGTCGCATCTTGGCGCGCATCAGGCCGCGGCCCGGCTGGTGGTCGAGTGGGAAGAAGCCGCCGCCTTCACCCTTCGCACCGAGCCGGTTCCCAACCCTGAAGGAAGCGGGGAGACGATCCGCGCCGCTGCCCGGGAGCGGTTCGGCCGCGATCACAACGACCGGCATGACGAGGACCTGCGCCGCCGACTCGCCGGCCGGCGCGGGACCGGGAGACATCGCACTGACGGTGACGTTTCGGTTGGCAGGTCGGATGGCAAGTCGGTCGGCAGGTCTCCCGGCAGCCCAGAGTTGCCGGGCTCGCCGTGGGCGAACCGGCAGCGTGACCGCTATCCCACCCCGGCAGGCGGGGAGCCCGACTCCTGGAGTGATCTGTGACTTCTTCTGCTTTCGCTTCTGTCCGGCCCGCCGGCCGCCGGCCAATGGCCGTGCGGCCTCGGGCCGACCATGACCTCGCGTCTACGGTTGCTCGTCGGTTGACCCCCCGGGACCATCTGGTCTGTCGGACCCTGTTCGACCATCGGGTGCTCACCACTGAGCAGGTGACCGACCTGTGTTTTGACACCCTGACCACCGCACGGCACCGCCTCACCGCGCTCTACGACCTGCGGGTGCTGAATCGGTTCCGGCCGTTCCGCCCCGTGGGTTCTGACCCCTATCACTACCTGCTCGACACCTTGGGCGTCGAGATCGTCGCTGCCGACCGGGGTATCGAGGTCCCGCGAACGGGACTGCACCACAGCCGGGCGCTGGCCCTAGCCGACAGTCAACGCTTGGCCCACCTCCTCGGCATCAACGGGCTGTTCTGCGCCCTCGCCTCCTGGGCGAGAAGCGTCGAGGACGCCGAGCTGGCCGAATGGTGGCCCGAACGGCGCTGCACCGCCGAGTGGGGCGAGGTCGTCCGCCCCGACGGCTTCGGCACCCTCCGACACCGCGACCGGGTGGTCGAGTTCTTCGTCGAGGTGGACCGGGGCACCGAGACCCTCGCCCGCCTGGCCGACAAGCTCACCGGCTACGCCGAGTTGGCCCGGGCCACCGGCTGGGCGCCGCTCGTGTGCTTCTGGTTCCCCTCACCGGGCCGCGAAGCCGAAGCCCGCCGGGTCCTCGCCCACCCCGAGGTCCCCGTGGCCACCGGCGCCGCCGGGCTCGGGGACAATCCGGGCAGGCCGTTGTGGTTACCGGTCGGCTCGACCGGACCTCGCCGCCACCTCATCGACCTCGCCCCGACCGGGAGGCGATGCTGACGCCGCCGCGCCAAGGCCAGCCGTCCGGCCACGAGCGCCGCCCCCGTAGCGCCCAGGGCCACCCGGACACCCCGGTCGGCACAGATTGGCGTACCGCCGCCCTGCCGGCGCCCACGGCCGCCCCACGCGCCGGACCCGGGCCAGCTCGCCGGCCTGGCCCGGGCGCTGGTGGCCCTGGCCGAGGAGACCCGTGGCGACCGGCTTGCACTCCTGGCACTGTCGAGGTCTGATCGACCCATGCCCCGCCACGACACGGCCGGCAAGAGGAAGGGAGGGCGATCGTGCGCTGCGTGATCTACCTACGAGTCTCCACCCGCGAGCAAGCCGAGCACGGCGAAGGCGAGGAAGGCTTCTCCATCCCCGCCCAGCGCGAGGCCTGCGTCCGCCACATCCGCGACAAGGACTGGGACCTGACCGACGAGTACGCGGACCGGGGCGAGTCGGCGCGGTCCGCGGACCGGCCTCAGCTCCAAGAGATGCTGGCCCGCATCGCCGAGGACGGCGACGTCGACGCGGTCGTGGTCCACAAGATCGACCGCCTCGCCCGCAACATGGAGGACCACGTCGCCATCCGCGCTCTCCTGCGCCGCCGGAGCGTTACGTTGGTGTCGGTCACCGAGAACCTCGAAGAGACCGCCTCGGGTCGGCTGGTCGAGGGCATCCACGCCCTCATGGCCGAGTTCTACTCCGCCAACCTGGCCTCAGAGATCAAGAAGGGCATGGCCCAGAAGGCCAAGATGGGCGGCTGGCCGCACTCGGCCCCGCTCGGCTACACCAACGTCCGCGAGACCATCGGTGGTCGCCAGGTCGCCCACATCGTCGCCGACCCCGAGCGTGCCCCGCACATCACCGCTGCTTTCGAGTTGTACGCCACCGGGGAATGGACCCTCGAACGCCTCGTGCAAGAGCTCGACCACCGGGGCCTGCGGAACCGGGGACGCCGAGACCGCGCCGTGCAGCCCATCGGCGTGTCCGCCCTCGCCAACATCTTGTCGAACAAGGCCTACGCCGGGATCGTCTCGTGGGGAGGCATCGACTACCCCGGCCTGCACCAACCCCTCACCGACACCGCCACCTTCAACAAGGTTCAGGACCTCCTCGCCGCGCGCGCCGCGCGGGGGACAAGGGAACGGCGGCACAACCACTACCTGAAGGGCACGCTGTTCTGCGGCGTGTGCGGCCGAGGCCTGTCGTTCCAGCTCGCCAAGGGCCGCTACGAGTACCTGTACTGCCTCGGCCAGAAGAACCGCAACGCCACCGGCTGCCAAGAGCCCTACATGCCCGCCGGCGACCTTGAAGCCCAGGTCGAACAGCTCTACGCGCGCATCCAGCTCCCCAAGTCCTGGCTCAAGCGCCTACGCGAAGAACTCGAGTCCGAGATCACCGCCCGCCAGCGCCGCAACGCCGCCGAGCGCGAGTTCCTCACCCGCAAGCTGGCCAAGGCCGACACCGAACGCCGCAAGCTCCTCGACGCCTACTACGCCAACGCCATCGACGTCACCACGTTGAAGACCGAGCAGGCCCGCATCGCCGCCGACGTGCGCTCGGCCGAAGAACACCTCGCCGCGGTCGATGCCCACCTGGCCGAGTGGCAAGAGATCTTGGAGACCGCCATGCGCTTCGCCACCAACTGCGCCACCGCCTACGCCCGAGCGTCAGCCGGGACCCGGCGCCGGTTCAACCAAGCCGTCTTCACCCGCATCGACGTGCGCGACGGCAAGATCGCCGACGTGGGGTACCACCCGCCGTTCGACCTGCTCTTTTCTACGAGCGAGTTCGAATACGGCGATTTGGTGGTCTTACCTTGTCACAGTACGAGACGACCCTCGCCGGCGCGTGATAGTGCGTTTGCCCAGGTAGATGGCCCTGTTCTCCGCCTGCCTCCGCTCGGAACGGTGCTGCGGCAGAGCCCGGGCGAGGCTCCCGTTCATGTGGGCAGTGTCCGACGTGGCGGTGTCCAGCGTGGCAGTGACGGTTGACCTGTGGCTTACCCTCCTGCGTCCATCTCGTTA
>DAHUZM010000116.1 GCA_027306525.1 Acidimicrobiaceae bacterium
GGCGGCTTCGAAGCTGGCCAGCCACTCGCGGGTCGTCCGCGAGGCAAAGGCCTCGGCGGCGTTCATCTTTGACCCACCCGAGGGCGACGCCTCCTCGAGCAGCTCACGGAGGCGCTTCCGGGCCTTGTCGCCGAATCCGCCCACGGCGAGATATCCGTCCGCCGTGCGCACCAACCCGTAATAGGTGTTCGGGGGCTCGCCGCGCGCCTTGCGCCGCTGCTCCATCACCTCGGCCCAGGTCCGGCCCTCGGCGAAGGCATCCTTCAGCCACCCCGTGAGGTCCTCCCGCCACCCATCATCGGACTCCGTCGAGATCAGATGATTGTTCTGGAGCATGAGCGCCGCCTGGAGCAACGCCGTGTCGAGCCGCTGCCCGCGGCCGGTTCGCTCGCGGTGGAAGAGGGCCGCCGCGACCCCGAAGGACAACAGGAGTGCGGCTGTGTAGTCGATGACCGGATCGGCCAACGCGATGGGCGCCGTGACCCCGTCCTGACAGAGGCCCGAATACGCCTGAACCGCGATGTCGACCCCGACCATCGCGGCGCGCGGCCCCTCGGAGCCAAAGGCAGTGTTCGCCGCGTAGATCACCCTCGGGTTGATCGCAGTGAGCGACTCATAGTCGAGGCCGAGGCGCTTCGCCCCACCAGGGCGAAAGTTGGCGAGCACGACGTCGGCGGTGGACAAGAGGCGCTCGAGGACCCCGCGCACCTCGGGCCGAGCCAGATCGAGGCTGATCGAGCGCTTGCCCCGGTTCTTGTTCAAGAACTGGCGACTGTCCCCTGTCGAGAGCATGGCGTTCGTACGCGAAGGGTCGCCTGTGAGTGGTTCCACCTTGATCACGTCAGCGCCGGCGTCGCCGAGCAGTTGTCCGCAAAAGGGAACCGCGATGAGTTGCCCGAACTCGACGACCCGGATGCCTGCGAAAGGACCTGATGTCGAGGCGCTCATGACCGGTCCCCCGCTGCGATCGAGGCCATGTCGCGTTCGATGCCCCGCCAGGCCGCCACAACGGCTTCCTCGCCGGCGTAATCGAATGTGCCGCCGAAGGCGGGTGAGAGCCCCTCGCCTCCGTGCTCGGCCAGCCACCGCACGGTTAGGCGGGTCGCCTCCTCGGGGCCGAGGACGTCGGCATAGCCGAGCACGTGGCGGGCGGCGCTCAGGTCGAGCACGAGGGTCGACTTCTCCGCAAGGGGGTAAACGCCCCGGCACCACTGTGCCGGGACCCCGATGAGCTCCATGTCAGCCTCCAGTTCGTCGATGATCACTCTCGCCACCTCGCGTGCGCTCAGCACAACCTCGTCGCCCGCATTGAAGGCCCGACCGGCGGCCGCGGGCACGGTGGCCGCGAGCACCATCAGCCGTGCGACGTTGTCGCAATAGCCGCGCTGGAAATAGGTCGCTCCATCGTGGGGCATCACCATGAAGGGCCGTCCATCCAGGATTCTGCGAACAACGGCCCACTCGTGGGCGAGCGGTGCACGGGGCCCGTAGATGCCCGGATACCGAACGACGACCGCCTCGAAGTCACCCGCGGCGTGTTGCTCGAAGAGCTGGTCCTCCCCCACGGCGACTCGCCCCGTGTACCCCGAGGCGTCGTACTGACGCGCCGCGTCTTCTCGAATGGGGATGGCGACCGAGCCCTGCGGGGTTGGCCGCATGGTGCCGGCGTAGACAGGCTGGCCGGTGACCCCGACGAGTCGCCGCGTCCGCCCCGCAAGGAGGCGGGCAAGCACTCGCAGCCTGCCCGATGTGCAGAGCGCGATGTCGAACTCTCTGCCGGCGAGGACGCGCGTGGCATCGGTCTCGTCGCGCGCGTCGCCGAGCAGGACCTCGACTGGCCCGTCAAAGGTCGCCGGGTGAGCACCGCTATGAAAGATGGCGACCTGGTCTCCACGCGCGAGGAAACCGTTCACGATGGGCACTCCCGTCGGTCCAGTCCCCCCCACCACGAGCACGCGCGCTGGCGAATCGCTCACGGCCGGCTCACAGCGACAGCGCCGTTTCGGCCTCGGCGACGAGGCGGGCCATGGTGTCGGCAACGGTCTCGGGGGCGTGCAGGTAGGCGACGCTCTGACCGGCCGGGGTGTGCATGAGCGCCTCGACCCGGTGCCGCTGGATCGCGCCAAGCACGTCGCCGACCAGGATGTCTTGGTAGGGCATCTGCAATGGCGTCGGTGCCGACTCCGCCGCCCACTCGTCGCTCCACGCAGTGCGGATCTGGCGGAGGGTCTTGCCGCTGTTGGCCCGCGAGATCACCGTGTCGTCCGAGCCGGCAGCGAAGAGCTTGGCCTGTACGACTGGGTCGAGGTCGGCCTCGACGCAACCCAGCCAGACCGTGCCGGTCCACACCCCTTGGGCGCCAAGCATGAGCGCCGCCGCCACATGGCGACCGGTCGCCACGCCACCGGCCGCGATGACGGGCACCGGCGCAACGGCGTCGACCACCTGAGGAACGAGCGAGAAGGTACCGATCTGGCCCGTGTGGGCCCCCGCGTCATAGCCCTGGGCGACGATGATGTCGGCCCCCGCGTCGACCGCACGCCGCGCGTGGTCGGGTTTGCCGACGAGCGACACGACCGTCTTGCCCTCCTGCTTCGCCTTTGCCACCACGGCGGGCGGGCTCCCAATCCCCATCGCGAGCAGGTTCACATCGGATCGGAGCACGGCGTCGATCTGCGCCGCGGCCACCTCCTCGGAACGCACGAAGCGTGATCGCATACCGGGCTCGTTGTCGCTCTCGGGAATGCCATAACGCGTCCGAAGTTCGCGGACGAACTGGCGATGCTCCTCGGGGATGCGCGTCTCGATCTGCGCGCGGTCATTCAAATCGGGCATGCCCTTGGGCAACACAAGGTCAACGCCGAACGGCCGCCCACCGACCCGCTCTCGGATCTCGGCCAGCTCGGCCTCGATCTCCTCGGGAAATCGACGGGTAGCCCCGTAGACCCCCACCCCCCCGGCGAGGCAGACCTCGACGACGATATCGACGCTGTGAGCGAACGCGAAGATCGCGTGCTCGCAGCCGATTTTGCGGGACACCTCTGTCGTCAACGCCATGGGCGAATCCTCCTCTCGCGACATCCGCTCATTGCTGACCCATCGCAGCCCGTTGCGCGTCGACCCGATCGTCGGCTGGGCCACGGCCATGCACCTCGAGCACGACCCGCTTGATGATGCCACTGAAGGCAAAGGGGCTCGCATAGGCGGGACTGACCGGGGTCTGGGTGTCTTGCCCACAGTCCATCGGCTCGAGCCCGGTCGTCACGGGGCAGGTCCTCGGCACATGGGCGCGGCCGACTTCCTTCCCGTCGACGAACAAGATGGCATCACCGGTGAGGCGACCCGTGAGCTCGAAGTGCATGGCGAGGGTGCACGCGCCCACCGGCAGCTCGACCTCGGAGCTCACCACGGTGCGTTCGAGTTCGACGTAGTTGTACTCGTAGACGAGGCGGTTGTCCTTCACGTAGAGGGTCCACCCGGCGAAGCGGCCACCCAGCGCCAAGAGGACGCCCTCATCGGCCTCTTCGGCGCGCACCACCTCGGCGGTGATGGTGTGGCTCCTGTTGCGCGTCGGGCCCGCTGCTTGGGGGTGGATCCCCGACATCCCCTGGTGGTAGACGAACCGGCTGGGACCAGGGCGTCGGAGGCTGCGGCCGACCCCACGGTCATCGAGCGGGAGCACGTTGTGGCGACCGGCCTCCACCCACCACCGATCCACGAGCTCCTCGACCTTCTCGGGGTGCGTCGCGGCGAGATCGTTCAGCTCCGAGAAGTCCTCGTCGATGTGGTAGAGCTCCCAGCGATCCTCATCGAGGGGCGCCGGAGCGATGACGTGGACGTCGCGTTGGTGACAGGCGACCGCCTTCCAACCGTCGACCCAGATGGCCCGGTTGCCGAACATCTCGTAGTACTGGGGTCCTCGCCGGGTCGCTGCGTCGGGTTCCGAGAACGTGTACGCGAAGCTGGATCCCTCGATCGGAAGCTGCGGCTCGCCGTTCACCGCTTCGGGGGCGACGATTCCGATCGACTCGAGGACCGTGGGCACCACGTCGGTGACGTGGTGGTATTGGGACCGGATGGAACCGGGATCCGCGATCCGACTCGGCCAACGCACGATCAGCGGATCTCGCACGCCGCCGGCGTGCACCCAGCGCTTGTACCACTGGAAGGGGGTATTGCCAACCTGAGCCCAGCCGATCGGGTAGTGGTTGAACGTCGTCGGCCCGCCGATCTCGTCGATCCGAGCGAGGTTCTGCTCCACCGTCGTCTCGATGCCGTTGAAGAACATCCATTCGCTCAAGAGCCCGTGATCGCCGCCCTCGGCGCTCGCTCCGTTGTCCGACAGCAGCACAACGAGGGTGTCGTCCAACACCTCGAGGTTCTCCAGATACGAGATGAGGCGCCCGATCTGCTCATCGGTATGGCTAAGAAAGCCGGCGTACACCTCCATCATCCGCGCGTAGAGTCGGCGAGCGTCGGCGGAAAGGTCCTCCCAGGCCGGGACGGCCTCGTCACGCGGAGCGAGTCGGGCATTGTCCGGGGCGATACCGAGCTCGCGTTGGCGAGCGAACCAGTCCGCCCTCGTCGCGTCCCAGCCCCTCTCATAGCGGCCCGCGTAACGCTCGATGTACTCGGGTGCCACATGGTGCGGGGCGTGTCCTGCCCCGAAAGCAACGTAAGAGAAGAATCGCTTGCCCTGGACGGCCGATTGCTGGTCACGGATGAACGCGATGGCATGGTCGACGATGTCGGCCGAGAGGTGATAGCCCTCCTCGGGCGTGCCTGGCGGATCGACCCTGTGGTTATCCGAGATGAGGTCGGGGTGCCACTGGTTGTTGTCGCCGCCCAAGAACCCGTAGTAACGATCGAAGCCCCGACCGAGGGGCCAGTGATCGAAGGGCCCGGCCATCGTCTGATGGTCGGCGGTCACGAGATGCCACTTGCCCGTCGCAAAGGAGTTGTAGCCGTGTGGCGCCAACATCTCCTGGAGCATTGCGGCCTTCTTCGTGACAAAGCCCCGGCTGTTCGGGTATCCGTTGGCATGCTCGGCGATTGAGGCCATTCCGACGGTGTGATGATTGCGCCCGGTGAGCAAACATGCCCGAGTCGGCGAGCACAAGGTGGTCGTGTGGAAGTTGTTGTAGCGCAGGCCCTCGGCCGCGAGCCGGTCGATATTCGGGGTCGCGATGTCCGATCCGAAGCACCCAAGCTGGGAAAACCCGACGTCATCAAGCACGATCATGAGCACATTGGGCGCGCCCGGCGGCGCCGCTGGGTCAGGCGGCCACCACGGCACCGAGTCCGCCCAGGTCGTCCCGATCCGCCCGCCAAAGTTTGGTTCGACCATCGACACTGAAGTCCGCCCCCTCGTCTATTCCTGGCCGCCTGATCCGCTGACCGCCGGCTTCACGGCGGCCGGGCGCGATCGCCCCTCCCAGAACGGGTCACGCAGACGGTGCTTCTTGAGCTTCCCCGACGCCTCCCGTGGGAGCGCGTCGAGCACGTCGATCGTCCTCGGACATTTGAAGGCCGCAAGCCGGCTCCGACACCACTCGATCAGGTCTGCCGGTTCGGCGAGCATCCCGGGCGTCAGCGTGACGGCAGCATGCACTGCCTCACCCCACTCGTCGTCGGGGATTCCGAAGACCGCGCAGTCCTCCACGGCGGGATGTTCCGACAGCGTGGCCTCGACCTCGGCCGGGTAGATGTTGACGCCGCCCGAAATGATGAGATCGACGCCTCGGTCGCTCAGGTAGACGAATCCATCCTCATCGAGCCAACCGACGTCGTTCACCGTGAAGCGACCGTCGGGCAGACGACTCGACCGGGTCTTGTCGGGGTCTCCCAGGTACTGGGGTGCGCCATCTGCCCGCCGGAAGTACAGCGTTCCCGTCTCCCCGACCGCCACGTCCTGGCCATCCTCGCCCACGACCGACACCTCGAGCGCAGGGTGGGGCCGCCCCACGGTGCCGGGATGCGCGAGCCAGTCTTCACTGGTGGCGATGAGCGGCCCGGTGCCCTCGCTCGAGCCGAAGTATTCGACGATGACCGGTCCAAACCAGTCGATCATCGCCCGCTTCACCCACTGAGGACACGGTGCCGCACCGTGGCACACAGTCCGCAGTGAGGAAACGTCGGCCCGGGTGCGCTCCTCGTCGGGAAGCCGGAGCATGCGGACGAACTGGGTCGGCACCATGTGCGTGCTCGTGATGCCGTGAGCGGTGATGAGGTCGAGCGCGTCGGCCGCTTCAAAGCGCTCCATGAGCACGGCCGACTGGCCGTGAGTGAGCCCAAAGAGTAGGTGCCCGGGTGGCGCAGCGTGATAGAGCGGGCACGCGACCAGGTGCGCCCCACCGTCCTCGTAGCCATAGAAGTCCCCGGTGCGGCGGTAGCGTCTGATGACCGATTCGACGGTGCCGCCCTGATCCGATCGCAGGATGCCCTTTGGCCGTCCCGTAGTCCCCGAGCTGTAGAGGATCACCCCACCACCGGGCCCTTCGGCGGGCGCTTCGACACCTTGGGCGGACATGAGATCTTCGAAGCTCGAACCCGTGACGAGCACCGTCGGTACGCCAGCAGAACCAGCGGCCTCGCGAGCGACAGCCTCGTCCTCGGGGTCGGTGATCAGTACCTTCGCCTGGCTGTCGCTCAGGATGTAGGCGACCTCGGGTGCGGTCAGGTGCCAGTTGAGTGGGACCAGCCGCGTGCCCGCCCGAGTGTTGCCAAGCAGGGTCTGGACCCATTCAATCCGGTTACGCGCAAGGATGGCGACCACGCCCCCCGGTTCGAGGAGTGTGCGCAGCCCGTTGGCGACCCTGCAGGCTGCCTGCTCAAGCTCGATCCAGCTCCACGTTCCCCGCGGGGACGTCACGGCTGTGGCGTCGGGCTCAACGGCGGTGCGGTCGAAGAGGAACTCGGGCATCAGTTCGACGTCCCGAGTGCGATGACGAGCGCGAGCTCCCGACGGCGCGGGCGCGCGGCATTCCCGGTGCAGTGCATTGGTGTTTGAACTCCCATGGTCAAGACGGTGGTGGGGCGACTTCTTCTGGTGGGCGAAGACCTTCGAGCATCCGAACGAACACGCGCTCGGCTTCGCGGTCGAGATCCTCGGCGGGCAGGCCGAATTCGGCAATGTACTGATCGCGGAAGATGCAGTATCCGAGCTGTGCGGACATGGAGACAGCATGGACCGCGGCGGCATTGAGTTCCGGATCGATCTCCCCGCTCTCCTGGTAGCGAGCAATGTCCTTCATCGCATCGGGCAATGTCGGGAAGACCTGCAGCTCGTCGTCGCCATCGAGGACGAGAAGGGCCTCGACCCGCGCGAAGACAGGGTCCTCGATCGCCCCGCGGAACACGAGACGCCGACGCTCGACGAAAGGCAGAGTCCGTACCAGCCGCAGCATCCGCTGGCGACTCTCCCGGAGCGTCCGCAGTGCAGCGCGCATGAGCGCCCGCCGTGAACCGAAGTACTGGTAGACGAGGGCACGGTTGAGTCCCGCTTCGGACGCCACCTCTCGAAGGCTGATCCCGGCGAGGATCCCGTCGCGAGCCACCAGTCGCAACGCCGCCGCCTCAAGGGCCGCCTCGGTCGCACGACGGTCTCGGCTGCTCCGCCGCTCGGGCACCCCGGGATGGCTCAGAGCATCGAGGGGCCCCGATCGATGCGGGTGCTCTGTGACCTCGTTCGGAGGAGGGGGGGCAGCGGCGGTTCGCTTCTTCTGCTCGGTCACGCTGGCCACCCCCACAATCTCATCATATTGTTAGCTCAACTCGCACGTTGACACAAAGGTTGAGCGTCGATGCCGGGCATGGCCACTCCCCGCTGCCATCGGTGCGCGGCGATCTTGGCGTTCAGTCAACCCCATGTGGCGGCCGGCCGCGCGCTTCTCGGCCCCGGAACTCGATCACCGAAGGCGGCAGGCCGATGCGATTGCTGGCCGAGCTCCGCCCCGGTGGCCGAGAGCAGCAGGGACCCGTGCCCGGCGTCGACGCCGGGCACGCCGAGCCCCGGCGGTGCCAGATCGCAAATGCCGTGACGGCCAGTCAGATCGGCGCCTCGGCGCGACGGGTCGATCGGGTCCAAAGGAGTGACCAAAGACTCGAGATGGGAGGGCAAAGGGCCGGGGTGCGTCGCAGGGGACACCCCGACGTGGCGGCGCTGGCCTGCGAGCTAGATCGAGAGCGACTGGAAGGCACCACGCGAAGGGCGAGAGTCTCCCAACCCGTCCGCGTCGTTCGGAACTTCAGACCGCCAGCCGTTGCGTTCCCGATGGCTACACCCGGGCCAGCAGCAGGGCCGACGCCGACCCTCTTCCAACTCTTCTCGTGTCCGTCGGATACGACGCGCTCGCGTCACGTCCTTCTTGGCGTCCTCGACCCAGCAGATGAACTCGTTTCGGGCAAGCGGAGTGATGTCCTTCCAGGCGTCGAGCGCAGCCGAGCTTGCGACGAGCGCCTTGCGAAGGTCTGCGGGGATCGTGTGCACCACTCCACCGGGTACTCGCCGATCGGCCATGTGCCCACGGTAGCGGGCGGTCTCGGTGAGGGGTCAAGGGGCAATCGCCGTCCACCGATGGAGATCCCCGAAACCGCCCAAGGAGCGACCGACCGCGCGCTTGGCCACCGAGTTCAGCGCTCGGACAGATCCAAGGCGAACGCTCGGGCATCGGGGTACCGACCGTAGACGTCGATGCGGCTGTAGCCCTGTCTTGCATAGAAGGCCTCGGCCTCGGGCTGTCGGGGTCCCGTTTCGAGGATGAGCCGGGCATAGCCAGCGTTCCGCGCTGCGGCCTCGAGCGCGCTGAGCACGCTCGCCGCCATTCCTCGCCGGCGATACGCGGGGTGGGTCCACATCCGCTTCACCTCACAGGTCGTGGGTTCGTAGCGCCTGAAGCCCCCACCAGCAGCCGTGACCGCTCCGTCCATCACGACCACAAACAGTCCCGACGGTGGGTCGAACTCAATGTCCGTCGTCCTCGCCATTTCGTTGTTCTTGCCGTATCGAATCTCGTATTCGTCGGCCAGCCCTGCGAGGACGGGCTTCACCTCGGGGTCGCCGAATCGGACCTGACGCATTTCCACCACTTTCGATATTGCCGCGCGCCGGGCGTGGGGCCCGAGCAGAGGGGCCCACGGATCGAAAACCTCGCGTATCGAAAGTGGAGCTGTTGCATCCAAGAGGCACGCTGGCGATCCGCGCTCGTCAACGTCACTGGGTTTCTGGCACCCCCGCGGGGCAAAACTACGAGCACCCCTCGAGAGCTATGCGATGGGCTCGCTGTCCATGACGTGGTTCGCCCTCGGCTGCAACGAGCTCGCCGCCAGCGGAACCGGGGAGGCTGCCGCACATGTCAGCGGACGAGTCCAACCTGTGATCCCCTGAGAACGGCACTCAGCCCGACACTTGCTCGCGGCTCGTTCCAGATGTGACGAGGTCGATAAAGAGTCCCGACCGCAATCGGGAGGGCGGACATGACTGTCTCGGTTGATGCTGCGCAGAGCTCGACCCGCCGACCAAGAGCTGCGCGGCCGTGACCGAAGCACCGACCGCCAGGCACGCAGACGATCACCCCATCTCGCGCTTGGCACCCGCGGAGGCGCCACCCGGTCGCCACGGGTTCGTCAGGCTGCGCTCCTTCTCGACCGCCACCTGAAGCACCCGGCGCAACACCCGGTAGCTGCGGTGGACCGAGCTCGGCGCCAGCCCGGCGGCCACCTCGTCGTTCAGCCACTTCTCGATCTCGTCGGTCGGCAGCCGGCCGAGGCGGTACGAGCCGAACCGGGGCAGCACGTAGCGCTCCAGGTCCCGCCGGTAGGTCTCCTGGGTCGGCGGCGACAGCCGGCGAGCCAAGGAAAGAAGAACTCCTGCGCCCAGGAGGCCAGTGCGGCCTCGGCGCCGCGCGGGCGATCCACCGACCGCGCTCGATGTCGACCTGGACCTCGCGCAGGAACCGCTCACCATCTGCTTTTCGGGTGAACGTCTCGCTGCGTTGGCGACCAAGCGGATCGCGACAGCGCGCGCGGTAGCGACCGCTTCGCACTTCGATGAAGCCCTTCTCCTGGCCTCCGGCTCGTGGTCCCCTGGGAGCGTGGTGGGAGCGCCCTGGGAGCGGACCAGGGAATACGTGGAAGCACGCAGACACACGGAGGCGCACCCGGTCGAACGCACTTCTGCTGCTCTGAGCAGGCATGTAACCTGCTCAGCTCCTCGAGGCTTCGGGCGGAATCGAACCGCCGTACGGGGCTTTGCAGGATCGCTGTACCGTCCGCGTCCTACCTGGTCACGACCAACATACCCCAACGGCTGGGAGCACAATGGGAGCGACTCGCCGCATCTCGGGACTGATTGAGCACGATCCGCTCGCGGAGTCGCCGATACCCCGCCGTCTACCGTCTCTTTGGCGTGCCGCCACTCCCCCGCGTCACCGGCCGACAGATCGTCCGCGCCCTCGAAACCCTCGGATGGGTCGTTGTCGCCCAGAAGGGATCTCACGCGCAGCTCCGCCACCCGACTCGCGGCGGCCGGGTGACCGTCCCGCTCCACACCGGCGAGACGATCGGGCCGGGCCTGCTCCGGTCGATCCTCGCCCAGGCTGGCATCACAGCCGACGAATTCCGCTCGGCGCTGTGAGAGGATGAGAACGGTGCGCACCTACACGATCGTCGTCGAGCCGGAGGAGACGGGCGGGTATCTCGTGACGGTGCCGGCACTGCCGGGCTGCTTCACCCAGGGCCGGACCCTCGAGGAATGTCGCGAGCGGGCGGCCGAGGCCATCGAGGTCCACATCGCTGGGCTCCAGGCGGACAGCGAGCCCATCCCGGAAGAGGTCGGCACGCCTCAGCTCCTGACGATCACGGTCGCCGCGTAGTCGATCACCCGATTCGAGCACCAGGCGACGTTCGGCCACGGCGCCTCCGATAGGCCGCCTGGCGATCGGCGTTGGGTGCGTACGCCCGGGGACGCCCGGCCCCCTTCCGCCGTCCTCCCCAGGTGCCCTTCGGATGCGGGCGCTGGGCTTCCCTCTTGGCCCGCAGGCGCACACGTTCGGCGATCTTGGCGTCGCGGTCTCGCTTGGCTCGCCTGGATCTGAGCACGTCAAGACCGGCCCACGGTCGGCGTTACGAAATCAAGTTCGCACCCATGTGCATAAGGTGTGCTCCAAGTTCCCCCCTTGAGCGCCACCCGTCTTGAGTCCTTCCAACAACTGCCGGCTCCACGGCGCAGGTCCCCGCTGAGCGCAAGGGCCGAACGATGACGGGCGGCTGTGGGACGGCTCACGAGGCGTCCTTGTTCCTCGGACAGCCGGTCTCGAGCACCTCGAGGAGCGCCGCCCTCGGCACCCGCAGGCTGCGCGGCCGATGGCGATGACCGGAAGCCCCTCCCGGCCACCGGTGGCCCGGAAGACGCGGGCCTGCTCGTAGGCGGTGCCCCGGCCGATCCGAAGGATCCTCGCCGCCTCCTCCACGCTCAACACCAGCGGGAGCTCGGTCTCGGGGCTCCCGTCGTCGGACACCAGGCGCAGCGCCATGGCTCCTCCATCCGCCCCCGGTTCTCCCCGGCGCGACGAGTCGATCGGGGCCGTCGCCCCGGCCCGCGACGGGCCTGTCTGAGGATCTGACGGCGCACTCGCCGCAGTCCTCCGCCGCTATTCCTCGCCGGTCGGCGTCTCGTTCGCGGGCGTCTTGCCTTGGAGCGAGCGCCCGTCCGTCTTCGGGCCGCGGCGCCCCCTCAGCGCACCTCGTACCACTCGTAGCTGAGTCGGTTGCCCTCCAGTCGGCCCTTTCCGACCGCCTGGATCGAGTTGAGCCACGCGTATCGGGCATCTCCGGTTTCGAAGAGCGGAGCAACGTAGATCGTCCCGTCCGCGAGGTTGATC
>DAHUZM010000123.1 GCA_027306525.1 Acidimicrobiaceae bacterium
CCTTCCCCCGCTCGATCTGGCGGTCGAGCGACTTTTTGACCCCGGCCAGCACGCGATCGGCGGCCGGCTGGCTGCGGCTGCGGACCACGACCTCATGCCCGGTCGTCGCGACGACCTCGGCGATGCCCGTGCCCATGATCCCGGATCCGACGATGCCCACCTTGGTGATCGACATGGGCCGCATGCTACCCAACGGTCACCGGGTCTCACCTTGGGAGATGGGGACCGGGGTTCCCAGGCGTGGAAGAGTGAGGGCGTGGCCGCTGCCGGAGGGATGCTCGCCTTGGTCGGTGGGGCAGAGTGGACCGAGGGCTGCGAGTTCGACCGGGACCTCCTGAGCGCCTCGGGCGGCGCCGAGGTGCTCGTTCTGCCGACGGCGGCCGCCTACGAGCGCCCCGAACGCGTCGTGGTGGCGGCGGCGGAGTGGTTCTCGGGGCTGGGTGCCGAGGTGGAGGGTCTCATGATCCTCAGCCGGCGCGACGCCGAGGACCCCGCAGCGGCCGAGGTGGTGCGACGGGCCCGGTTGATCTATCTCTCGGGAGGTTCGTCGCTGCACCTTCGCTCGGTGCTGAAGGGCTCAGCCGTCTTCGAGGCGCTGCGGGAGGCGTGGGCGGGAGGGGCGGTCGTGGCCGGTGCGGGCGCCGGGGCCATGGCGCTCACCGACCCGATGGTCGATCCTCGTGGCGGGGCGCTCACCGTGGGCCTGGGCCTCATCGACGGTCTGGCCGTCTTCACCCACTACGGCGACCTGTCCGAGGACGCCCACGGCGAGAAGCTGCACCGCTCGGTCACCCTCGCCCCGGCGGGTCTGCCGGTCGTCGGGCTCCCGGAGCGCACAGCGCTCATTCGCCTGCCCGGAGGCACCTGGCAGCGGGCGGGCGTCGGAGAGCCGGCCGTGTTCGTCGACCGGCGCGTTGCCGGGTTGTCGGCGCTCCCGAACTAAGCGGCGCCCGACCTCTCCAAGGCGGCCGCCAGCCATCGACGGTTCTGGTCCTCGTAGTGCGACCACCCTTCGAGCCTGGAGTTGGCGACGCCGTTGGCCAGCTCGAGCAGGTCCACGATGTGCAGGCGCTCCGCCAACATGGGTGGATCGCCGCCGGCGGCGTACCCGGCCCACAGCGCCTCCTCGGCGCCCGGGTAGCGGTCGAGCACCTGCCAGCGCAGCTTCACGAAGTCGACCATCGCGTCCCACGCCTCCGCCGCGTCCCAGTCCACGATGGCGCGCAATGCGCCGTCCTGCCCTGCGATCAGATTCCCGAGATGCAGGTCTCGATGGCAGAGCGTGGGCGTGACCACCGGGTCGACCCGCACGCACAGCGCTGGAAGCGGCGAGAGCAGCTCGGTGATCTCGCGCTCGCTGAACGCGCCCGAGACAACCGAACGACGAACGATGGCCGGCACCCGGGACGCGACGTACTCGCTCCAGCGCCCAAAGCGAGGACTCGATCCGTCAACCCGCGAGCTGAAGGCGCCCAGCCGGACGCAATGCGCTCGGGCCATCGCAGCCCCGAGCGCCTCGAAGAAGATGGGGATCGTCGACACATCCTCGAGCACACCCGGGGACTCGTTTCCCTCGACGAACTCCACGATGCGGCAGGCGCGGTCCCCGAGCGCCTCGCAGGCCACCGAGAAGTGCAGACGTCGCCCGGTGGGCACCCCGGCCTCCGTGGCGAGTCCATGGGCCTCCCATGCTGCGCGGACCTTCGTCGGGTCGGCGAGTGGGCGAGCGATGCGCAGGATCACGCGCCCGATGCCCGCCACCGGGACCACCCAGCTCTCGTTGTCGAAGCCTCCGCGGCGGCGCTCGGGCGCCCCGGTGACGCTGGCCGCTAGCGACTCGGCCACGAACCTTTCGACCACGGCGGGGTCCGACATCGTGTCGAGCGGCCTTATTGGGGCGACTTGGAGGATCGCGTTAGTCGGATTCCTCGATCGTGACCGACTCCATCACGACGCGCTCGGTGGGCTTTCCGGACTGGGTGCCCACCGCGTCGATGGCCTGCACCACGTCGCCCCCTGAGACGACCGACCCGAAGAGTGAGTATTGGGGCGGGAGCGCCACACCGTGCGCCCCGGTGATGATGAAGAACTGGCTCCCGTTCGTGTCGGGACCTGCATTGGCCATCGCGAGCGATCCGACCTGGTAGCGACCGGGCTTGGGGAGCTCGTCTTTGAACCGGTAGCCGGGACCCCCCATGCCTGTGCCCTCGGGGTCGCCGCCTTGGATCACGAACCCGGGGATGATCCGGTGGAAGGAGATCCCGTCGAAGTAGTGGTACCGCGCCAAGAACACGAAGTTGTTGACCGTGCGCGGCGCCGCGATGGGGTCCAACGCGATCTTGATCGTGCCCTTGGTCGTCACCATTGTCGCCGAGTAGCGCTTGTCGGGGTCGATGATCATTGGCGGCTCGGCGTCGAAGCGCTGTCGCTTCTCGCTCGATCCGTCGGGGGCGGGGGGCTCGACGGGGCTCATGGGCTCAGCTCTCCTTGATCGTGATCTTGAGGATGCGGTGGTACACCTTGGGCGTTCCGGCGCTCGACGTGCTCGGCGCACCGTCAGCGTTGATCTTCTGCACCACACTCATACCCGAGGTCACCTGTCCGAAGAGCACGTAGTCCGGGGGAAGCGACTCGCCCTGGGGGCCCGTCACCACGAACCACTGACTTCCGTTCGTCGTCGGGTTGGTCGTCGCCGGGCTGTTGCTGTTGGCCATCGCCACGGACCCGATGGGGTACTGCGGGGAGGCGGTGGCCGGACCGTGCTCGGTGAACTGGTAGCCGGGGCTCCCGGCACCGGTTGCCGTGGGGTCGCCCGTCTGGTCGACGAAGGTCTTGATGACCCGGTGGAACACGTTGCAGTCGAAGTAGCCCTTCTTGGCCAGGAACACGAAGCTGTTGACGGCGACGGGCGCCTCCTTCTGGTCGAGCGTGATGACGAACGTGCCGACGTCGGTCTTCACGCTCGCCGTGTAGGTGGCGGTCGGCGAGATCGTGTTCGCCGGGACGCTCGAGTACTGCTGGGTGTTCACCCGGGCGGTCGGCTTGGTCGGGCAGCCCGCCTTGGCCCACAGGGCCTCGAGCCGGGCCTGGGGGCTCGAATGGGCGCTCTTCTTCGGCGGCGTCGAGCCGTGCCGGGTGATGAGGTAGACGGAGCCGACGACGACGGCGGCGATCACGACCACGATCGCTGAGCTTCGGATCCGTCGGCGACGCTTCTGTTGGCGGGCCATGGCCTCCAGCCGGGCGGCCCGACCGGCGCGCTGGCGTGCTCGTTTCTCGCTGGGCACGGGTCGACACCCTATCGGTCGCCGTCCCGGTCCCAGGATCGCCGGGGCCCGGTCGGCCGAGGACCCCGCTTGAGCCCGGGTAGTTTCGACCCATGGCGCTCATGGTCCAGAAGTACGGGGGGACCTCGGTCGGCGACGCGGACCGCATCCGAGCCGTGGCCGAGCATGTCGCGCGCACGCGGCGTGACGGCAACGACGTGGTGGTGGTCGTGAGCGCGATGGGCAAGACCACCGACGACCTCATTCGACTCGCCAGCGAGGTGAGCTCGTCCCCCTCGCCCCGGGAGTACGACATGCTCGTGAGCGTGGGGGAACGGATCACCGCCCCGCTCGTCTGCATGGCCCTCGGGGACTTCGGGGTCCCGGCGGTGTCGTTCACCGGGAGCCAGGCCGGGATCATCACGACCGCCGAACACTCTCGCGCCAAGATCATCGAGGTCCGAGGGGACCGGGTGCGCGAGGCCCTCGCCGAGGGCAAGGTCGCCGTCGTGGCCGGCTTCCAAGGGGTCTCGACCGAGCGCAACGTGACCACCCTCGGCCGAGGGGCCTCCGACACGACGGCGGTCGCCCTGGCCGCAGCGCTCGGGGCGTCGATGTGCGAGGTCTACACGGACGTCACCGGGGTGTTCAGCGCGGACCCCCGGGTGGCGCCCCACGCCAAGCGGCTCCCCAGGGTCAGCTTCGACGAGATGCTCGAGATGGCGGCCACCGGGGGGCGCGTGCTCATGTTGCGCTCGGTCGAGTTCGCCCGGCGTCACCACGTCACGCTGCACGTCCGCTCCAGCTTCACCTGGGAGCCTGGGACCATCGTCACCGAGGAGGATCCGACCATGGAGCAAGCAGTCGTGACCGCGGTCACCCACGACACCTCCGAGGCCAAGATCACGGTGGCCGGCGTGGTCGACCGGCCCGGTGTCGCGGCACGGCTGTTCAGGGCGCTCGCCGCGAAGTCGATCAACGTGGACATGATCGTGCAGAACATCTCCTCGCATGGGACGACCGACATCTCCTTCACACTTCCAAGGCTCGATCTGAAGACGGGCGTCGAGGTCTGCAACGAGCTGGCGGACGAGCTCGGCGCGTCCGGCGTCTCCTCCGACGACGCGATCGGCAGGGTGTCGGTCATCGGTGCGGGCATGAAGACCCATCCCGGTGTCACCGCCATGATGTTCGAGACGCTGGCCGGCGAGGACATCAACATCGAGATGATCTCGACCTCCACGATCCGCATCTCGTGCGTGGTGCGCGAGGAGGACGTCGAGCGGGCCGTCCGCTCGCTGCACGCGGCCTTCGAGCTCGAGTAGCGACCTGTCCGCCGGGTCCTGGCGCGCCCGGGGCGTCCTTCGAGGCCCTCGTCGGTGAGCGGTCGGATCCCGGGGGACCATCGAAGGCCGTGAACACCCCGGGTCGCTTCTAGGATTGGGCCATGCGAGTCGGCGTTTTCGGGGCGACGGGCCAGGTCGGCGGGGTGATGCGCTCGGTTTTGGCCGAGCGGTCGTTCCCCCTCGATGAGATCCGCTTCTTCGCTTCGGCGCGCTCGGCGGGGACGTTGCTCCCGTGGGCGGGCGCGGAGATCCCGGTGGAGGATGCCGCCACCGCCGATCTCGGCGGCATCGACATCGCCCTGTGCTCGACGGGTGCGGCGGCGTCCCTTGAGATCGCGCCCCGGCTCACGGCGGCCGGCGCAGTGGTCGTCGACAACACCTCGGCATGGCGGATGGACCCCGACGTGCCGCTCGTGGTGAGCGAGGTCAACCCCGAGGCGTTGGCCTCGATGCCCAAGGGGATCGTGGCCAACCCGAACTGCACGGCGATGGTCGCCATGCCGCCGCTCAAGGTGCTGCACGACGAGGCCGGCCTGCGTCGCCTCGTGGTGTCGACCTACCAGGCGGTCTCGGGCAAGGGCGCCGCGGGCGTCGCCGAGCTGGCCGAGCAGCTGGTGAAGACGGCGCACTCGGCCGACGACCTCGTGATCAACCCGGCAAGGGTGAGCTTTCCCGAGCCGGCGGCCTTCGCTGCTCCGATCGCCCACAACGTCTTGCCGCTGGCCGGTTCGTTCGTGGGTGACGGCTCTGGCGAGACCGAGGAGGAGCAGAAGTTCCGGAACGAGAGCCGCAAGATCCTGGACCTGCCCGAACTGCTCGTCACCTGCACATGTGTTCGTGTGCCGGTGTTCACCGGGCACTCGGTCGCCGTCGTCGCCGAGTTCGAGCGGACCATCTCGCCGCAGCGGGCCGTTGAAGTGTTGCGCTCGGCACCGGGCGTCGAGCTGCGAGAGGTCCCGACGCCGCTCGAGGCGGCGGGCGGCGACGTGTCGCTGGTCGGGCGCGTCAGGGCGGTCGACCATCGGGACGACGCGCTTGCGCTCTTCGTCTCGGGTGACAACCTGCGCAAGGGCGCGGCCCTGAACGCCGTGCAGATCGCCGAACTGCTTCTCGAGCGCCGATTCTGAGCCCCGCTCAGTCCGAGGCGACGGTCCCGGGCTCGGGACCGGCACCGACGAGCGCGGCCATCCTCCTCGCGAGGCTCACCGCGTGGTCGCCGAATCGCTCGTAGAAGCGGCCGACCATCGCGAGCTCGATCGCCACCGGAGTGGGCATCGTGCCTGCCGCGATCTCGGCCGTCAACGTGACGTGGAGATCGTCCATCTCATCGTCGAGGTCGTCGACGATGACCGCTCCCTCCGAGGATCGATCGGCGAACACCTCGGCGGTGCTGCGCCAGAGCTGGGTCGCCACCTCGCCCATCCGTTCCACGAGCCCCCGACTGCGCGCCGACATCTCGGCCCCGAGGCCCCTTGCGGCGCGTCGGGCGATGTGCTCGGCCAGGTCGCCGTTGCGCTCGAGGTCGGTGAGCATACGAAGGACGGCCACCAGCTCTCGACGCTCGTCGATTGAGCCTTCGCCCGAGACCAGGCGCCGTTGTGCGAGCACTGCAATGTCGTGCGTCAGGCGGTCGACGACCTCATCTCGTTGGACCAGCTCCTTTGCCGCCTCGCGATCGCCGGCCAGCAGCGCGTGCGTCGCGCCGGCGATGCCCTCTCCGACCAATGCAAACGCCTGCACGAACATTCGATCGACGTCGGCGAGGACCGTGCCCTCGTCCTTTTCGGCGGGCTCATGGTCCTGCGCGAGACCCGTGCTCGGGTCGCCCTCCCGAGAAGGCGGGTTCCGTCGCACGGAGCCGATCCGAAAGACCATGTGGCTACGGTACCTCCGGCCGTCGCCTGGGCGAGGGGGTCGAGCGAGGCGCGGCGCAGACCATCAACGAGGCCGGTGACCGTCCCAGGCGGGGTCACACCCCCTCGGTACTGTGACCCGGTGGTACAGGATCGCCGGCGTCGACCGGTGGCACGAGGACATCGAGGCGATCGGCGCGGTGGCGCCGAACGGGGGTTGGCATGATCGTCGGACTGCTGATCGGCCTGTTGCTGGGGCTCTGTGGTGGATGCGCCGTCGGATTCTTCGTCTGTCGGCGCCGCAGCGATGAGGCCCTCGCCGAGGCCAGGGTGGCGCAGGGCCGGTTGGCCGACGCGCAGGAGGCGATCGGTCGCCTCGGGGTGCAACTCGAGCAGGGCTCAGCGTCGTTGAACCGGCTGAGCACCGACAACGCGCGGCTTGCCACGGAGCTCGAGCAGGCGCGTCGCAGCGCCGAAGAGCGGGCCCGGGCCCTGGAGGAGGACCGTGAGCGGCTGGTCGGGACGTTCGCACAGCTGTCGGGTGAGGCCCTGCGCTCGAATAGCGAGCAGTTCCTCGCGCTGGCCAACTCGAGATTGAACGAGGCCCAGGAGGTCGCCCGGGGGGACCTTGGAAGGCGCCAAGAGGCGATCGCGCAGCTCTTGGAACCACTGCGCGAGGCACTCGGGCGCTATGAGACGGGGCTTCGCCAGATGGAGCTCGAACGCAAGGGCGCCTACAGCGGCCTCACCGAGCAGGTCAAGCAGCTGGCGAGCTCCCAGGAGCAGCTGAAGAGAGAGACCCACAACCTGGTCACTGCGCTGCGGGCTCCCCAGACCCGGGGAATGTGGGGTGAGATGCAGCTTCGCCGGGTGGTCGAGATGGCCGGGATGGTGGAGCACTGCGACTTCAACGAGCAGGTGACACGCTCGGGGGAGGACGGCAGGTCGCGTCCGGACCTCGTCGTGCACTTGCCGGGGGGAGGCCACATCGTCGTCGACGCGAAGGTGCCCCTCGATGCCTTCCTGCGAGCAATGGATGCCGAGGAGGAGACGGCCCGTCGGAGCTGTCTCGATGCCCACGCTCGCCAGGTCCGCACCCATGTCGACCAGTTGGCCAAGCGCGAGTACTGGGCGCAGTTCGACCCCTCGCCGGATTTCGTGGTCGCCTTCATCGCCGGCGAGGCGCTCTACACCACGGCGTGTGAGCAGGATCCCGAGTTGTTCGAGTATGCGATCGCCAAACGCGTCCTCATCGCGACCCCGACCACGCTGATCGGACTGCTCCGGATCTTTGCCCAGGGATGGCGCAATGAGGGTCTTGCCGAGAACGCGCAGAAGGTGCGCGATCTCGCAAGTGAGCTCTACGAGCGGCTCCGCGTCCTCGGCGGGCACTTCTCAAAGATGCACCGATCGCTCTCGAGCACGGTCGAGGCGTTCAACGATGCCGTCGGGTCGCTCGAGTCCCGGGTGTTGGTGACGGCCCGTCGATTCCCGGAACTCTCGGTCGTCGAACACGATGCGAAGGAGATCACCGAGCTCCGTCACGTGAGCGCCGTGCCGAGGCTGCCCCAGGCACCCGAGCTCAGCCAACCCTGCGACGAGGTGGAGGACGCGCCTCTACAGCGTCCTCAGCTCGACGTGGTCTCAGGGGGGGCCGAAGAACGAGAGCTGCCCGGCATCAGCGGCGTCGGCTGACGTTCCATCGGCCCCGGCCGCCGCGAGCACCTCGGCGATCCTCTCCTCGAGCTCCTCGCCCGCCAGCGCGTCTTCGTCCGCCGCTTCCTCGCTGAGGTAACACACGGCGACCCGGGCCACGCTTCGGCCCGTCGAGCGTGCGAGCGCGTAGGCATACGCGGCGACCTGGCGAAGGTACTGCTGGGAGGAGCCCGTCCGCCGGGCGGTCTTGAAGTCCACGACCACGAGACCCTCCTCGGATTCACCGACGAGGTCTGCAAATCCCTCGAGGATCCCTGCATCGCCGGGGAGGGCTGCGGCGAGGGGCAGTTCCTTCCAGTGCCGGCCCGCTGCGATCGAGCGCACCAGAGGGGACGCGAGTGCGCTGCGGACCAGGGCCACCACCCTCTCGATCGGCTCTTCGTCCAGGCGTTGGGTCCTCGCCGCGCCCCTAGCGAGCGACACGTCCTCTTCGCTCATGGCACCGTCGTCTCGCAGCTCGATCTTGGAGAGGGCATGATGCACTGCCCGGCCGATGCGACGCTGGGTCTCCTCTTCGTCGCGTCGCGCGGTGTGCGGCGCCTCGTCGGTGCTCGCCGCCCCGAGCGCCGAGAGCGCGGTCGCCGACCACGCCGGCTGTCGTGCCAGCCGGTCGATCAGCCCACGGCGCTCTTGGGTCCAGCGCTCCTGGTCGATCCACCAGCGCTCATCTTTGACGACGTCCGCAGGTGTCCCGGGGGTCGCCCGTTCAGGCACAACCGGCCGGAGCCGGCGCACGCCGGCCGCCTCGCAGATCGGGAAGAGCTTGTTCGCCATCGCCTCGTTGGCCCCAGCCTTGTGGCCGAGATCGATCACGAGGTGATCCCTCGGCCGGGTCAACGCGACGTAGAGCAGCCGGAGGCGCTCGGCAGCCTCGAGCGAGCGGTCGGCTTGCGAGAGCGCCCTGTAGGCGGTCGAGCGGAAGTCGACCCCGAAGGAGAAGTGCGGGACGCCATCGCCGTCGAACAGCACGGGGGGGGCGACGTTGGGTGGAAGCGTGTCGAGACCGGTCAGGATCACGATTGGGAACTCGAGACCCTTCGCTCCGTGGACGGTCATGACGCGGACGGCGTCGTCATCGGTCTCGGGAGGTCCGAGCGTGCTCGTCCAACGATCGGCTTCCTCGGAGAGATCGACCCATTCGAGGAATTCGCCGAGGGTCCCAGCCGTATTCTCCTCGAAGGCACGAGCCTGATCGAGGAGCCATCGCAGGCGTTGCCAGTGGTCGCGGGGTCTGCGGTTGACCAGGGCCAGCGCAAAGAATCGCAACTCGGTCACGATCGTCGAGATGATCTCGGAGGGAGTCGTCCACATTTGACGCCCGTGGAGCTCGGCGAGAACCGCCATGGCCCGACCCACCGGGTCGTCCTCGCCGATCTCGGCGCCGTACTCGTAGCGCGGGTCCCAGGAGCGGTGTTGCGCGTGGAACCGCACGAGATCGTCATCCCCGCACGCGAGCGCGGGCGTCCTGAGCGCTGCCACGACTGCGATGGGATCGGCGGGATCGTGGACCGCACGGGCGACTGCCAGCACATCGCGCACGTCCTGGGAGGCCCACACCAGGCTCGCCCCCTCGAGGCGATAGGGGATATCGGCCGCGTCGAGCGCGCGCTCGAGCATCGGCAGCGACGTCCTGGTTGGCAGCAGCACGGCGATGTCGCCGTAACGGGCTGCTCGTGCGCCGTCGCCGCCGTGCACGCTCCACCCCTCGAGCACCGCGGCCGCGATGACCGCCGCAACGTCCTGCGTCGAGCGCATCCGCACCTCGCGCGCGCGGAGGTCCTGATCGGGCCCGCCGAGGGTGGCAACGGTCGGGCCCGACGTGTGGACACCGCCCGGGCGTGTCGGCACGAGGGAACGGTGGGCGATCCCGTTGTGCCTGCGCACTTCGTCGCCCAGACCCTCGAAGACCAGGTCCACAAAGTGAAGGATCTCGGGCACCGATCGGAAGTTCGAGGCGAGGGTGATCTCCTCGTCCATCGCGGCCACGGCTGCGTGGAACTGTTCCACATCGGCCCGTCGGAACCGGTAGATGGACTGCTCGGGGTCGCCGACGAGAAAGAGGCGTGCGGCGGCGTCGCGCTCGGTCGGTTCGCCCAGGAGCTCGGCCAGCTCGGCCTGGAGCGGGTCGGTGTCCTGGAATTCGTCGATGAGGATGCAGCGATATCGGTCTCGAACCCGGCTGCGTACCGACGGACTCTCCCTCAGCAGTGTTCGGGCCTCGACCAAGAGATCGTGGAAGCTGAACCTGCCCTCGGCTCGCCGCAGCGCAGCGCCCTCGACTGCCCAGCACGCGAGCCGGTAGCCGAGCTCGCTGACGACCGACTCGCTCACTGCGCCGCGGATCGCGTCGCATGCCTCTTGGGCATCGGTGCAGGCTCCGCGGACCACGTCAATGCCGATGCTCCAGTTGTCCTTTTTGCCATGGGAGCAAGTGAGGCGGGGCAGGGTGCGGAGCACGCTCAGGATCGTGGTCTCGTCACGCGACCCCACCAGGGGTCCGAGCTGGCGAAACGCCTCGCCCATCACGGTCTGCAGATGTTCGTACAGCCGATCGGAGTGCGTTGTGCAGTGCTCCCCGAGTGTGATGGCGGCGCGAATCCGTCCGACGACTTCCTCGAGGTCGACTCCCGGATTGGCGCACCGGTCGCGTTCACCCCCAAGACGCGCCAGCACCGCTGGGGTCAGCCGGTCGTGGTGTTGTGCGAGGGCTCGTGCGACATCGCTCAGGTGGCCGAGCCTCAATCCGGCCGCAAAACCACGCATGAGGGTCGGTGCCGCTTCGGCATCGGCGAGCAGTGCACTCGTGAACTTCGCCCATCGGGTCTTGTGGTCGACGTACTCGCCCGCCGCGTCGAGGACTTCGACGCTCGGAGCCAACCCGGCCTCGAGCCAATTTTCGCTCAAGATTCGTCGGGCGAATGCGTGGATGGTGCAGATGGCGGCGTCGTCGAGCTCCCGCGCCGCGGCGAGGAGCCGAGGATCGTCGGCTCCCGCCTCGAGCGCCCGGCGGACCCGGACGCGCAGCTCCGCTGCGGCGGCCTCGGTAAAGGTGATCGCCGCGATCGATGCCATCGACGTCCGACGGGCAGAGACGAGCCTGACGATGCGGTCGACGAGCGCCGTGGTCTTGCCGCTGCCCGCAGCCGCGTTGACCGCCAGCCGACTCCCGACGTCGGTCGTGATCTTGAACCGGGCCCGCTCGTCGACCAGCGCATCGCCGGTCGTCATGGTCGCGGACCGCGCTGTTCGAGGTCTTGGGCAGAGACGATGCCCTCGAGCGAGGGGTCGGGATCATCGGCCAGCCGAAGAACCGGTTCGACCTCGGGTGTCGTTGCGGCGAGCGCCCAGCGCCGATCACGATCGGTCGGACACAAGCGGTCGAAGTCGCAGTACCGACAGTTGGCGAACGTTGGCCGGCGATCCCGGTACTCCTCCTCGCCCGGATACGCGGGGAACACACCGGACTCGATTCCAGAAGCGATCGTCGAAACGACCTCCTTGAAGCGGCCCATGAGGCGATCATCGAGGGTGCACGAGTACGAGGGACGGTGTCGGTCCCAAGAGATGTTCCAGTACCGGGCGCGTACGAGACCGTCCCACTGTGCGTACGCCTTGGCGGCGAGGGCGTAGATCGGAAGCTGCAGCCGTGTCCCCCCGGCGACCGGGTCCTTCTTCAGCTGATCAAGATCGCTCTGGCGCCCGGTCTTGTAGTCGCTCACGACGATCGTTCCGTCCGCATCTCGATCGATCCGGTCCACCGAGCCTCCGAAGCGGACGCTCCTGCCATGTGCGAGTTCGATCTCAACGGCACCGGTGGTCGCGGCCGGCAGGGGGCTCGACGAGCTCTCGCGTCGGTCCTCGGGTGTGTCATCGGCCGAGGCAACCGCCCCAAAGGCGAGTTCGGCCGCCAGCGGCTCGAGGGTGTCTTCCTCGAAGAACCGGCGGAGGTCGCGGAGGAGGTTCGCTCGTTCAACCGCTGCCATCAACGGTGACCCACAGCGACCTTCCTCGTTCGCGACGGCAAAGTTCTCCTCGGCGATCACGAGCAGGCGATCGATCGAGGCCGGAGCGTGTTCCTCGATTCGTTCCTCGATATAGGACGCCAGGATCTGGTGAACAAGGGTGCCCCGGTCGCGCGGCTCCATCTGCTCGGTTGCCTCCGGACGGAAGGGGGCGCCGAGGTGCAACTCTCGGTCGAGCAGATACCTGCGCGGGCAGGTTGCATACTGCTCGAGCCGGGTGGGCGACAGCTCTCCGGCGACGTCGCGGGCGAGTGTGGCACCGACGTTGCCCTCGAACCGGCTGAACGGGACCGTCTTGGGCGTCCGGGCCGCCGCAATGCTGGCGTGCAGCGGCGGGGTCCGAACCCCACCTGGCGCGGGCTCCTCGCCCTGGACCGCCGGGTGTGCGGAAAGGGGACCGCCTGCCATCGAGAAGCGGACCAAGTCGCTGAGAAGCCGTTCATGGCCCGACAGCGCAATACGCTCCGCCGCCTCGCTCATGACGTCGGCCGTGAAGGATGCGAGGTCCTCCTCGGCCCATCTACCGAACTCGCCGCTCGGATCGAACCAGCGAGAGCAGAGGAGCTCACGTCCGTTCCTCGGATCGATCAATGGACGTGTCACGGTCGCCGGCTCCTCGCTCAGCCCGAGCACCGTGCGAAGCTCCTCGTGCAGCTCCTGAACGACCCGTTCACTCGTCGCCCAGTCGGGGTGCTCGACATCGGCGTCGAGAAGCGGTGGCGACCGGACGAGTCCAGGGAAGAACTCATCTGCTCCACCGACGATGTGCACCCGTTTGAACAGAAGACCCCGTGCATCGCCCGGCGTCCCGACGAAGACGCCCGACCCAACGGATCCGGGTAGGCCGCGGTGGTCGAGCGAGCGCTCTCGGGCTTCCCCCTCCGAAGCGGGGAGCGCCACCGCGCGGTCGTCGTGCAGTGGGCGTGTCGCGAGCTCGGACCCGACCGCATCCCGGAAGACGGCGAGGTCCGGCGCCGATCCCACCACGTCGAGATCGGCGAGCTCCTCGATCGCCTTCAGGACCTCGTCAACGGCGATCTGCTCGGATTGCGGCCAGGTCTTCGAGGGCTCCAGGTATCGCTTCAGGGTCACGGCGGCCCACGCGGCCCACGCCGACCAGCCTCCGGAGGGCGTCTCGAGGTCGACGGCCAATCGCTGCACGAACTCGCGAAGCGAGTGGGCCGCGCCCGCCTCGGCCTCCGAGTGCGCCACGTGCTCGTCGCGAAGCGAGCCGATCTCGCTGAAGCGCAGGAGCCTCGCGTTCCATTGCTCGAGTCCTTGGACAACGCCGGCCCGCGCAGAGATGTCGTCCCATCGATTGACCGGCGCGCGGGAGGGACCCCAGCCGCTCGTGATTGGCGCACAAGACAGCCACCCGATGAGGTCGTCGCGTCGCAACTCTCCAGCGGCGAGGCCAAGGAGCCCGAGCAGCGCCCGGCCGGCGGCGCTCTCGGAGAGGCGCCTCGGCGACGGGCCCGAGGTTGGGATCTCTGCGCGAGCCAGGTGGCCGTGCACGAGACGCGAGTAGCGGGCCGAAGGCGGGTGGATGACCGCCTGTGCCCAGAGCGGCACGCCATCGAGTGCCGAGCTGATGAGCTGACGAGCAACCACTCGCAGCTCGAGATCTGGGTCGCCACACGTCACGATCCTCGCGAGCGCACCCTGGCCGGGATCGATCGTCGAGATTGGGACCCCGGCATCTTCCAAGTGGTCCAGCACGGCGCGCTCTCGTGTCCTAAGCGTCCCGGGGCACCATCTGACGATCGCCCCAAACGAAGAGTCCACCGGTGCTCGGGCTGCCAGGTCCAAGAGCCGCCCGGGGTCGGTCAACCCCTGCTCGGCCAGGTGGTTCTCGAGGGCGCTGAACAGCTCGACCAGCGAGCGGGACATCGGGGTCGAGCGGGCGAGCGCGTCGGTGAGGTCGCCGCCTGAGCGCCACAGCTCCCCGAACAGCCCCACCAGTTGTGCGCGGGCGGCCGAAGACCCGCCGAGCGACGAGAACGGCGAGGGAACCGACCTGAGGGTGCTCCGCACCGCCTCATCGAGGACCCGTCGGGTGGGCGACCGGAGGTCGGTCCCTGCGCTCGACCGTGCCAGGTCGCCGACCACCTCGCGCCAGGTGCGAAACCCGACGTTGCAAAGGCCACGAGCGGCGCCAACGACCCGTCGGAGCTGGACGCGGGCGTAGGGAGAGGGCACAACGACGACAACCGCGGCGAAGGGGTCGGTGGACTGGGCCTGGGCGATCACCTTGCCCAGTGCGACGATTTCGGGTCCTTCGTACAACAGCGCGCCCATGCTCGGACCCTACAAAGACCCTGTGACCTGGGGGAGGGGCTCGAGGTGGCAAGGTCGCCGACGAACGTCTCCCAGGGAAATCTCAGCTACGTCGGTCATCATGGTTGTTGCGATTTCATTTCGAACTTGGGCCCGCCGGCCCGGGCAAGGAAGGCCCGGCAGCCCGAGCGGCGCAAAGGGAGCGTGCATCGACCATGAGAGTGCTGGTACTCGGCGCTGACGGATATCTCGGCTGGCCCACGGCCCTCTACCTCTCCCATCGCGGACACGACGTCGGTGCCCTCGATAATTTCGTGCGGCGCCAATACGACTACGAGCTCGGCACGTCGAGCCTGGTCCCGATCGCGCACCTCCAGCGCCGGGTGAAGACGTGGGAGGAGATGTCGGGTCTGCGGGTGGAGCCCTTCATCGGTGATCTGAACGACGCGGGCTTCGTCTATGACACATTGCGCGAATTCAAGCCCGACGCGATCGTTCACTTCGCCGAGCAGCGATCGGCCCCCTATTCGATGATCGACCGGTCACATGCGGTGTACACGCAGGTCAATAACGTGGTCGGCAACCTCAATCTCCTCTTTGCGATCGCCGAGATCGACCCGAGCATCCACCTGGTCAAGCTCGGCACCATGGGCGAGTACGGAACCCCCAACATCGACATCGAAGAGGGGTTCATCGAGATCACGCATCGAGGACGCACCGACGTGCTCCCCTTCCCCAAGCAGCCGGGCTCCTACTACCACCTTTCCAAGGTGCACGACAGCCACAACATCATGTTCGCATGCCGCATCTGGGGGCTCCGCTCGACCGACCTGAATCAAGGCATCGTCTATGGCCAGGAGACCGATGAGACGGTGCTGCATCCGGACCTGGCCACCCGCTTCGACTACGACGGCGTCTTTGGAACGGTCCTCAATCGCTTCTGCGTCCAGGCCGTCGCCGGCCATCCGCTCACCGTCTATGGGGCCGGGGGCCAGACACGGGGGATGTTGAACATTCGCGACACGCTCGCCTGTGTCGAGCTGGCGGTGAACAACCCGGCAGAGGAAGGCGAATATCGGGTGTTCAACCAGTTCACTGAGTCGTTCTCGATTCAAGAACTCGCCGACAAGGTGGTGGATGCGGCGAGCGGACCGGTCACGATCTCCAACCTCGACAATCCGCGGGTCGAAAAGGAGCAGCACTACTACCGGGCTGCTCACACCAAGCTGCTTGATCTCGGGCTCGTGCCGCACCTGTTGGACCGGTCAACCGTCTCCTCGATCCTCGCCGTGGCGGAGCGGCACCGTGATCGCATCGACGTGAATGCCATCGCCCCGAGTGCGAATTGGCGCACCGCCGGCCAAAAGGGGCGGGTCCGCAGCGAGGCAGGTTCCTCCACGTCCTAATGGAACCGGATCAGCTTCGCTAAGACGGGTCGACCCCCGGGTCACCCAGCAAGGCGCACGTGCGTCGCGGGCCCTGAGCCGACGGCGAAGCGTGCCCCGCCGAGGCCGGCACGCGGGTCCGAAGTAGCGTCAGCCCCCGATGTCCCCGGTGTCACGGCGCGATGTGAGGCCGTTCGTCTTCCTCCTCGTCGTCGGAGCGATCGTTCTCTTCCTCCTGGTGGGGGGACTCGCTTCGGTCGGGGGGGCCTCCGGCCCATACAGGAGCACGATCGACCAGTCCTTCGCGGCGCAGGTCCGCGTCCTCATCGACCAGTCCAACCAGGTCGGCGCACAGCTCCGGACGGTCGTCTCGCAGGCGCCCGGTTACAACCGCACGGAGCTGAGCCAGGCGCTCGACAGCATCGTTGCCGGAGCCGATGCCGTCGAACGCTCGACCCCGGACGTCTCGGCGATCGATGCCAGGATCACCGATGACTTCGTGGCCGCGATGGTCGACAGGGCGACGGCGGCATCGCTGTTTCGAAGGGCCGTGGACGGCCTCCTCCGCTTGACCCCAACACCAGACTCGCAGAGCAGTGTGCAGGGCTCGCCCTACCCACCCCCGGTCGTCACGGTGGCGCAGGCCGATCACGAGCTCTCGACTGCGGGATCGCTGCTCGTCGGTGCCGACACGTCCTACCGGGAGGCCCAGAGGCTGTTCGCACGTGCACCCGGCGGCTCCCGGCTCAACAACTCTGTTTGGGTTCCGAGTTCCGTCGTGTGGAGCGCGAGCAACGTCGGGACCCTCGTCGATCAGCTGTCCTCGGCACCCAACCTCCAGATGCGCGTCGAGGTCGACCTCGTCGCAGTCGCGCTTGACCCCCCGGTGCTCCCGCCCCCGCCCGCCTCCTCGGCGGGCCAGCCGCAGGCGCCGCCGATCCCCCAGGGCAGCTCCGAGGTGCCACCCACCTGCACCCTCTCGGTGACGGCGGTGGTGCGCAACCAGGGCTCGGTCGTCGTGAAGCGGGTCGCTGTCCAGGCGAGTGCCCAAGAGGTTCGGGGCGGAGCCCCCTTCGTGGTGAAGAAGCTCGTGACCCTGGCACCAGCCCGCAGCGCGGCGCTCGCCCTCCCGGCCATCCCGGTCGCGCCGGGATCGACCTACAACCTGACCGTCAATCTGGGCTCCCCCCCTGGCCAGTCGCCCCCTCCAGCAGCGCGAGCGGCCACGATCGTGGTCGCGTCCTACGGCTCGGCCAAGGGCAACGCCCGCTGTGCCCGGACCCCGGCCGCCGCGCCGTAGGATCAGCCTGGCGGAACAGATCGAGGTCCAGGAGGATCAGCGGGGTGCCAGAGACGATCACGATCACTGACAACCGGACCGGAGACTCCATTGAGATCCCGATCCTGCACGGGGGGATATCGGCCGCCGAGTGGTCGAAGCTACTTCCCGGGATCTGGTTCTACGACCCGGGCTTCATGGCGACGGCCGCGTGTGAGAGCAGCATCACCTACCTCGATGGCGATGCGGGCATCCTGCGCTACAGGGGCTACCCGATCGAGCAGCGTGCGGAGGAATCCACCTTCCTCGAGGTGGCCTACCTGATCCTCCACGGCGAACTCCCGAACCAAGCCGAGTTCGACGCGTGGAAGCGGGAAATCACCTACCACACCTTCATCCACGAGAACGTGCGCAAGCGCTTCTTGGACGGCTTCCACTACGACGCACACCCGATGGGCATGCTCGTATCGGCCGTCGCCGCACTCTCGACCTTCTACTTGGACGCCAAGGGCATCTTCGACCTCGAGTCCCGCCAGAAGCAGATCATCCGCCTCATCGCCAAGATGCCCACGCTCGCTGCAGCTGCGCACCGCTTCAGCGTCGGTATGCCCTTCGTGTACCCAGACAACTCCCTGGACTTCTGCTCGAACTTCCTCTCCATGATGTGGAAGGTGGCAGAACCCCGCTTTGAGGCGAACCCCGTCCTCGCTCACGCTCTCGATGTCCTGTTCATCTTGCATGCGGACCACGAGCAGAACTGCTCGACCACGGCGATGCGGGTGGTCGGCTCCTCCCACGCGGACCCCTACTCGGCGACCGCGGCGGCCGCGGCGGCGCTCTATGGCCCCCGACACGGCGGGGCCAACGAGCAGGTCATCAGGATGCTCCAAGAGATCGGCAGCATCGAAAACGTGCCCGACTTCATCGCCGAGGTGAAGGGCGGCGGCGATCGGATGTGGGGTTTCGGCCATCGCGTCTACAAGAGCTATGACCCACGGGCCAAGATCATCAAGCGGACCGCAGATGCGGTATTCGAGGTCACCGGCAAGAATCCCTTGCTTGATATCGCGCTGAAGCTCGAGGAGATCGCCCTCAACGACGAGTACTTCATCTCGCGCAAGCTCTACCCGAACGTCGACTTCTATTCGGGGCTCATCTACCAGGCGATGGGATTCCCCCTAGAGATGTTCCCCGTGCTCTTCGCCATTCCGCGCACCGTCGGGTGGCTCGCTCACTGGCAGGAGATGCTCGATCAGGACTCACGCATCGCGCGGCCACGCCAGCTCTACATCGGCTTGGACTCACGGGACTACGTCCCGATGTCGGCCCGCTAGCCGCTCGGCGAGGGCCTTCCGAGGACTCGGGCCAGCCCTTCTTGGGCCACTGAGACCACGAGGCGACCCGACCGCTCGAAGAAGAATCCGCGGGCGAGGCCCCGGGCGCCGCCTGCGATCGGTGATTCGGTGTCATAGAGAAGCCAATCGTCGGCCCGGAAGCGGTGGTGGAACCACATGCAGTGATCGAGGCTCGCCCCCATGAACTTGGATTCGTCCCAGTGCACCTCGTGGGGGCGCACGATCGTGTCGTAGAGCGACAGGTCCGAGGCATACGCGGTCACGCACGCGTGGAGCAGGGGATCGTCGCCCAGCCGGCCATCGGCCCGCAACCAGAGGCGTTGGCGTGGATCGGGGTCCTCGACGCGAGATGACCACGGGATTGTGCCGATGTAGCGCTGGTCGATCGGGTGGGGCCGGTCGTACCAGGAGCTCAGCTGGTCTTTCCACTGCTCAAGACGCTCGGTGAGCGTGGGGACGGTCTCGGGATCGGGCACCTCGGGCATCGGGATCTGGTGCTCGGGTCCTTCCTCTTCAACGTGGAAGGACGCCTCGAGGTTGAAAATGGCCTCCCCGTGCTGGATCGCCACCACCCGGCGGGTGGTGAACGAGCGCCCGTCGCGGATCCGGTCAACCTCGTAGAGGATCGGGATGGCGGGGTCGCCGGGGCGCAGAAAGTACGAGTGGAGGGAGTGAACGTCACCGTGGGTGACCGTCCGTCCGGCGGCCATGAGCGCCTGGGCGGCGACCTGACCGCCGAAGACCCGCTGGCGTTCCTCGTCGGGCTGGGTCCCCCTGAAGATGTTGACCTCGATTGGCTCGAGGTCAAGGAGGTGGACCAGTCGGTCAAGCGCGTCGCTCATCTGGCCATGTAAGCAGGCCCTGGGGACGGGACACGACGTTGCCCCAGGCCCGAGCCGGTGGCAGTCCTGGCTCCCCAGGTAAAGTGGCGCTAATGCCCGAACTGATCGAGCGATTCGCGCAGTGGTTGAACACCCGCGAGGGCCGGAAGATCTTCCGCTACTCCATGGTCTCGGTGATCTCGACCGCCGTGTCACTCTCGGTGCTCGCGATCGTCTACGGCTTCATCTTCAAGCACAGCGAGGTCCAAGACACGGTCTTCGCGAACGTCGTCGCCACCTTTCCCTCCTATTGGCTGAATCGGAATTGGGCTTGGGGAAAGACCGGCCGGTCGCACCTGACCAAGGAGGTCATCCCCTTCTGGGCGATGTCGATCTTCGGCATCGCCTTCTCGATCGTCGGCGCGACGGTGGCCAAGAACATCGGTCACCACTTCCATGGTGACCACGCGCACCTCGAGCAGACCATCCTCGTCGTGGCGGCGAACCTTCTCAGCTTTGGGGTCTTCTGGGTTGCCAAGCTGATGCTCTTCAACCGTCTCTTCCATGTGCCGAGCCTGGGCGAGGAGATCGAGGAGCGGCTCGAGGGCGAGAACCGGGAGGTTTCGGGCGACGTCGGGCTTCGCTGATCCGATCGACCCTCTCGTATCCCTCGAGTGAGAACGAGGGATCGGTCAATCCCGGAAGTTGTTGAACTGGAGAGGGATGCCGAAGTCCTTCTCCTTGCAGGCTGCGATCACCGCCTGAAGGTCGTCACGCTTCTTGCCCGAGACGCGAATCTGATCACCCTGAGTCTGGGAACTCACGCCCTTCAGGCCGAGACCCTTGATGAACTTGTTGAGCTCCCGGGCGTTGTCGCTCGAGATGCCGGCCTTGATGGCGATCCGCTGGCGCGCTGCACCGTGCGATGCCTCCTCGACCTTGCCCTCGTCGAGTGCCTTTAGAGAGACTTGCCGCTTCACGACCTTCTCCTGGAGCACCTGGCGGAGCGCCTTCAGCCTGTCCTCTGTTGAAGACCGCAGCACAAGTTCGTTGTCTGCGAGTTCGATGGTCGAGGCGGTGTTCTTGAAGTCGAACCGTGTCGCCGCTTCCCGGTTGGCCTGATCGACGGCATTGCGAATCTCCTGCATGTCGACCTCGGAGACGATGTCGAAAGTGGGCATGTTCGAAGCGTACCGCCGCGCCCGAGCGGGTCCTCGAGGTGAGGCATGCCTCTGGCGTTCGCTAGCCTCTCGGACGGGTCGGTGTCCGAGTGGCCAAAGGAAGCAGACTGTAAATCTGCCGGCGCAGCCTACGGGGGTTCGAATCCCTCCCGGCCCACCACATCGCCGCATTCGAGGCTCATCGGATTCTGGCGGCTCATCGGATTCTGGCGGGGTGAGACTCGTCATCTGACGACGATCGAGCCGAGTACCCGCCAGTTCGGCTTGCCGGCATAGAGCAGCGCCCTGATGCGGTAGTTCTCGAAGTTGCGGAACCCGAAGCCGATGCGCTTGATCCGCTTGATCAGGTT
>DAHUZM010000132.1 GCA_027306525.1 Acidimicrobiaceae bacterium
GCTTCAGCGCCAAATACGACCCCAAGTGGGTCCGCCGCTACCTGGTCTTCGGCACCATCGAGCACGTGCTTTCGGTCGGGCTCGCCGTCGCCCGCGCCGAGTCGATGTGGGAGATCCCGGTGATCGGCCGGTATCTCGACACGGGCCTCCGCCGCCCGTGGGCCCGTCCCAAAGACGAGCACCGGGCCGCCTGAGCACCCAGGTCGGGGAGAACGTCCCGATGCCCGAACACCAACCGTTCGTGAACGCCCGGCTTCAGCGCTTCGGCACCACCATCTTCGCCACGATGTCCGCCCTCGCCGAGGCCACCGGCTCGGTCAATCTGGGCCAGGGCTTCCCCGACTACGGGGGTCCCCCCGAGGTCCTCGAGGCGGCCCGAAGGGCCATCGCCGAGGGCCACAACCAGTACCCGCCCGGTCCCGGGATCCCGTCCTTGCGTCTGGCGATCGCGGCGCACCAGCGCCGCCACTACGGCATCGAGCTCGATCCGGCGACCCAGGTGCTGATCACGGCGGGAGCGACCGAGGCCATGGCGGCCACGGTGCTCTCCTTGTGCGAGCCGCACGACGAGGTCCTGCTCTTTGAGCCGTACTACGACGCCTACCCCGCCGTCGCGGCGATGGCCGGCGCCACCCACCGGGCAGTGCCGCTGCGTGCTCCCGAATGGTCGTTCGACCCCGACGAGCTGCGCCAGGCGATCACCAAGCGCACCCGCATCATCGTGGTGAACACCCCGCACAACCCGACGGGCAAGGTGTTCACAAGGCCAGAGCTCGAGACGATCGCAACCCTCTGCGTGGAGCACGACCTCGTCGCCGTGACCGACGAGGTCTACGAGCACCTCGTGTTCGAGGGCGAGCATCTCGCCCTGGCGGCGCTCCCGGGTATGGCTGAGCGCACAGTGACGATCTCGTCGGCCGGTAAGACCTTCTCGGTCACGGGCTGGAAGATCGGCTGGGTGTGCGGGAGCCCGGCGCTCGTGGGGGCCGTGCAGGCAGCCAAACAGTTCCTCACCTATGCGACCGGCACACCCTTCCAACATGCGGTGGCCGCCGCCCTCGAGCTGCCCGACGAACGCATCGCGGCGGTGCGCGAGGACCTCAAGATGCGGCGCGATCTCTTCTGTGGCGGTCTGCGCGAGCTCGGCCACGAGGTGCGGTCACCGGCGAGCGGCTACTTTGCCGTCACCGACATCGGCGCCCTGGGCGAGCACGATGCCGCAACCTTCTGCGACGAGCTCCCCGAGCGCTGCGGGGTCGTCGCGATCCCGATCCACGTCTTCTACGACCACAAGGAGCTCGCCAGCGACCTCGTCCGGTGGGCATTCTGCAAGACGACCACGACCTTGGAGGAGGCCCTGGCCCGGCTGGCGAAGCTGACGCCCCCCAGCTGACCGCTTCTCGGGGCCGCCGGCCGGCGCTCGGTGCGGCGCTCTCAACGAGCCGCTCGCCCGAGTCTGGGGACCGTCACCTTGGAAGCGCCGAGGCGGCGAGGCGGCGAGGCGAACAACGGCTTGCACACCCAGCAGCGAAGCAGCCAGAAGCGCACCACGGCTGCCAGGGCGTCGGCCGCACCGAGGGCGGCGAGGAGCCCGGGCAGCGACGAGGCGTCGATCGCGAGGGCGATCCCAAGCCCGGCCGCGGTCACGGCGAGGCCCGATGAGAGCAGCACCAGGCTTTGCATCCCACGCTCCTTGCGGCGCGCCCGAGAGCACCCTCTCCACACGAGTCCACGGTGAATCGCCATGTTGGCCGTGCCGCAACAGAGCACGGACAGCGCGTTGGCCGCCATGGCGCCGACGACCGGCCAGAGCGCGGCGAACACGCCGAGCTGGGCGAGGATGCTGCGGACCCCGAAACCCGCGAAGGTGAGGAGATCCGCCGAGGTCGCCTGCCCACGGATGTCGGCGCTCGGGCCCGGACCGCGGGCGCGCATCATCCGCCGGATGCCTCGAAGGTCGTCGCGGATGGTGCGACCGATGTCGACCCGGGAGTCGGGATCATCGACCCAATCGACCGGGACCTCATGAACGCGCATCCCGGCGCGCTCGGCCACGATGAGCAGCTCGGTGTCGAAGAACCATTCCTCATCTTCGATGAGGGGCAGGAGTTGACCTGCGACCTCCCGGCGCAGGGCCTTGAAGCCGCATTGGGCGTCGCTGAAGCGCCCACGGAGCACCAGGCGGACGAGCGCGACATAGCCCCTCGAGATGAGCTCTCGCACCGGGCTGCGCACGACCCGCGCGCCGCGAGCGAGGCGCGTCCCGATCGCCAGATCGCTATGACCCGAGATGAGCGGAGCGACCAACGGCAACAGTGCCTCGAGGCCCGTCGAGAGGTCAACATCGAGGTACGCGACCACCGAAGCGTGGCTCGCCGACCACGCGGCTCGCAGTGCCCGTCCGCGACCCTTCTCGTCGAGATGCATGATGTCCACCCCGGGCAGCGCTGCGCCGAGCACCTTCGCCTGCTCCCAGGTCCCATCGGTGCTCGCGTTGTCGGCGATGACGATTCGTGTGCTGAAGGGCAGATTCCAGCTCACGTATTGGTGCAGCGCCCGCACGCTTGGACCGAGCTGCTTCTCCTCGTTGTACACGGGGACCACGATGTCGATTGCCGGCACCTCGTGGTTGACCGGCTCGGTACGCGAAGAGCGTTCGATCAGGCTCATTGGGGCACTGTGCGCTCGGGACCTCGCGCTTCCCTCGGCATCGGCTGTGGACCCCCTGTGAGTGAGGGGCCGCTCGGCCGCACCCGGGGTGCCGACGCTGTCGAATGCTCACGCGCGCGTCGCCCGGGTGGACGCCGCTCACGCCGTCGGGATCGCCAGGTGGGCCGGGTCGTCCTCGCCAGGTGGCTCGGGACCCCCGTCGGGGGCAGGGTCGGCGAGTGGCAGCCGGACGGTCACGGTCAGGCCCGCACCCGGGACGCCCGTCGCCGACACCGACCCGCCGTGCGCCTCGACGATCGCAGCGACGATCGAGAGCCCGAGTCCCGATCCGCCCCGAGCCCTTGAGCGCGAGGGGTCGGCGCGGAAGAACCGCTCGAACACCCGAGCGGCCTGTTCCTCTTCGAGCCCCGGGCCACGATCAGCCACCACCACGACCGCTTCGAGCCCGTCGGCGAACACCCCGAGGTCGGCCTCGGTGCCCTCCGGGGTGTGAGAGCGCACGTTGGCGAGCAGGTTGTCCACGACTTGGCGGAGCCGGTGGGGATCACCATCGACCTCGACGGGCTCCGCGGCCCGCAACGTGATCGGCCATTGCGGTGCCACCGTCCGCGCGGTCTGCGCCGCCTCGGCACACAGCGTGACGAGCTCGACGGGGATGCGCTCGATGGGCTGCCCCTCGTCGAGGCGGGCCAAGGTCAACAGGTCGGCCACGAGGCGGTCCATCCGGGCGGTCTCAGCGCGGATTCCCCTCATCGCACGGCGGAGGTCCTCGGGATTCTGTTCCGCTCCGCGTTCGAAGAGCTCCGCATAGGCCGAGATTGCAGCGAGTGGGGTGCGCAGCTCGGGGGAGGCATCGCCGACGAACTGACGAAGCCGACGGTCGGAGGCCTTCAACCGCTCTTCGGAGGCCACACGAGCGCTGAAGGCGGACTCGATGCGGCCGAGCATCGAGTTGAGCGTCTTCGCGAGCCGCCCGACCTCGGTGCGCTCGTCTTCGTTCGGCACGCGGCGACGGAGGTCGCCCGCCGCAATCTCCTCGGCGGTCTCCTCTACGGCGGCCAAGGGGCGCAAGGCAAGCCTCACGAGCCACCAACCGGCGAGGATCACCGCCAGGAAGGCCGCCGCGCTCACAGCAGCCTCGATCACGGCCAGATGGCCGAGCGTGCTCTGGGTGTCGGTGATCGGTGCGGCCACGATGACCTCGTGGCCGTCGGGAAACTCGGCCACCCGAACCTGGAATTCGGGACCACCCTTCTGGCTCGAGGGTGCCGTCAGAATCATCACGCGCGATCCATCGGCTTGCGTCGCGAATCCGCTGAAGGTGGCCGGGAGCTGCGGCGTGTAGCGACGCCCGCCGACCCTCGCAGGGCAGGAATTCGATCCGGGCGGGCCGCCCGCCGTGCGCAGCGCGACGTAGTCGTTCGAGATGGGGGGCGCCGGGCGCCCGGGGACCCCGCCCGGGGCGGTTAGATCGGGCGCCGCGCCCAGGCACTCGAGCGGCCTTCTGAGCATGCCTGGCCTCGCGAAGGGTGCGCTCACCTGGGCCAGTTGCTGGTCCAGGTGGTCAAAGAGCGAGGCGCGCAGCGCCGAGTAGACCGCGACATCGGCGACGGCCAGGGCAACCACGATGATCGCCCCCAGCACGACGAGGAGCCGCGCCCGAAGCGACATCTATCCGCTTCCCTGCTCGCGCAGCGAGTACCCCACCAGCCGGACCGTATGGATCAGGGGCGGCCCGAGACGGTTGGTCTTCTTGCGCAGGTAGCTCACATAGGTTTCGACGACGTTGCCGTCACCACCGAAGTCGTAGTGCCACACGTGATCGAGGATCTGGGCCTTGGACAAGACCCGGCGCGGGTTCAACATGAAGTAGCGCAACAGGTTGAACTCTGTGGCCGTCAGCTGGATACGGTGTCCAGCCCTGGTGACCTCGTGCACATTCTCGTCGAGCACGAGATCGGCGAAGCGCAGGATGCCCTCGTCCTCGTTCTCGGCACCCGCTCGCCGCAGGATCGCGTGCACGCGTGCGATGACCTCGACGAGAGCGAAGGGCTTGGTCACGTAGTCGTCCCCACCGACGGTAAGGCCCGCGACCTTGTCCTCGAGCGCGTCGCGCGCGGTCAGAAACAGCACCGGCACCCTGAGGCCGTCTCCTCGGATCCGCCTCGTGACCTCGAGGCCGTCGAGGTCCGGCAACATGACGTCGAGCACGATGAGGTCGGGAGTCCGTTGCTGGGCCGCCTCGAGCGCCAGGCGTCCATTGGTCGCCTGCTCGACGTCGAAGCCCTCATAGCGCAGGGACGTGGCGACGGAGTCGACGATCGAAGGCTCATCGTCGACGACGAGGATCCGCTGCTTGCGTGCCGTGGTACCCATGGGTCCTCCCGCCCAAAAGGTTGCCACCGCCCCCTCGGGCGCAGATGTGTGTCAGCTGTGCGCCAGCTGTGAGTACCGGTCGGCTGGGGAGTTCGAGATCCTCATTGGGGCAGCTCAGAACCGTTGCGACCCCAGTGGCAGCGACCGGGGGGCGTCCGCCCGGCTATACCGGGCGCCATGCGCACCAAGAAACTCGGCAGTCTCGACGTGACCGTGGTCGGCCTGGGGACCAACAACTTCGGCTTCTTCATGGACGACCAGGCCTCGGTCGACCGGGTCATCGACCGGTCGATCGACGCCGGCATCAACTTTCTTGACACGGCCGATGTCTACGGCTTGAGCGAGGAGCGAATCGGTGTGGCGCTGAAGGGCCGCCGCGACGAGGTTCTCATCGCCACCAAGTTCGGCAGCCCGATGGGCGAGGGCAAGAGCGGCGGCAAGCCTGACTACGTACAGCGCGCCATCGAACGGAGCCTGAGAAAGCTCCAGACCGACCACGTCGACCTGTACCAGATCCATCGGCCCGACCCTGACACGCCGATCGGCGAGACGCTGGGGGCGCTCGGCGAGCTCGTGCGGCAGGGGAAGGTGCGCGAGATCGGCTGCTCGAATTTCACCGCCGCGATGCTCCGAGAAGCCGAGGAGGCGGTCGAGGCGGGCGCACCGAGGTTCGTGAGCGTTCAGAACCAGTACAGCCTGCTCGAGCGCAAGGACGAACGCGACGCCATCCCCGAGTGCGAGCGCCTCGGAATCGGCTATCTGCCCTACTCACCGCTCGCGGGGGGCTTGTTGTCGGGAAAGTACACGCGAGGCGAGGCACCACCAGAGGGCACACGCTTGCAGCGCTACGGCGAGCGGGCCACGGCGATCCTGAGCGATTCCAACTTCGACAAGGTCGACGCCCTCGCCGCGTGGGCCGCCGACCACGGCCACGGCATCCTCGAGCTCGCCATCGCCTGGCTCATCGCGAAGCCCTTCATCCCCTCGGTAATCGCCGGCGCAACCAAGCCCGAGCAGGTGAGCGCGAACGTGGCGGCCGGCGAATGGGAGCTGACGCCCCAAGAGGTCACCGAGATCGAGAGCGTCGTCGAGAAGGCGGGCAGCTAGGCATCGGCGCTGGGCCGGCGACGATACTGTCGAAAACCGCGAGAAAGCGAGGGCTCCCATGCCCGTCGTCACGATCTCCACGACCCACGGTGACATGCCCACCTACGTGGCCGAGCCGAGCGGAGCGAAGGCGCCCGGCGTCGTAGTCATCCACGACGCCCTCGGCATGACCCGGGACCTCCGGTCCCAGGCGGACTGGCTCGCATCTTCGGGATACGTCGCAGCCGCGCCGGACCTGTTCTATTGGGGCACGAAGCTGACGTGCGTCCGCACGGTGTTTCGGGATCTGCGGGCCCGGCAAGGACGCTCCTTCGAAGAGGTCGACGCCGTGCGCGAGTGGCTGGCCGCCCGCGACGATTGCACCGGGAAGGTAGGGGTCATCGGATTTTGCATGGGCGGGGGCTTCGCGCTCCTCCTCGCGCCGGGCCACGGGTTCTCGGCATCGAGCGTCAACTACGGATCAGCCCCGAAGTACGCCTACGACCCGAATTTCCTGGAGGGCGCATGCCCCATCATCGGGTCCTACGGCGCGAAGGACGGCACGCTTCGCGGTGCCGCCGGACGACTCGAGGCCGCGCTCGATACGGCCGGCGTCGCCCACGACGTGAAGGAGTATCCCGACGCCGGTCACTCCTTCATGAACGACCACGAGGGACTTGGCGACCGCATGCCCTTCTACCTGGTTGTCTTCGGAAAGCTGCTCATGAATTCGGGATACCGGGCCCAGTCGGCAAACGACGCGCGCCGGCGCATCGTGGAGTTCTTCGACGACCATCTGAAGGAGCCGGCTCCAACGAGCTGAACCCCAGAGAAGCGCCAGGTGGCGTCCCGTCCGAGCCGCTCCGGTGGTCGTCCCCTAGGGTGGCCGACCATGGCGGTGACCCAGGGCACTCCGGCGATCGTCCTCTCGGGCCTCTCCAAGTCCTACGGGGCGGTCCACGCGGTCCGCGGCGTCGACCTCTCCATCTCCCACGGCGAGACCGTGGCCATACTCGGGCCAAACGGTGCCGGCAAGACCACGACGATCGACATGATGCTCGGGCTCGCTCGGCCCGATGCCGGCCGAGTGACCCTGTTCGGACGGACGCCGGCCGATGCGGTTTCGGCTGGCGCGATCGGCGGGATGCTGCAGACCGGCACGCTGCTTCGAGACCTGAGTGTGCGCGAGCTCATCGGCATGGTCGCATCGCTGTATCCGAATCCGCTCTCCATCGACGACGTGCTCTCGATCACCGCCATCGACGAAGTTGCGGATCGCAGGACGCACAAGCTCTCCGGCGGCCAGGCCCAGCGTGTCCGTTTCGCGATGGCGCTCGTCTCGAACCCCAACCTGCTCGTGCTCGACGAGCCGACCGCCGCGCTCGACGTTTCGAGCCGTCGGGATTTCTGGACGGTCATGCGGCGCTCCGCGGCGAGCGGCAAGACGGTGGTGTTCGCGACCCACTATCTGGAGGAGGCCGACGCCTACGCGGACCGCATCGTCTTCATGACCCGGGGCAGAGTCGTCGCCGACGGTCCGGCGACCGAGATCAAGGCCAAGGTGGGACATCGGAGCATCCGGGCAACGCTCGAGGGTCCCGGCGCCGAGGAGCTCGGGGCCCTTCGCGGGGTCGTCGGTGTCGACCGCCGGGGCGCTTCGATCGTCCTCCGGTGCCAGGACTCCGATCAGGCGCTGCGGGATCTGCTCGCCCGCTATCCGAACGTCCGCGACATCGAGGTGACCGGCGCAGGCCTCGAGGACGCATTCATCGAGCTGACCGGCGATCCCGCCGAAGAGGACACCTCGTCCGAGGCCCGAGCTTGAGCACCGTTCCTTACACCCGTCTCGAGGTGCTGCGGACCTTCCGAAATGTCCGGTTCTTCCTCTTTTCGATCGCGTTCCCCCTCGTGCTCTTCTACACGGTCGCCGGGACGAACCGGCACTCGGAGTTGGCGGGGATACCGTTCCCCCTCTACTACATGGCCGGAATGGCCTCGTGGGGTGCGATGGCCTCGGTGATGGCCGGCGGCGCCCGCATCTCGCTCGAGCGATCCGCTGGCTGGACGCGCCAGATGCGCATCACTCCGCTCTCCATGCTTGCCTACTTCCGCGCCAAGGTGCTGAGCGGCTACGTCATGGCCATCGTCAGCCTGGCGCTCCTCTTTGCCGCCGGGTTGACCCTCGGTGTGCGCCTCTCGATCGCCCATTGGTTCGAGATGACCGGCCTCATGCTCGTGGGACTCATCCCCTTCGTCGTCTTGGGGATCCTCCTCGGCCACCTGCTCAACTCCGAGTCGATGGGCCCGGCGCTCGGCGGCATCGTCGCGATTTTTGCCCTGCTTGGCGGGGCCTGGGGACCCCTCGCTCGCTCTGGAGCGCTCAAGACGATCGCCGAAGACATCCCCTCGTACTGGCTGGTCCAGGCGGCACATGTCTCGCTCGGCGCAGGGGTGTGGGGAGCCCGCGGCTGGATCGTCCTCGCCGCGTGGACCGCAGTGCTCCTTCGCCTGACCGTCCGGGTCTACCGGAGAGACACCGCCCGCGTCTGATTTTTGGGACCGCGGGCTCCCCGATCGGTCCGGATCATCTGTTGGCCTTGCACATGCCCCCGGTGAGGCGCGGCACCTGGGGGGAGTCGAGCTCGCCGACTCGTCGAGACGGCCGAAGGACCCGGGGTTCCCAACCCTCGCACGCCGCGGGCTGGGGCCGAGCTGTGAGCCCGATGGCGCGGTGTCATC
>DAHUZM010000160.1 GCA_027306525.1 Acidimicrobiaceae bacterium
CGCTCTCGGCGGTGCCCGGCGCAGCACAAGGTGACTATGGCGCGCTGCGCTCGATCATCTATGGGGCCTCGCCCATCACCGAGGAGAGCCTGAAGGTCGCGATGCGGACCTTCGGGTGCGGGTTCGTGCAGGTCTACGGCATGACCGAGACGACCGGTGCGATCACCCAGCTCTCGGCGGGCGATCACGATCCCGACGGGCCCCGTTCGCACCTCTTGCGCTCGGCGGGCAAGCCCTTCCCTTGGGTCGAGATGCGCATCGTGGACCCCGAGACGGGCGCCGAGCGGCCGACCGGCGAGATCGGCGAGCTGTGGACCCGCTCGCAACAGAACATGCTCGGCTATTGGCATAACCCCGATGCGACCCGCGAGACGATCACCGAGGGGGGCTGGTTGCGCACCGGCGACGCCGGCTTCATCGACGCAGCCGGGTACCTGTTCCTCACCGACCGGGTGAAGGACATGATCGTCTCGGGTGGCGAGAACGTGTACCCGATCGAGGTGGAGAACGTGCTCGCCGCGCACCAGGCGGTTGCCGACGTGGCCGTCATCGGCGTGCCCGACGAACGCTGGGGCGAGACCGTGAAGGCCGTCGTCGTGCTCGCGGCGGGGATGTCGGTGGCGCCCGCCGAGCTGATCGCCTTCTGCCGGGAACGGATCGCGCACTTCAAGTGCCCGACCTCGGTCGATTTCATCGACGAGCTGCCGAGGAACCCCTCGGGCAAGATCCTCAAGCGGGAGCTGCGCGAGCCCTACTGGGCCGGGCGGGATCGCCGGGTGGGCTGAGGCGCCGCCGGCGCTACTCGTCGGCGACGCGGGGGGCGGCGGAATCCGGATGGGCGCGCGCCGTGCGCAGTGCGCGGAGCACGCGGTGGGTGGTGGCCGCAGCGCTGAGCGAGCGGCTCGACATGCACTCGACCTCGACGGGGACCAAGAAGCGGGCCTGGAGCCGCTCGAGCCCCAGGCCGGGGCGGTCACCCGTCGCGAGGACCTCCGCCGCCGCGAACGCCGCGGCACGACCCCGCGTCGTGCGGGTCCGGGCGAGGTCCTCGATCTCGGCACGGCTGGCGCGGGCGAGGGTGTTGACCCACGCCCAGTCCCACCGCCGGCGGCGGGGGAGCCGACGGGGGTAGCGGCCGGCCAGGAACGCCTCGCAGTCGGCCACGAGCCGGCGCTCGTGGCGGGTCGAACGGGCCTTGCGCGGCCGACGGCTCGAGGCGAGGAGATCGGGCTCGCTCTGCAGCCAATGCAGCGCACGCGCGCCGAGCGTCTTGGCCCAGCGGCCGGCCACCCGCGCCAGGGTGGCCAGCCACCGAAGCGCGCAACGGAGCGCCCGGTTCGTCGAACGAATCGGGTGGTGCGCTCGGAGGCGGTGCTCGGTGAGGAGAGAAGAGGAAGAAGTCGATCGGTCCACGGTGTTGACCTCGCCCACGGCCTACCCGCGGCCCAGAGCGCGCAAACCCGTGTTCAGGCGCCCTTCGCCACGCCCCGGACCGCCTCGAGCACCTCGGCGTTGGACGCCCCGGGGCCGAGCACGGCTGCGATGCCGGCGGCGCGCATCGCGGGGAGGTCCACGTCGGGGACGATCCCGCCGACCACGACCGGCGTCTCGAGCCCGGCCGCCCGCAGGGCCTCGACCACGGCCGGCGCGAGGGTGAGGTGCGCCCCGTTGTGCATCGAAACCCCCACGACGTCCACGTCCTCTTGGGTCGCTGCGGCCGCGATCGTCTCGGGCGTTTGGCGGAGCCCGGCGTAGATGACCTCGAGGCCCCCGTCTCGCAGGATCCGCGCGACGACCCGCAGGCCGCGGTCATGCCCATCGAGCCCCACCTTGGCGAGGAGGACCCGCAACCGCTCCCCTCGTGGCACTAGGCGACCGGTCGTTCGAACCAGGTGCCGAACACCGCCCCGAGTGCCTGCATCGACTCGCCGACCGTCACCTGGTTGGCCGACGCCTCGATGAGCGCCGGCATCAGGTTGATGGTGGGATCGGCCGCCTCGGACTCGAGGCGGCCGAGCGAACGGCGCACCGCGTCGTCATCGCGCTCCCGGCGCACCTGGGCGAGGCGGTCGAGCTGGCGCCGCTCCACCGCGGGGTCGATGTAGAGCGTGGGCACCTCGCGATCGTCGCCCTCGGTGTAGCCGTTCACGCCGACCAGGATCCACTCGCCCTTGGCCAGTTTCTCCTGGAACCGGTAGGCCGCGTCGGCGATCTGGAGCCCGAACCAGCCGTTCTCGATGCACTCGACGACCCCGTCGAGCATGGAGCCAGCACCCTCGCGCTCGAGATGCGCGAAGACCTCCTCCGCCTGGCGTTCGAGCTCGTCGGTCAGCGACTCGACGAACCACGAACCGCCGAGGGGGTCGGCCACGTGCGCCACGCCGAGCTCCTCGGCGATGACCTGCTGGGTGCGCAGCGCGAGCCGCGCCGCACGCTCGGTCGGCAGCGCGAGCGCCTCGTCGAAGGCGTCGGTGTGAAGGCTCTGGGTCCCCCCGAGGACCCCGGCCAGCGCCTCGAGGGCCACCCGGGCCAGGTTCACCTCGGGCTGCTGCGCGGTGAGCGAGACCCCAGTGGTCTGGGTGTGGAACCGCAGCGTCTGGGAGCGAGCATCGCTCGCCCCGTAGCGGTCCCGCATCCAGCGCGCCCAGATGCGCCGAGCGGCCCGGTACTTCGCGACCTCCTCGAAGAAGTCGATGTGGGCGTTGAAAAAGAAGCTGAGTCGCGGAGCGAAGTCGTCGATCGCCAGACCAGCGGCCACGGCGGCCTCGACATACGCGAAGCCGTTTGCGAGCGTGAAGGCGAGCTCCTGGGCGGCGGTCGAGCCGGCCTCGCGGATGTGATACCCCGAGATCGAGATCGGGTGCCACCGGGGCAGCTCGGCGGTGGCGAAGCGCACGAGATCGGTGACCAGCCTGACCGAGGGCCGCGGCGGGAAGACGTACTCCTTCTGGGCCTGGTACTCCTTCAAGATGTCGTTCTGGATCGTGCCGCTGAGCGCGGCCCGATCGACGCCCTGGCGATCACCGACCCCGATGTACATGGCCATGACGACCGGGGCCGCGGAGTTGATGGTCATGGAGGTGCTGACCGAACCGAGCGGGATCCCGGCGAAGAGGGTCTCCATGTCCCGCTGCGTGTCGATGGCAACCCCGGCCCGCCCCACCTCGCCCTTGGCAAGCGGATCGTCAGAGTCGCGCCCGAGGAGGGTCGGCATGTCGAATGCGGTCGACAGTCCGTTGCCGCCCGATGCGAGGAGATCCTTGAAGCGCCGGTTGGTGTCCTCGGCCGTGCCGAAGCCCGCAAACTGGCGCATGGTCCACAGCCTGGACCGGTACATCGACGCGTACGGCCCCCGTGTGTAGGGCCACTGCCCTGGGAACTCCCCGTCGTCGGGGCCGTAGACCGGCTCGAGCGGCACCCCCGAGATGGTCTCGAACGGCGTCTCGCGAAGGGTCGAGCGCTCGTATGCCTCCTGCCAGGCCCGGCGGTCACCCACGAATGAAGGTTACCCATGGTGCCTCGTTCAGCGGAGAGCGTCTTGGCCTCCGTAGGCTCGGGTCTCGTGGCGCGAGCGCTCATGGACGCGAGGAGAACACGGTGAGGAACCCAGCGAACGTCGGTCCGCTCTCGGGGATCAGGGTGCTCGACCTGACCTCAGTGGTGATGGGTCCCCTGGCGACGCAGATCCTGGGCGACCTCGGGGCCGACGTCATCGCCATCGAGAGCGCTCGAGGCGACACCAACCGGGGGATGGGACCGGGGCCGGTGCGCCAGCTCTCCGACGTCTCGCTCAACCTGCTGCGCAACAAGCGCAACGTCGCCCTCGACCTGAAGGACCCCGACGGCCTGGCGGCGCTGCTCAAGATCGCGGCCACCTGCGACGTCTTTGTGACCAATCTGCGCCCCCGGCCCCTCGCCCGTCTGGGCCTCGACTACGAGGCGCTTTGTGCGGTACGGCCGGACATCGTCTTTTGTCGTGCCCAGGGCTTCCCCTCGGACAGCGCCGAGGCCGACGAACCCGCCTATGACGACATCATCCAGGCTGCGGGGGGCGTGCCAGACATCGTGCGGCGCGCCAACGGCGCACCGGCGATGGCGCCCATCCTGCTCGCCGACAAGGTGTCGGGCCTCGTGCTCGCCTACGCGATCCTGGCCGCGCACTTGCACCGAGAGCGCACGGGCGAGGGGCAACAGGTCGAGGTCCCGATGGTCGACGCGCTGCGGTCGTTCGTCCTCGTGGAGCACTCCGCCGGCGCCATGAGCGGCCAGTCGCGCTCGGCGCGCACGACCGGCTACCAGCGGATCCTCACCCCGTTCCGACGTCCCCAGCGCACGAGAGACTCGTGGGTCGCGATCTTCCCGTACCTCGACGAGCACTTCACCACGCTCCTCGTGGCCGGCGGTCGCCACGAGCTCGTTGGCGATCAGCGACTCACCCGGGAGGGCCGCCATGCCCACACGGCCTTCGTCTATGAGACCCTCGAGTCGATCGTGGCCTCCCGTACCACCGCCGAGTGGCTCGAGTTCTGCCGGGCCGAGGGCATCCCGGCCGCAGAGGCCGTCGACATCGATGACGTGATCGATGCCCTGCCCGAGCGCGAGCACCCGGCCGCCGGCCGATACAAGGTGGTGCCCCCGTCGGTCCGCTTCGGGCGCAGCCCGGCGTCGGTGCGCAGCGACGCCCCGCTCATCGGCCAACACAACCGTGAGGTGCTGGTCGAGGTCGGCCTGGGCGAGGAGGAGATCGACGCCCTCGAAGCTCGCGGGGTGCTCCGGACCCGGGGTGCGGCCGACTCGATGGCGGCGCTCCGGCCGACAAGCCCCGGTCTCGGCTGACTCAGCGGAAGTGCGCCGCGACCTCCTCCATGAACAGGTCGCAGGTCTCGACCCGGCGCGCTCGTGACCCGAGCGTGAAGTCGGGGATGATGAGTTCGTCGGCGCCCGCCTCGGCGTAACGCCCGACGATGTCGGTCACCTCGCTCGGGGTGCCGACGATGGCCGCCTGGCCGGCGCCCCCTTGGCGTCGCTCGGCGAGCCAGGATTCGTCGGTCGAAAGGAGCAACAGCGCCTGGGTGGAGACGTGGATCTCGCTCGGGTCCCGTTTGGCCTCCTCGCAGCGATCGTGGAGGACGCGCACCTTGTGGGCGAGGACGTCGGGGGTGGTCCACGAGTTCCACTGATCGCCGTGGCGTGCCGCCACCCGCATGGTCCGCTGCTCCCCGCCGCCGCCGATCAAGATGGGCAGGCGATCTTGGACCGGCACCGGCTGGTTGGGCGCGTCGGACACCGAGAAGTAGCGCCCCTGGAACGTCGTCCTTGGCTCGTGGAGCAGCGACTCGAGGATCTGGACGGCCTCCTCGAAGCGATCGAGCCGCTCCTTCACGGTGCCGAGCTCGATCCCATAGGCGGCGTGTTCGTTCTCCTGCCATCCCGCCCCGACGCCGAGCACCAGCCGACCGCCGCTGATCTGGTCGACGGCCGAGGCGATCTTCGCGAGCACGGCAGGGTGCCGGTAGGTGACGCTCGTGACGAGGGGGCTGAGCGTCACCCGGGGGACGGTCGCCGCCAGGGCGGCGATCACCGACCAGCACTCGAGCGTGTCGCCGTCGAGCGGGGTCGCGTCTTGGCCGTTGGGCATGAAGTGGTCGGCGAAGTACACGCTGTCCCACCCCGTCGCCTCGCAGTGCGACGCGAGCTCGAGGATCTCCTCCCATGAGCGTTGGGGCGAGGGCCAGATGCCAAAGCGCATCTGGTGTTCCTAGGTCATCGCCGGGTGTCCGGCAAGTGCGCCGTCGTGGCCTGCCTCTGGGTGCCGCCCCGCCGCCGTCGTATCGTGAGCGGGTGGCGAGCCTCGAGCAAGGGGAGGTCGACGGCGACGCCCACACGGCGACGACCCTGTGCGAGCCCCCGGTAGCGGCGGCGAGCGCCCGCGCCGCCGCCCGCCGCTGGGTGACCCCGCTCGACGCGTGGATCCTCGGGGTGTTCGCGATCTGGCTCGCGCTCGTGCTCGTGGGGCTCTTCGTCGCGCTCCATGTGCTCGAGCCGCGTCTGTCGATCCACGATGGCTTTCGCACGGTCGTGGTCAACAGCGACGCCGGCTGGCTTCGCGAGATCAACGTGCTCGGATATCAATGGAGCGGGAACGCCAACGTCTCGAGTGACGTCGCGTTCTTGCCCCTGTACCCGCTCGTCGTGGGCGCGCTCCACGCGCTCGGCCTCGGCTGGAACGGCTCGTCGTTCCTGGTGAGCGTCGTCTGCCAGGCAGCGACGTTGGTGTTGCTCGGGCGGCTCTTGCACGAGTCGGGAGCGAGCACTCGGCACATCCGTTGGGCGATCGGGTTCGCGCTCGTCTACCCGGCGGCCCTCTTCGCCGTGACCGGCTTTGGTACGACCATGCTCGGACTGTTCGTGGTCGCTGCATTGCTCGCGTATCGGCGTGGCCACTCCAACTGGGCGTTCGCGTGCGCGGGCGCAGCCACCGCCCTGTACTACACCGGGCTCGCCGTGCCCTTCGCGCTCGTCGTGGCCGAGATCCGGTCGCGGGGGATGCGCTCGATCCTGTCGCTTCCCGGCCTCGGACGGGTGCTGCTCGGGGTGAGCGGGATCCTCGGGTTCATGGCGTATCTGGGCGAACGGTTCCACGACCCGTTCGCCTCGATCGCCGACCAACGCGCCTGGACCGGTAACGCGAGCATCTGGAGCGTCCTTGGCCATGCGCTCACCATGTCGCCGGTCGCGAACGGCGTCCTCGGGTACATCGCCCAGCGCCAGGAGGCGAACCTCAGCCACGCGCTCGACGCGCCCTTCTTGCTCTTGCTCGTCGTGGCGGCCCTCTGGATGCTCTCGGGCCGGCACGGCATCGAGACCTGGCTCCTGGGCGCCGGGGCCGCACTCGTGCTCTACAACTCGGCCAAGGCGGGTTACCCCTTCAGCGTGCTCCGCCTCTCGTACCCGTTTTGGATCGTGCTCCCGATGCACCAGCGGGTCCGCGGCCTCATGGACCGGGTCACTTGGGCACTCCCGTACCTCGGGTGTCTGGCCATCAGCTGCTACTGGATCACCGTGCTCGCCCAGCGGCTCTTCACGGACTGATGGCCCCCCGTCACCGCGCATCGACCGGGCTGCACTGGCGGCGGGCGGCATTCGCCGTGCTGAGCGTCTGGCTCCTCGTCGCCGTGCTCGTGGTGTTCTTCCGCGGCCTCGGCTCGGCCGAGCAGTCCGGGTCGGTGGAACAGCGGGCGGCGCAGTACCAGCGGTACCTCGGGCACGGTTGGTACCCGCTCGAGGTTGACCCGTTCACGCCGACCGCCACGGATCACGCGCGCTACATCGCCATCAACTATTCGGCCGGGGGGCGCTCGACGATCCTGCCTGCGCCGGGCTGGCGCCGGCTCACCCTCCGGCTCGCCCCGATCCCCTGTGCCGACGGCGCGCCGCAGCGGATCGAGGTGGCCGAGGGCGGATCCATCCTCGGACGTCTCAGCCCGCCGCTGCGCTGGGCGTCCTACCGCTTCGCGCTCGCTCGCGGTGGTGGTCCGGTTACTCTGCGCTACTCGTGCGTGATCGCCCAGCAGGCGCCGGGGCGAGGCCTGCAGAGCGCTCGCTATCTCGCGATCCTGCTCGGCGCCGTGAGCGGGGCACCGTAGCCATGCCGATCGCCATCGGCTCCGACGACCCGAGGGATCCCGGCTGCCGAGCCCTGCTCGAGCGACACCTCGCCTTTGCCCGTGCGACCACCCCGCCCGAGCACATACACGCGCTCGGCGTGGAGGAGCTGATCGACCCGGCCGTCACGTTCTTCAGCGCCCGTGACGACGGCGACGTCGTGGCGGTGGGGGCGATCAAGCACCTCGACGAGGCGCATGCCGAGCTGAAGTCGATGCACACGCGCCGAGAGCTGCGGGGCCGCGGTGTGGGCGGGGCGATGGTCGAACACCTGCTCGGGTATGCACGCAGTCGCGGCTATCGGCGGGTGAGCCTCGAGACCGGGACCATGGCGGAGTTCGCACCGGCCCGTGCCCTCTACGCCGGTCTCGGGTTTGTGCCGTGCCGACCGTTCGCCGACTACAGCGAGAGCCCCTACAGCATCTGCATGACGCTGGCGCTCGGCGCCGAGGGCACCTGACCGACCCCTCCGCCGCCGGTTCCCGAGGGCATCTTCGACCGTCGGTCCCGGGGCTCGTGTGGCCGGGTTGAACATCGCCTCGGAGCCGACGACAGTGTGGCGTCATGGACAACGGCGCGAACAGCGGTGGTGGGATGGAGGTCGGGCCGCTCGCGCTCGACGCGCAGACACTGGACGAGGCCGCTGCGGTGGCCACCGAGGCCTTCGCCGATGACCCGTTCTTCTGCTTCCTCAGTCCGAACGAGCGGATCCGGCGCCGCGGTCTGCGGATCTACTTCCGGGCCGGCGTGGCGCACCTCGGCGAGCGTGGGCACCTGCTCGGCGCCCGCGAGGACGGGCGGCTGGTCGGCGTGGCCGCCTTCGTCAGGCCCGAGGGATATCCACTGCCCGTCGGCGTGCAGCTCCGCCAGCTCGTCTCGGCGTTCTGGGCCCTCGCGCCTCGCCCGCCGGCCCTCCTGCACGGCTCGCGCTACCTGCTCGCGATGGACCGGGCGCACCCGAGGGATCGCCACTGGTATCTCGAGCTCCTGGCGGTCCATCCAGAGGTCCAGCGCAAGGGCCACGGCGGGGCGCTGCAGGACCGGGTCTATGCGCAGGCCGACGGGGAGCAGCTCCCGAGCTACCTCGAGACCCAAAAGGAGGAGAACCTCGCGTACTACCGGCGCTTCGGCTACGAGCTCGTGAAGGAGCTCCGGCCGGTTCGAGGTGGCCCACCACTGTGGACCATGCGGCGCGAGCCCAGGGGCTGAGCACCCGCCGCGCCTCGACCGATTGCCCTACGCTCGCGCTCGGACGCAGGGCGAAGGGGAGGTTCGAGATGGGCAGCCACGCCATGACGATCGGGGGCGCCGAGGCGCCCACCAAGCAGACTTTCCCGGTGATCAACCCGGCCACCGGGGAACCCTTCGCCGAGGCCCCCGAGTGCACCCGTGCGCAGCTCGACGAGGCGTTCGCCTCGGCCGCCACCGCCTACAAGTAGTGGCGCAAGGACGAGACCGCTCGGCGCGAGGCACTCGCAAAGGCGGCCGACCTCCTCTTCGGGGGCGGCGGGGAGATCGGCCCCATCCTCACCTCCGAACAGGGCAAGCCGCTCGGTGAAGCCGGTGGCGAGGCCTTTGCCGCGGGGATCTGGTTCAAGTACTTCGCCGAACTCGAGATCCCGACCGAGCTGATCCAGGACGACGACAACGCCCGCACGGAGGTGGTCCGCCGTCCCCTCGGCGTGGTGGCCGCGATCACGCCATGGAATTTCCCGATCGTGCTCGCAGCCTGGAAGATCGCTCCGGCACTGTTGGCCGGGAACACGATGGTGTTGAAGCCTTCGCCCTACACACCCCTCGCCACCCTCAAGATGGGCCAGCTGCTCGCGTCGGTCCTCCCGCCCGGTGTGCTCAATGTCGTCTCGGGCGGCGACGAGCTCGGCGCCTGGAT
>DAHUZM010000168.1 GCA_027306525.1 Acidimicrobiaceae bacterium
ATCGGATTGCCACGATCTTCTTACACGCAGCTGATCGATTCCACAGGGGGCCCGCAGGAGCCGGTTTGAAGATGCCCTCCGTCGCATCGGACGCGACGGGAAGAGAGGCAATGGACATGAAGCTCCGGACCAAACAAGCAATCGCCGGTCTGATGCTCACCGGGGTACTCGCCGGCGTGGGGACGGGGGTCGCCTTCGCTGCGACCTCGTCGACCACAAACACGCCGTCATCGGTGGCCGCGAGCTCGTCGAGCTCCGCCGCGGCGCAGGGAACCAACGGCTCGTCGGGCACGACCGACCCCACGTCGGCCCCCACGAACCCACCGGCGGGGTCGGCCCCATCGGGGACCGCACCCAACGGCGCCCACCCGCCCAAGGGCGGCCACTGCCCCGGCATGGGATCGGGCTCCGAGAACTCCCCGAACTCCAGCTCGAGCTCCAGCCCCAGCTCTTCGAGCTGACCAGCCGAGCCCGGTGCGCAGTCCCGGGCACTCGTCCGGGACCGCGCACCGGGGGGGGCGGCCGCCTGGCCCGATGTACCCTGCTCCTACGCCCGGATCGCGCCTGGAGGTAGCGATGACGACGACGTACGCAGCACCAAGCGGCTATTCGATCGAGAACGTCGAATTCTGGACGAGACCCCTCGCAGAGCGCATGGCGGATTTCGCGGCGTTGCGGGAGCACTACGCCCTCGTACCGGGGTCCTTTCCGGACACCGAGTTCGGTCCGGGTACGAACTTCTACTCGGTCATCAGGCACGCCGAGCTCTGTGAGATCAGCCGCAAGCCCCAGCTCTTCTGCTCGGGGAAGGGATCGACGGCCCTTCAGGACCTGCCCCAAGAGGCGCTCGAGTATTTCGGCTCCTTCATCGCGATGGACGATCCTCGCCACGCCCGCCAGCGCCTGGTGGTCGGCAGCGCGTTCACCCCCCGGCGCCTCGCCACACTCGTCGACTCGGTCGGGGCAATCTGCTCGGAGCTGATCGATGAGATGTGCGAAAAGGGCGAGGTCGACCTCGTCCAGGCGCTCTCGGCCCCGTTCCCGCTCCTCGTGATCTGCGACATGATGGGCATCCCGCGTTCGGAGTTCCAGACGGTGCTCCAGGCCACCAACGTGATCCTCGGCGCGAGCGACCCCGAGATCCTCCAGGGCCGTGACCCATTCGCCGCCATCCTCGAGGCCGGCGCCACCCTCGTCGGGCTCATGGACGAGCTCGCCGCCGAGCGTCGGGCGAACCCGACCGATGACCTCACCTCGGCGCTGGTGCACGCCGAGGTGGACGGGCAGCGTCTCGCTCCCGAGGAGCTCGGACCATTCTTCATCCTGCTCGCGGTGGCCGGCAACGACACCACCCGCACGGCAACGAGCATGGGCATGCACATCTTGGGTGAGTACGAAGACCAGCGACACATCTGGCAGGACGACATCGAGGGTGTCACCTCCACTGCCGTCGATGAGATCGTCCGCTTCGCTTCGCCGGTCGTGTTCATGCGCCGCACGGCAACCCAGGACGTAGAGCTCGCTGGCGAGCAGTACCACGAGGGGGACAAGTTCGTGCTCTTCTATGGCGCGGCGAACCGCGACCCGAGGGTCTTCGATGACCCCGAGCGCTTCGACGTGCGCCGCCACCCGAATGCCCACGTGGGCTTCGGTGGACCCGGGCCGCACTTCTGCCTGGGTGCGCATTTGGCCCGGCGGGAGCTGGGCATCGCCTTCAGACAGCTCTTCGAGCGGCTGCCCGACATCCACCCGGTGTCCCAGCCCGACTACCTGTCGCCCGGCGGCGAATTCGGTTTCCCCCTCGTGAGCGGGGTGAAGCACCTCCGGGTGGAATTCACCCCGACCAAGCCGATCGGCAGGTCCTGACGATCAACCGGCCCGGATCGCCGAGGGCGCATCCAGGTCGGCCGCCATCTGGGCCGAGCGATTGGCCATCGCCATGAACATCGCGTCCCCACGATCGGTCCGCCCGACCATGATCGATGCCAAGACGGCCATGACCAGGCTCGAGTAGCTGAACCGGACGTACTCGTTCCAACACTGCTCGAAAGGGAAGTCCTCGACCCCGTAGTCGTCGACAAGCTTGGCGTGGTAGCGCGTGAGGAGCTCGCGCTCGCAGCTCCGCCGCGTCTCGGCATCGAAGGCGTTGCCGAGGAAGTACGCGATATCGCGCGTCCCCTGCCCGAGCTGGATCGTCTGCCAATCCACGACGGTCAGCGGGGCGCATCCCCGCCCCTTACCGAAGAGCATGTTGTCCAGACGGAAGTCACAGTGAGCGACCGTCCGGGGCCCGGGCGCACCGTCGGCGGCCGTGGCGAGCTCGCCCAGGTGCGGGCCGACCTCGAGGGTCACCGGTGCCAGCTGGTCGCGGTAGCGCTCGACGAAAGCGTCCCAGAGCAGCGGCATCGCCTGGCCGATGCTGCCCCCTTGGTTGCGGACGAGCCATCGGAGCTCGCCGAGGGAGGGGTCACCCCAGCGCGGCCCGTGCAGCTTCGCCGCCTCATCGACGGCGAGCTCCGCCTCGGCCACCGTGCACCCTTTGATCTGGTCGCCTTGGACCGCCGGCGCGAGGTCTTCCATCACGACGACGGCATCGGCGGTGCCTGCGACGACGTCGGCGAAGTAGCAGCGAGGCCGGCTGATGTCCACCGTCGAGGCGAGGTCCCGATAGAAGGCGACCTCGGTCTCATAGGTGGCGAACTGGACCCCGGCCGCTGCGCTCACCGGATCGCGGGCCCCGAACTTGCACACCACCGTGTCGGGTCCAGGTCGGCCTTCGTAGCGAAGCGTGAAGCGGATGTTGTCCCCGACCTGCCCGGTGCCGATCGCCTGCCAGTCGAACGACTCGACGCCGCTCTCGTCGTCGATCGCCCCGGCGCCACGGAGCACCTCGGTCAGCCATTGCGCGCTGACCTCCTCGGGCCTGGCGACGAGCTTGGGGCTCATGATCTCCCCCAGCGTCGCGAGACCGGGGTGCTCACGATGGAAGGACGCCCTCGACCACCGTGTCTGGGAAGTAGCGGTGGTGGCGCGCCCCGGTGATCTCGTAGATCGCGCTGCCCTCCCGGCCGTCGTCAGCTCGGACCCGCATCTGACTGAGCCCGCCCCGATGGATCGGCTCGTAGGGTCGATCGAAGGTGCCCTCCGCCTCCACGGTGATCGACCGGCCGCCAGCGAGGGTGAACGTGGCCATGCCGGCGAGACCGACCACCGTTTCACCGTGCTCGCCATAGACGGCGTCGTTGCCCTCCGCATCCGTCCAGCGCATCTCGTGGCGGAAGTCGACGAGCGGGATGGGATCGCTCTTGTCCGCACCCGCCCAGCACCCGTCGGTGTAGACCCGCGCACCGTTTGCGTACTCCCAGTGCCAGACGCCGAGGAAACCGTCTTCGAACTGGAGCTGGAACCACATCCACAGCGGGCAGCGCCCGTGATCCCGGATGCCCCAGGAATGGTCCCGCTGGCCCACCCAGCCGTCCACCTGATGCGTCGTGCCCCCGAGCGAATAGCTGCCGTGGTAGGTCCCGGACTGCAAGATGTGGCTCTGGTCCCAGATCGTCTCTTGGCCGGCGCGCATGGTGCCGCGACGAAGGCAGTAGGGCTGGGTCCGCGCCACAAACGTCAGATCGAGCCCGATGCCCGCCCTCGCCGGGTCCGCGTGCAGCCGCAACTCCTCAAAGGGGCGGACAACCTCGACCCGGGCCCCACCGACGTCGGTGGTGTGGGGGTCACCGTCATAGGGACGGACCAGGTAGCCCATGAAGGGCTCGCCGCCCACCTTTCCCATCTGGATCGAGTCCATCTGCCCGCGCGAGGGGTAGTGCGCCATCGTGAAGAACACGACGTCGCCCGCGGCGTCGGGCTGGTGAAGATCGAAGAAGTAGCTCTCCCGCCAGAACGGGTGCGGCGTCGCAACGTAGGGAAGGAGGTCGGGCAGCTGGTGCACGAACCCCTCGTCCAGCGCGGTCGGGCGGCGGCGCGCGTGCTGTCCAGATCCGGGGTCCGAGGTCACAGGCATCGGAGCATAGGCCCGTCGTTCCACGATTGGAGGACGAACCTCCGGCGGGTCGGACCAGCGCGCCGGTGGGCGCGACGAGGAGCCGCGCGACGGCGCGAGACCGGGCCCCGCTGGGGTCGTCGTGTGTCCGGGCAGCCTGAGCGCTCACCCACTCTTTGGCGATATTGCTATCGGCGGTAGCGTGTGGCAAGTGCCCTGCGCCGACGGGGCAGATCGGGCTTGGAGATGATCATGGGCAGCCTGCCGATGCCATGGTGAAGACGTCATCGTCTTCGTTGCGGTTGAGCCGCAGCGAGGCAAAGTCCGTCGTGCGCCGGCGTCTGCTTGACGCCGCCCTCGAAATCATCGATGAGGGCGGTGAGGGCGCCTTGACCACCACGAGCGTGACCAAGCGGGCCGGGTTGGCGCAGTCAAGCTTCTACACGCATTTCCGGAACCTGAGCGATCTTCTGCGCGAGCTCGCCGAGGAGGCCAACGCGCTCAACCTCCGAGAGACCCGTGCGGCACGTCGAACGGCGAGCGGGGCGGGGCTGGAGGCGTTGCGCGACACCTACAGGATCCCTCTTTCGATCATGGTTGCTCACCCGAAGCTCACCAGGCTCCTGATCGCAAGCCGCTATGACCCGGCCTCGGTGCTGGCCGAGTGGAGCCAGGACAATTGGGCTCGCTGGCGAGAGGCCCTGATCGACGATCTCTCCACGATCGGTGTGCTCACCGACACGCCGAAGCGCCGTCGACGGGCCGAGATGATTGCCGAGTCGATCATGGCCCAGTCGGAGGTCTTGGCGCTCGGGTACCTCGATGGCCGGTACGCCAACGTCGAGGAGATGGTCGACGTCTGCGTGATGTTCGCCGCCGGCTATCTCGGCTCATTGGGCCTCTGGCCAGAGGGGGGCGACCGAGCCGCCGCGGTCGGCTCTCCGGCACGAAGCGGCGAGCCGCTGCCCGATGTCGGAGCGGAGAACCGGAGCGGGTCCAAGAAGCCCCGGGGAGCGCGCCCGAAGCGCTCTCTTGGCGCGGGGTCGAGTGAAGAGGCACACCCACCGTCGTCCGTCGCGAGATCGACCATACGGTCGTCGGCCCGGGCGCACACGCGCTACGGGCAGGCCGGTTCGCCTACCGCTGATTAGCCCGATAACGTTATCGGCCAAATGAAGACCGACCGACTGCGGGCCGGTCGGGTTGGGCGAAGCGAGGGGGAGCGATGGGCATGCGAGCGGCAAGCCGCGCGACCGTTGGCGGCCGGGTGGCCCTGGCAGTCGGCCTGGCATCCGCATTGCTCTGCGGGGCGCTGAGAGCGCAGGCCGGGACGGCGGGGGTGAAGCTGTCCACGTCCGGCCCCGCCGACGAGGGCCCCTACCCGTACCGGTACCCGGCATCGGGCAACGCGCAGGTCGGGTCGGGCAAGACCCTGTCGGGGGCTCCATGCCACCCGGGCACGCCGCAGTTCGACTCGCCTTACGCGGTTCCTTGCATCGCGAAGTACACCGCGGCCAACGGTGGGGCGACGGCGAACGGCGTGACGGCAAGCACCATCACGCTCGCAACGAGGCAATTCCCCACCACCTCCAACGTCCAGGAGGCCGAGGCGGAGGCCCGTGCCGCTGGTGTCGCGCTCCCCCAGGTCATCCAGCAGGTGGCCGACGTGTTCATCAACTACCTCAACAAGGTGTACGACCTCTACGGGAGGAAGGTCGTCTTCAAGACCTTCAACTCGACCGCGAGCTCGACGGCGGAGGCACTCGGGCAGGGCCAGCCCCAGGCCTGCGCCGACGCGACGGCGATCTCCCAGCAAATGCACGCATTTGCCGAGGACGGACTCCTGGGCGGTGGCACGCAGCCGTTCTCGGCCTGCGCCGCGCAGGATCACCTGGTCGAGCTCAACGGGGACGGCTACTTCAACGAGGGCACCTTCCAGCAGCTCAATCCTTACGTATGGTCCTTCACCCAGGACTGCACCCGCATCACCTCGAACGAGGCAGAGGTGGTGGCCACGATGCTCGCCAACAAGAAGGCGCAGTACGCGGGCGACCCGGCGCTCCGAGACAAGATCCGCAAGTTCGGCAGCTACTACCCCGACGTCCCCGCCTATCACACCTGCGCGAAGAACTTCGCCAAGATCGTGACGACCAAGTACCACCTGCCTCTCAAAGACTTCGTCCAGTACACCTACACCCCGAACATCGCGACCTTCCAACAGTCGGCGCAGCAGGCGATCGTGCAGTTCAAGGCGGCCGGCGTGACCACGGTGATCATCGGCTCGGACCCCTATTCGGCGGGGCTCTTGACCAAGGCGGCGCAGATCGAGGACTACTACCCCGAGTGGTTTCTCGAGGGCAGCGCGCTCACGGACCAGGACCAGGCCGTACAGACCTATGACGCGCCGGCCGAGGTCACCGGGCACCTCTTTGGGATGAGCGAGCTCTCCCCCTCGACCGAGACGAGCGGCCCCCAGTCCCTTGCCGGGAAGCTCTACCAAAAGCTGACTGGCCACGTCATCCCGAAGGGCACCGACGGTGAGTACGGGGATCTCGTCTACATCTTCGATGCCCTGCAAGCGGCGGGCCCCGATCTCACCGCACAGAACCTGGCGAGGGGCCTCCACGCGATCCCACCGTTGGGTGCCCCCCAGTATCAGTACGGCGAGTGGGACTGGAACACGAGCCCGAGCGGCAAGCCGGGAGGGGGCGACCACACCGCAGGCATCGATGCCCGTTTCGTCTGGTGGAACGGGAACGCCACCTCGGCGATCAACGGTCAGAAGGGCACGTTTGAAGCGGCCTTCGGGGGAAAGCGGTTCACATACGGGCACTGGCCCACGTCGCTGCCGCCGATGTTCACGAGCGGCTGAACCCCGAAGGGACCTCAAGTCGCATCCGGTGGGCCGGGCCCAACATCGTGTCGGCGACGCCGACGACCGCGAAGCCCACACGCTCGTAGAACCCGCGTGCGTGCGAGTTGGCCGTCACCTCGATCGATGAGGCACCCCGACACCGTGCCAGTTCGTCTGCGTCTCTCACGAGCGCCTTGCCGACCCCCCTGCCCATCAGGTTGGGTTCCACGAACAGGTCCTCGAGCTCGAGGAACCCATTGTTCTCGATCAAGGTGCAGAACCCCGCGATTCGGCCGTCGGCACCGACGGCCACCCGGATCACCATCCCCTGCTCGGAGGGATATCGGAACTCGAGGAGCTCGGGACGGGCGAGGAGGGCGTCGCGGTCCGCCTCGTTGGTGAGCGCCGAGCGGCGGAACACGGCGCCGAGCGCCGGCTCGTCGTCCGGCCGGGCATCTCGAACCAGCGTCTCCACATCCACAGTCTCCCCACGTGTCACGCCGCCTCGCCACAGACTGCGGGGCAGACTGGGCTATGGCCGCCCTCTTCGCCATCGCGGCGGCGCTCGGTTACGGCCTCTCGGACTTCGAAGCTGGCGTCGCCAGCCGCCGATACGCTCCTGGCCCGGTCGCGGTCATGGCGCAGATCCTCGGGTTGTGCGCCTCCTGCATCGCCCTCAGCTTCTTTCCAGGTCAGGGTCCCACCCGGGCGGTGTTGGCCTGGGGCGCACTCAGTGGTTTGGGCAACGCGGGCGGGACGCTCGCGCTGTATCACGGGCTTTCGGTCGGGCGGATGAGCGTCGTGGCGACGATCTCGGCTGTCCTCACCGCCGTCATCCCCGCCGTCGTTGGCCTCGGCCTGGGCGAACACCTCTCGGGCGCAGCGTATGCAGGCATCATGATCGCCGTCCCGGCGGTCGGCATGGTCTCGTGGCAACCTCGGGCAAGCCGCACGCACTCGACGCGGGCCGGGGTCCTCTACGGGGTGCTCGCCGGAGGCGGCTTTGCGCTCCTCTTCATCGCCTTGGACCGGGCCGGCCGCCACGCCGGGGCGTGGCCACTCTTGCCCGGACAGGCGATCTGCCTCGTGCTTCTCGTCCCCTTCGCCCGAGGGGCGCTCGTCCGTCCGAGACCGGAGGGCTCGACGATCGCCCTCGTGATCGCGGCGGGGGTACTCGCTGGAGGCTCGAACCTCTTGTTCTTGGCGGGGGTGCAGCGTGGCCAGCTCAGCGTCGTGGCCGTGCTTACCGCCATGTACCCGGCAGCGACGGTGCTGATGGCGCGGGTCGTGCTCCACGAGCGCTGGAGCCGAGGACAGGCGATCGGCCTCCTCGTGGCGGCCGCCTCGGTGGCCCTCGTGACCTCGGGGTGAACGCTCCGGCTCGGTTCTGCCACGGCGCGCTCCGGTAGTGTCCGATGCCACCCCCGGTAGGCAAGGAAGCCCCCCTCTGTGACCATCCGCCGACAACGCATGGTGCCCCCGCAGCCCGAGCGGCTGCAGCGGAGTTCGTCGTGGGCCGGATTGAAGAAGGGGGACCTCGTCGAGGTGAGCGGCACCGGACTGCGCTCGGCGCGCTGGGAGTTCATCGCCCACGTCACCAACACCGCGACCGGCGAGGCGTGGGTGGAGGTGGTCGGTGGCTCCTCGGGTGATCGCAAGGTGCGCGCGTTTGTCCCCGAACGGATCTACGCACCGGGCGCGCAGCGGGGGCTGTCGCTCGCGCAGGCCCCCCGCCTGCCGCTCGAATAGGAAAGGACAGACATGAAGTACGTGAAGCTCGGCCGCACCGGCATCGACGTCTCACGGATCTGCCTCGGATGCATGAGCTACGGAGACTCGGCGCGCGGCGGTCACCAGTGGGTGCTCGACGAGGACGCAGCCCAGCCATTCTTCCGGCGCGCCATCGAGGCGGGAATCAACTTCTTCGACACGGCCAACGTGTACTCGCTCGGATCGAGCGAGGAATTCACCGGACGAGCGCTTGCCAAGTACACCAAGCGCGACGAGATCGTGCTCGCCACCAAGGTCCATGGGCAGATGCACCAGGGCCCCAATGGCGTGGGGCTGTCACGCAAGCACATCCTCGCCCAGGTGGACCACAGCCTGCGCCGGCTCGGGGTGGACTACATCGACCTCTACCAGATCCACCGCTTCGACCGACGCACGCCCATCGAAGAGACGCTCGAGGCGCTCAACGACATCGTTCGCTCCGGCAAGGTCCGCTACATCGGCGCCTCCTCCATGTGGGCCTGGCAGTTCTCGAAGGCCCAGTACCTGGCGGACGCCCACGGCTGGTCCCGGTTCGTCAGCATGCAGGACCACTACAACCTCCTCTATCGCGAGGAGGAGCGCGAGATGCTCCCACTGTGCGTGGACCAGGGCGTGGGAGTCATCCCCTGGAGCCCGCTCGCCCGGGGCAGGCTCACGCGGGAATGGGGCTCCGAGACCCAGCGCTCCCAGAGCGACGTCTTCGGCTCCACCTTGTACCACGACACCTCGGATCGTCAGATCGTCGAGCGGGTCGGCGAGGTGGCCAAGGAGCGGGGCCTCTCGCGGGCCCAGATTGCGCTCGCGTGGCTTCTCGCCAAGCCCGCCGTGACCTCTCCGATCATCGGCGCGACGAAGCCCGAGCACCTCGAGGACGCGATCAGCGCGGTCGACATCGAACTGAGCGCGGAGGAGATCACCCGTCTGGAGGAGCCCTACGTGCCCCACGTCGTGTCGGGGTTCGCGTAGAGCGCCGTGCGGGGCTTCGAACGGCTACGGCTCCCCGACGGGAGGAACCTCGAATCCGTGCTGGGTGGGACCCAGGCCGGCATGCCCCTCGTCTTTCTCCACGGGCCCCAGGGGCCCGGACGCCGTGGCGAACGATCGAGCGCGCCGCCCAGGACCACGGGGTTTGCCTGATCCAGGCGTCGAGGCCCGGCTGCGGCGGATCGAGCCGGCACCAGGGTCGAGCGATCGTCGACGTCGTTGCCGACGTCGAAGCGGTGCTCGACTCGCTCGGCATGGAAACGATGCTCGGTGGCCGGATGATCGCGGGGCGGCCCCCATGCCCGCGCTTGTGCGGCGCGGCTGCGAGCCGCCAAGGCCGCGCTCGTGATCGCCAGGGTCGCCCCCGATGGCGCGCCGGGTCTGGACTTCATGGCCGCGATGGCCGAGGACAACGTGACGGAGTTGGCTACGGCGTTCGGGGGCGAGGCGACCCGAGCTCACCTCGAGGCGATGCGTGGCACACTCGAGTCCGCCTCACTCGAGAGCATCGTCGACTCGCTCGACACCGTCCTTCCCGCGGTCGATCGCGCCGCTCCGGCCGACGAGTTCGGGGAGGACATGGCGGCCGGGTTCGAAGAGGGGCTCGGGATCGACGGCGCGCCCGATGACGACCTCGCCTTCATCAAACCCTTGGGGCTTCGAGCTCGACGAGATCGCAGTCCCGACCATGATCTGGCACGGCAGCGCAGAGCTCATGGTGCCCTTTGCCCACGGCCGGTGGCTCGCCGTGCACGTGCGGGGTGCGCTCGCCGATCTCCTAGACGGTGAGGGTCACCTGTGCATCGACCTCGGAGCCATCGAGACTCCGCGCGAGGAGTTGGCCGCCCGGGCGCACTGGGCCCGGGTCGTTCCGCGGGCGCTGACCGGGGCACTGCGACTCGGCTCACCCGTGGCGACGACCGAGTCCTCGTCAGTCACGCTGGCTCGCGAGAGCGACGGCCGCCGCAGCCAGAGCCTTGGACCCGGTGCGCAGTGCCTCCTCGTCGATGGCGAAGGCCGGGCTGTGGTGATTGCCGCTCGAACCATCGGGCAACGCCGCACCAACGAACGCGTAGCAGCCAGGCACACGGTCGAGGAACACCGACATGTCATCGCTCGCCGCAGTCGGGCTCCCCGGCGCGAACGCCCGGGAATCCCCGAGCACCTCTTTGGCTGCGCCCAGGAAGATCTCGGTCAACGCGGCATCGTTGCGCACCGCATCGGTGCGATAGGTCTGCTCGACGCGCACGGTGACCCCGAACTCCGCCATCACGTCCTCGGCGAGCCGCCGAAGGCGCCGCTCGGCCTCGGTCAGCTGCTCGGGCTCGAAGAAACGCAGCGTGCCGAGCAAGATCGCTTCCGTTGGCACCACGTTCGGGGCGCTGCCGGCCGACAGGACGCCGGGACTGCACACACAGGGGGTCCCGTCGCTCTCGAGCTCGGTGACCACCCGGTCGAGCAGGTCGGCGAAGCGAGCGACCGCCAGCACCACGTTGCCCTGCCGCGGCTGGAGCGCTCCGTGCCCTCCGGAACCCTCGACCGACACCCTGAGGCCGCGCACGCCGGCCATGTGCAGCCCACTCCGCGCCACGACGAGGCCCACGGGCAGCGCGCTCGCCACGTGGCACCCGATGGCAGCCTCGGGCCGGTAACGATCGAGCAGCCCACCGTCGACCATGGCCTGGGCCCCTGACACCGTCTCCTCGGCCGGCTGGAAGACGAACACATATCGACCGGGCAGCTCTTCTGCGTGACTGGCCAACGCGGAGGCGACCCCGAGCGCGATGGCGGTGTGGGCGTCGTGCCCGCAAGCGTGCATCGTTCCCTCCACGCGCGAGGCGAAGGGAAGCCCGTTGTCCTCGTGCACCGGGAGCCCGTCGATATCGGCGCGGAGCAACACGGTCCTCCCGCGACGGCCGCCCTCGAGAGCGCAGACGGCCCCTGTCTGGGTCGGGCAGGGCGCGGGATCGAGGCCGATGGCAGCGAGTCGGTCGAGGATCACGGCGGAGGTCATGGTCTCCTGGAAGGAGAGCTCGGGGGTGCGATGAAGCTCGCGTCGGACATCGACCAGCTCGTCGTAGGTCGCATCCACGTGGCTGGCCAGTGCATCGGTCATCGACATGATGCGCAGCCTACGTGGACGGCCACTCATTAGGGGATGAGCAGCACCCTCCCGAAGGACTGGCGGCTCTCGATATACGCGTGGGCCTCGGCGGCCTGCGCGAGCGGATAGGTGCGGTCGACGACCACCTGCAGCTCGCCTCGGGCCACATCGTTGAGCAGTCGGGTGATCATCGAGCGGGCACGATCGGCGCTGAACAGCTCGGCCCCGAGGAAGTAGCCCGACAGCGTCTGGTTGTTGGGGCGCATCTTGGAGATGTCGATCGTCGCTGCGGGCTCGCGCCCCGCGTCGCCCACCGAGACGCAACGACCTCGATAGGCGAGGACGTCGATGCTCCCCTGGAGGGTGGGGCCACCCACGGAGTCCACGACGACGTCGACCCCCCGCCCGTCGGTCAGCCGCCTCGCGGCCTGGACGAAGTCCTCCCGCAGGTAGTTGATCCCCTCGTCGAGACCGAGGGCCGTCAGCCGCTCGAGCTTCTCGTCGCTCGAGGCGGTCGCGAAGACGCGCGCTCCGGCTCGCTTTGCGAGCTGGATCGCCGCGATGCCCACCCCACTCGCGCCGGCCTGGACGAGCGCGGTCTCGCCCGCCTGGAGCCGCCCGAACTCGAACAGGCAGTCGTCGGCCGTCCCAAAGGGGATCGGGACGCACGCCCCGTCGTTCGTGGCCAGCCGCGGTGGAAGCTTCCAGGCGAAGGTCTCCGGGACGGCTCGCAGCTCGGCATGGGACCCGTCCATTCCAACGGTCACGACGCGATCGCCGACGGCGAATCCCTTGACACCGGGCCCGACCTCGAGGATCGTCCCCGCTGCTTGGTATCCGACGATGTGCGGGGACGCTGCAATCTCCCCCCGCAGCCGGTTGAGCGTGTCCCCGCCCTCGATGCTCACTGCCTCGACGCGCACGAGGACGTCGCGTTCGGCGACTTCGGGGTCCGGCACCTGCGCGTATCGCAAGACCCCCGGCGGGCCGACCTCGTCATACACGGCTGCCTTCATCGTCCCTCCCCACACTCGCCGTCGGCCGCCCGGACACTTCGAGGCGGATCTACTTGAAGATGAGCGAGCCGTCCTCGAGGTCGGCGGTCGGCAGCAGGTCCTTCTCCTGGCCGTACTCGTGCAAGAGGCGCCAGGGATCGTGATCGCCCTGCTTCGGGAGCAGGTGGAGCGACCGAGTGAGGTAGCCCGGGTTGAAGTTCTCGGGATCGACCCAGGGACCGAGGCGCATGTCGAGCTCGTCTTCACGCAGGTGCGGCGTCACCGACTTGGCCCCGACCTCGTCCATGTGCTCGAGGAGATGGACGACGAAGTCGCTGATGAGGTCGGCTCGCAGGGTCCAGCTGGCACGGAAGTACCCGAAGACGTACGCGAGGTTCGGGACGCCGGTGAACATGATCCCCCGGTAGGTGACCGTGTCGGCAAAGTCGACGGTGCGCCCGTCGACCGAGAAGTCAACGTCGCCGAGCACGCTCATGTTGAAGCCGGTCGCGGTGATGATGATGTCGGCGGCGAGCTCCTCACCGGAGGCAAGGCGAATCCCATTCTCGGTGAAGCACTCGATCTGGTCGGTCACCACCGACGCCTTGCCGTCCCGAATGCAGCGGAAGAGGTCCCCCTCGGGGAGGACGGCGATCCGTTGTTGCCAGGGGCGGTAGGTCGGGCTGAAGTGCCGTTCGACGTCGAAGCCTTCGGGGAGCAGCGGCCGGATCGTGTCGAGGAGGAACTCTCGAAGGAAGTCCGGCGACTCGAAGGACAGCCGGGTGATCGCGTCCATGTCGTGGGTGATCTTCCGGCGGACGATCTCGTGGGTCCACTCGTCGGGAATGTCGAGCTCGCGCAGCGTATTGGCCAGCTCGTTCACATTGGGACGGACGAAGTAGAAGGTCGGTGACCGCTGGAGCATCGTGACATGGGCCGCCTCGGGTGCGATCGCCGGGATCAAGGTGGCCGCCGTGGCGCCCGAGCCGATGACCACGACGCGCTTGTCGATGTAGTCGAGGTCCTCGGGCCAGCGCTGTGGGTGCACGATGGTTCCCTTGTACCGGTCGAAGCCCTCCCACTCGGGGGTATAGGCCTCGCCGTGGCGGTAATAGCCCTGGCACATCCAGATGAACCCAGCCGAGATGTCGTGCTCCTGATCGGTGGCGAGGTCCTTCACCGTCACGGCCCAACGACCGAGGTCCGAGGACCACCGAGCCTGAGTCACCCGGTGGCGGTAGTGGATGTGGCGCTCGAGGTCGTTCTCTTCGAGCACCTCAGCGAGGTACTTCAGGATCTCGCCGGCCGAGGCAATCGGGGCACCGACCCAGGGCTTGAAGCGGTAGCCGAAGGTGAAGAGATCGCTGTCCGAACGGACGCCCGGGTATCGGTGCGTCCACCAGGTGCCTCCAAAGGTCTCCTGGGTCTCGAGGACCACGAAGCTCTTCTCGGTCACGGTGGCCAGGTGGTAGGCCGCCCCGATCCCCGAGATGCCCGCTCCCACGATCAGCACGTCGACCTCCCGGGGAAGCGCCGGGGAGGTGGCATCGAGGGCGGCCGACTTCGGGGGTGCGGTCACAGTGTCGGGCATCTGCCCTCCTTCTCATCGGCCGGCGTCCCGCCTTCGCGGCGCACGACCCTGCTCCCTTCGAAACGTTAGTCACCGGCGGGCAAAACAGTGACCCAAAATGGGCCCCTGGGCGATGCCCCCGGCACGCTCGCGCGCGCCACAGCGGGCTGGCGGAAGCAGACGCCGGCGAGCAGTATCGCAGCGATGCGGCCGCCTGCTCCCTCCGTGTCCTCGTTGTCGGCTCGATCAGGAGCGACCCCGTGCGGGCACTGATCGTCGGTGCCGGGGTCGGGGGCCTTGGGGCGGCGCTTGGGCTTCGGGCAGCGGGTCACGAAACCGTCGTGTACGAGCAGGCACCCGACCTGCGCGAGGGCGGGGCCGCCGTCACACTCTGGAGCAACGGGACGGGGATCCTGGCCGAGCTCGGCGTCTCCCTCGAGGGGGTCGGGGCCCGGATCGAGGTCCTCGAACAGCGAGACCACGATGGGCGCCTGCTCCTGTCGGTAGACGTCGGGCGCGCGGCCGCCCATTACGGCCACCCGCACGTCTGCCTGCCGAGGCGTCGCCTCCTTGAGCGCCTGGCCCAGAGCGTGCCCCAAGAGGTGCTCCGCTACGGCCGCCGCTGCCTCGCCGTGGAGGTTGGCGAGGCCGCCATCACCTTCGAGGGAGACGAACGCGAAACGGGAGACGTCGTGATCGGCGCCGACGGGCGCGGTTCGGCCGTCCGCCAAGCGCTGTGGGACCACGATCCGGCCGAGGCGACCGGCTGGGTGACCTGGCAGGGAGTCACCGCCATCCCGACGGACATCACTGGTTCAGCGCGCGGCGTGATGTTCGTCGGCCCCGCCGGGCTGTGCGGCCTCATGCCGGCGGGCGAAGGGCTGCTCCAGTGGTGGTTCGACCAGCGAATGGACCCCGCAGCATCGCGACCATCCTCGCCGCTCGCGATGCTGCGGGAGCACTTCGGGGGGTGGGCCGGACCGGTCAAAGACGTGCTCGACGCCGTGAGCGACCAAGACGTCGGCTTCTTCCCCCATGTTCGCCACCCCGTCCCGCGGGTCTGGGGCAAGGGACCGGTCACGCTGGTGGGTGATGCTGCGCACTCCTTCCCTCCGACTCGGGCGCAGGGCGCCAACCAGGCGCTAGAGGACGCATGGGCGCTTTCCGCGGTGCTCGGGGTCGGGCAGGGCGACGTCGCAGGCGCCCTTCGCACCTACGAGCGGCGCAGGTCGCCCAAGGCAGGGTTCGTTGCGAGGTCGGCCGGGCGTGAGGACACCAACAAATACCGGCCATGGATGACCCGATTCATGCCCGACGGCCTCGTCAGCCGGTTCTACGTGCACTGGCTCGGCCGGGCCAGCGACTATCTGCGCTGAGCGTCCGTCGACGGCGGGTCGCACCGGGAGAGACGCCCCGACGACGCCACGACGAAGCGCTGGCGCGTCGGAGCTGCCGATGGGCGATCGTGCGCAGCTTGCTGTCGTGATGCGGTCCGCCTCGTCAGCCTCGGCCACGTCGAGCACTGCGCCCAACGCGCCGACGTCAAGCCCTTGAAACCCGCCCCCAGGGAGCGGAGCGGTGTTGCCTGCACCTCGGGCACCATCGGCAGTGCAATGGGCGCGGGGGAACGGCCGTGTACGCATCCCACATCGCCCCGGTCGGCCTGGGTCTGGCTGTGGCCCCTCGCACTCCGAGAATGACTCAGGCCACCTTCCGTGCCGCTTCTTCGGCGCGCTGCCCGGTCACCTGCCGTTCGATCTCCTCGAGCGACCGCTCCTTTGTCTCGGGCACGAAACGCAAGACGAAGACCGACGCGCAGAACCCGAGTCCCGCATAGAGCCAGAAGGTTCCGGCCTTCCCGACCACCTCCACCAGTTGCAAGAAGTAGTAGGAGACGAGGAAGTTGAAGGCCCAGTTGAACATGGTCGCCACCGCCATCGCCTTGGGCCGCGAGCGCAGCGGATAGATCTCGGCGATCATCACCCAGAACACCGGCCCAAGCCCGATCTCGAAGAAGGCCAGGTATCCGAGCAACGCCGCGAGCGCAAGATCCGCGTTGACGTGCCGGAACCCGGTGCCTTGGAAGAAGTAGATGCCGAGCACGATGAGTGTCAGGGTGCAGCCGACCGCGCTGAGCACGAGCAGCGGCTTGCGCCCGACCTTGTCGATCAGGAGGACTGCGACACCAGCGAAGACGAAGTTGACCAACCCGATGAACACCGTCTCGGCGACCGACGTGCTCAGGTTCAATCCCGTGAAGTGGAGGATCGTTGTCCCGAAGTAGATCACGGTGTTGATCCCGAGCACCTGTTGGAACACCGCCATGCCGACGCCGACGACGAGGAGCATCCGTACCTTCGGACCGAGTAGTTGGCGAAGGCGAAAGGCACTTTGGGACTGGGAGACCTGCTCGATCTCGTGCACCTCGTCCCCGGGATCGATCCCCGGACGAGTATGTCTCAGGACTTCCAACGCCTCATCGGACCGGGACCTCTGCACCAGCCACCGCGGTGTGTGGGGCACAAAGAGCATGGCAGCGACGAGGAGCAGGCCCGGAATGGCCTCGAAGCCAAACATCCAACGCCAGTTGTGCGAGAAGCCGACCAGGCCGAAGTCCGCCACATACGCGAGGAGGATCCCGAGCGTGATCCCGGCGAACTGGTTGAGCGCGGTCATGCCGCCCCGGAGCTTCCTCGGTGACTGCTCGGCGATGTACATCGGCGCCACGAACGACGAGGTGCCCACCGCCAACCCGAGGACTGCCCGGGACGCGATGAGTGAGCCCACGTCGGGCGAGAGTGCGGACCAGAGCCCGGCGCACGTGAAGACGCACCCAGCCACGAATTTGGTCCATTTGCGGCTGATGGAGTCGGCCAGCTTCCCCGACAAGAGCGCGCCGACAACCGCCCCCAACAGCAACGATCCGACGACCCATGACTGTCCGAAGGAGCCGAGGTGGAAGTGCTTGGCGACGTAAGGCAGCGCTCCACTCACGATGCCGGTGTCGAACCCGAAGAGCATCCCACCGAGCGCCGCCAAGAGTGCGATGCCGGTGACAAACCGGTTGTCGCTCCGGAAGATCTCCATGATGAACCGCGGGATGATCCGAGAACCACCCGATTGGAGCGTGCCCTCCCGTGCACTCACGGGCGGGGCCTCCATGATCCTGCACCGCTCAGAGGTGCACCGTTCTCCATGCCGACAACCAGTACGTCGTTCATGGGGCCTCCTCGCTCTCATCGCTGATCGAAATTCGCCTCTTGATGACCTACCTCATGTCGCCCCACGACAAACTTGGCGGTTTCACCGGCCAATGCGTCCCAGTTCCGCGATCGGAATGTCGCGTCGATCGACTCCGCGAGACCGACGACCAGACCGCAACCTCGGACACGGGCTCTCGTGGTCTGGTCGATCGCGGACCGCGCCAGATCTCGGCCGACCCATCGCCCCACGGCGAGATGTGCATCGAGCACCCGTCCCCCTGGGGCTCGCGCTTTGAAAGTTGCCATGCCGAGCGACCGCGAGCCCTCGTTTCCCCTATCGATGGGCGGGTAACGCAGGAGCCTTGCGCGCTCGGGGCCGACTATCCGCCGAGTGCCTTTCGGAGCTCGGCCAGGCGGCCCGGGTTCACTCGCCACCACATCCAGCGGCCCCGCCGCTCGCCGGTGATCAGCCCCGCCTCGACAAGGATCCTTGTGTGGTGCGACACCGTCGGCTGGCTCTTGGCAAGGGGTTCCTCGAGCTCGCACGAGCACACCTCGGACCCAGACGCGACGAGCGAGAGCAGCCGCAACCGCACCGGATCGGCCAAGGCCGCAATCACGCGGGCGAGCTCGTTCGCCTCGGACTCGGTAAGCGGCGACTCGGTCAAAGGAGAGCAACAGGCAACCGGATCGGCTCGCCTCGGGGTCTTCACATTTGTCCTCGCCACCTAGGCACCTCACATACATATTGACAGAGGTGAATCTGTCGTTCATGATGACGCATCGACAATGATAAATGTAATCGGGAGGTGGTCCCGTGTCTCGAGTGCAGCTCGCGCTCAACGTGGCAGATCTTGAGGAGGCCATCGCCTTCTACTCACAGTTGTTCGGCACGCCGCCAGCCAAGGTGCGGCCGGGCTATGCGAACTTCGCCGTCGCCGAGCCTCCACTCAAGTTGGTGCTGATCGAGAGCCCCGACCGAGAGCCGGGATCGCTGAACCACCTAGGTGTCGAGGTCGAGACCCCCGGCGAGGTCCTCGCTGCGAGGGATCGCCTGAGAGATGCCGGTCTCCCCACCAGGGTCGAGGACCGCGTCGCCTGCTGCTACGCCGTCCAGGACAAGGTCTGGGTCGAAGGCCCAGGCAAGACACCCTGGGAGTTCTACGTCGTCCTCGACGACGCCGAGGGTGCGCCCGACCCGTCGCCCGACCCGCGCTCGTCCGCCGCGCCATGCTGCTCGGAACGCCCCGACCTCGCCGTGGGTGCTCAGACACCGACGCGCTGCTGAGCGGTCGAGGTCGCCTCCGTGCAGGAACATCCGCTGTGGCGGCGCCTGCTCGCAGAACTGCTGGGAAGCGCCTTCTTGTCGGCCGTCGTGATCGGCTCGGGGATCGCGGCCCAGCGGCTCTCACCTGCGAGTCCGGGCCTCGAGCTCTTCGAGAACGCGGCGGTCACGGCGGTCGGACTGTTCGCGATCATCTTGATGTTCGGGCCGGTCTCGGGCGGCCATTTCAACCCCGTCGTCTCCTTCGTCGACGCCGCGTTCGGTGGGATCAGCTGGCGCGACGCGTGCGCTTACCTCCCCGTCCAGGTGGCCGGTTGCACGCTCGGCGCGCTCACGGCGAACGTCATGTTCGGCATTGCTGCGATCAGCATCTCCACCAAGGATCGTGCCTCGGGCCCTCACTTCCTCTCCGAGATCATCGCCACCCTCGGGCTACTGCTCGTCATCTTCTCGCTCGCCCGTTCGGATCGATCGAGGATGGCCCCGGCCGCCGTCGGTGCCTACATCGGCGCGGCCTACTGGTTCACCTCGTCCACGTCGTTCGCGAATCCGGCCATCAGCGTCGGCCGGATGTTCTCGAACACCTTTGCCGGCATCGCCCCTGGTTCGGTTCCCTTGTTCGTCGGAGCGCAGGTAGTCGGTGGGCTCGTTGCGACCGGCCTGATCAAGGCGCTCTACCCGAGCGTCGGGAGCGAGGAGGCAGCCAAGATCGTCGTCCCCCATCGCGACCGGACTCGCTCCGAGACGGACGGGCACCCTCAACCCCACGTCCCTCTCCCCACGGAGGCCCAGTGACTAAACCCGTCGTCCTGTTCGTGTGCACACACAACGCCGGCCGGAGCCTGGCCGCCCGCGTCCTGCTCGACCACTATGCAGGTGGAAGGGTCGACGTGCGCTCGGCCGGGTCGGATCCGGCAGACGCCCTCAACCCGGCGGTGGTGGCAGTGCTCCAAGAGCGCGGACTGGACCCGAGCGGCGAACGACCAACGGTGCTCAGCACCGAAGATGGTCTCGCCGCCGACGTGATCGTCACCATGGGTTGTGGCGATAGTTGTCCCGTCTATCCCGGCAAGCGGTACCTCGACTGGGATCTTCCGGACCCCGCCGGCCAACCGATCGAAGTGGTTCGGCCCATCGTGGATGAGATCGATCGGCGGGTCCGAGACCTGCTCGAGGGGTTGGACACCGATCAGGCGGTTTGATCCGGCAGGCACCCCATGGTCTCGATCCCGAAGGGCGGCCAGGTTCAACGTTGAGCGCCCGATCAGCCCGGATCGCAGTCTTCGACCTCCGCTTCACACCGAACACCCCGCCACCGCCGCACACAAGGGCTATCGTGGGTGGACCGGATGAGGCTCCGGCGGGTCGCCCGACGGCGGCTACCCGAACCGCCAGTTGGCTGATGGCCTCTACGCACGGCAAGTCGTGACGTGGAGGTGGAGTGGTCGCAGTCGACCTGGCCCCGGCAAGCATCCAGGCTCTCCAGGTCCTGACCATCGTCGTATTCGCGCCCCTCGTCAGCGGGGTGATCGCGCATCTCGAGGCCCGCCTCCAGGGCCGTCGAGGTCCGCGAATTCTGCAGCCCTATTACGACCTCGGGAAGCTGTTCCGCAAGGAGACCTTGGTCCCGACCGATGCCAGCTGGGTCTTTGTGGTCGGCCCGATCCTGGCCTTCACCTGCTACCTGATCGTCCCGTTGTTGATCCCGGTCCTGACCGCCTATCCGCTCCCGCTCGGCTACATGGGAGACATCCTCGGCGGCGGGTTCATCCTCGGACTGGCCAGCTTCTCGGTCGCGGTCGCTGCCGCCGAATCCGGTGCCCCCTACGCGCAGCTCGGAAGCAGCCGGGCCATGACATTCGGCGCGCTGATCGAACCGTCGATCCTGTTCGTCACCTTCACCGTCGCCCTCATCACCACCACCGATCTCCCCTACTTCGAGGCCGCGTCCGCTCGGGCCTCGCTCAGTCAGGTGGTGCGGCCAGCGCATCTCCTCGCGGTACTGGCGTTCTTCTTGGTGGTCTTAAACGACACCAGCCGCATCCCGGTCGAGACACACTCAGGGACGCTCGAGTTCGGGATGATTGACGAGGCCAGAACGCTCGAGCATTCCGGTCCGCTCTTCGCCTTGTTGAAGTGGGGGTCGGCGATGAAGCAGCTGATTCTCTACGTCCTCCTCGTCAACGTGTTCGCGGCGCCCTGGGGGCTCGCGGGGACTACCGCCCTCGGCGCGGTGTTGCTCGCGATCGCGCTCCTCCTGGCAAAGGCCTTCGCCGTCGGAGCGATCTTCACGGTGATCGACAACAGCTTTTCCAAGCTGCGGCTCTTCAAGATCACCGAGTTCATGGCCGCTGCGTTCTTACTCGCGATCCTTGCTGTGCTCGTCTTGTATCTCGGAGGTGGATAGGTGGCGATCCTTCTCGCCTCAAGCACACCGCCGGTGCCCTCGACGTTCTCCGGAGGCGCGGAGGCCATAGCACTCGTCGTACTGCTCACCGAGTTCGCGATGTTCCGTGCGCCGCTGTCGCGTTCGCAGATCCGGCTCTATGGATTCCAGTCGCTGGCGGTCAGCGCCCTTGCGATCTTGGTCGCCGCCACCCAACACGTGCCCGAGCTCTATGCCCTCGCTGGCCTGTCCTTCATTCTCAAGGTGCTGCTCGTTCCGGGCATCATGCTCCGCCTGCTGAAGGACGCACAGATCGACCTCGCTGCGAGCAACCGCCTCGGCGTCGCGTCCATGGTCCTGCTCGCCATCGCCGCCTCGGTGTTCGGATTCTTCGTGGTGGGGCGGCTCCCCGTGCACGCCCACGTCCTGCCGGCACCGGCGCTTGGGCTGGCGGCTGCGGAGATCCTCGTGGCCTTCCTCCTCGTCATCCTGCGCGCGGATGTGGTGTCACAAGCGGTCGGCTTCTTCTCCCTCGAGAACGGCGTCTCGGTGGCGTCGCTGGTGGTTGCCTCGGGGCTCCCGCTCATCTTGGAGGTCGCATTCCTCTTCGACCTGCTCGTCGCAGTGGTCGTCTTCGGAGTGCTGATCCGGGTCCACCACGGTCGGACGAGGACGCTCTCGACCGACACGCTGGACCGGTTGCGGGGTTAGTCGTGGGCTGGGACCTTCTCGTGCTCACCGTCGTCCCGTTCGTCGTCAGCATCACCTGCTGGTGGGCGCCGGTCACGCTGGGGCGTCTCTTGAGCCTGGCCAGCGGGGTGTTGAGCTTCGCGCTGGCGCTCCTCCTCGTCCCGGCGAAGACGACGACCGCAGCGGCGGGTTGGCTTCGGGTCGATGCGCTCTCGGTCGTCTTCTTGGTCGCCGTGACCTTCCTCTACGCCGCAACGACCATCTTCTCCATCGGCTATGTCCGGCCGGGCGGTGCCAGCGAGGCCAACGCCCGCTACAACCGACGGTTCTTCGCGGGTCTCAACCTCTTCGCATGGTCGATGGCGATGGCGCCAATGGTGAACGGCCTGGCCCTCTTGTGGGTGGCCATCGAGGTGACCACGGTCGTCTCGGCGCTCCTGGTCGCCATCGACGACACCGACGGGGCGGCCGAAGCGGCATGGAAGTACGTGCTCATCGCGTCCATGGGACTCGGCATCGCCCTGCTTGGGACCGTGATCATGTACTACGCGGGAACGTCGGTCTTCGGCACCGGCTATGAGCTCTTCTATCCGAAGCTCCTCGGGGCGGCCGGGCGATTCCCGGCCGGGGTGGTGCGGCTGTCCTTCGTGCTCGCGGTGCTTGGCTACGGGACCAAGATGGGTCTCGTTCCCGTGCACACCTGGCTGCCCGACGCGCACTCGGAGGCCCCAACGCCAGTCTCGGCGCTGTTGTCGGGGTCCTTGCTCGCGGTGAGCTTCTATGCGATCTTGCGTTTCTACCAGATCAGCGTTCGTGCGATCGGGCCGACATTCCCCCGTGACGTCCTTTTGGCGTTCGGGATCGCGTCGCTCGGCCTCGCGGCGCTGTACCTGGCGAGCCAACGTGACCTGAAGCGACTCTTCGCCTATTCGAGCGTCGAGCACATGGGCGTGCTCGCCATCGGCATGAGCTTCTCCGCTCCGATCGCAGTCGTCGGGGTCCTGCTCCATGTCCTCGCCCATGCGGCAGCCAAGGGGACCGCCTTCTTCGGAGCAGGCAGCATGGTCTCGAAGTTCGGAACCAAGGAGATGACGCGACTGCGCGGAGGGGTCGGTGGGCTTCCTTGGAGCGGCCCCATGCTGGTCCTGGCGGTGCTCGGCCTCTGCGCGCTGCCACCCTTTGGGATCTTCAGGAGCGAGTTCCTCATCGTCTCGGGCGGTCTGCGCGATCCCCACGATGCCGTCGCCGCCGTCCTGATCGTGCTCGTCACCCTGGCCACGCTCGGCCTCACCTGGTTCTCATCACAGACGCTGCTGACCCCGACCCCCGATGGCGTGCTCCGCAAGGAGACGAGCGGCTGGATCGTCTGCTCTATGGTGATCGGGCTGGGCGCCCTCGCTCTGCTCGGGGTCCACCCCCCCGCCCAGCTCTCGGATCTGCTCACCCGCGCCGCCCACGAGCTTCGGGGGGTCTCGTGAAGGGCGCCGCGCTTTCGCGCCAAGTCGACCCCGAGCTCCTTGCCGAATCCGTGGCCGAGGAGCTCCGATCCGGGGCTCGCTTCGCCGCGCTCGCCGCCGCGGGATCGCCAGACGCTTCGACCACGCTCCGCGCGATCCTGGCCCGGGGGCGAGCACTCGAGATGCTCGAGGCGAGGCTCACGAGGGGTCGAACGAGCTACCCGGCGCTCACCCCGCTCGTGCCGGCCGCCGGCTGGTACGAGCGCGAGATCCACGACCTCTTCGGCATCGAGCCTGTCGGGCACCCTCGGCTCGACCCGCTCGTCCTGCCGCTCCCGCTCGGGGCACCCCGTCCCCGCCCGGGGGACCCGCGGCGCTTCGGGCACGTCGAGCTCGACACCGCTCCCCTCCCAGGACATGTGAGCGGCGAAGGGGTCTTCACCATCCCCTACGGGCCGGTGCGCTCGGGGATCTTCGAGAGCGTCGAATTCCTGGTGGAGACCACCGGTGAGGAGATCCCGCATCTGCGGACGCGCGTGTATCACAAGCATCGCGGCCTCGATCGGCGCTTCGGCGAGCTGGATGTGGGCGATGCGCTGCTCTTGGCCGAGCGCGTCGAGGGCACGAGCTCGGTCGCGCACGCCCTCGCGTTCAGCCAGGCCGTCGAGGCGATTGCCGGCGTCGAAGCGCCCCGTCCGGCCCAACTGGTCCGGACGCTGCACGCCGAGCTCGAGCGGATCGCCTCGCACCTGGACTCGATGGTGCGCCACACCGAGGGGGGCGGCCAGGCGGTCGCCTACGCCCGGCTGTCGCGGCACAAAGAAGAGGTCCTCCGGCTGCGGGCCAGGTTGTGCGGCCATCGCTTCGGTCGAGGCGTCGTGGTGCCCGGCGGGGTCACCGGCGCTCTCCAGATCGAACCCGGCGACACGCTACGAGACCTGCGGATGCTCGAAGCGGCCATCGCCGAGGACTGCCGTGCGCTCATGGCCACCCCCTCGTTCCTCGATCGCTTGCGGGGCACGGGCATGCTGCCGCCCGAGATCGTCCTCGCCCATGGCGCGCTCGGCCCCGTCGCCCGAGGTTCGGGGCTGGCCGACGACGTGCGGGCGGCGCGCCCCTACGGCGCCTACCGGTTCTTGGACTTCGAGGAGGCCTCCGGCTTCGAGGAGGGCGACGCGCTGGCGCGCCAGCGCGTCCGCCTCGCTGAGATCGACCAGGCCTTCCATCTGGCCCGCCAGGCCCTCGAGGAGCTTGCCGGCACCCCGGGACCGAGCTGGCGGGTGGCCCTCGGCCCGCTGACGGGCGGCGCGCTGTCTTCGGTCGAGGCACCCCAAGGAGAGCTGCTCTACCTGGTCGAGGTGGAGGGGGGCCGGATGCGCAGGGTGAAACCCAGGTGCGCCTCGTTTCACAACCTCGCCCTCTTCCCTCAGGCCTTCCGGGGCGACATCTTCACCGACTTCGTGTTCATCGAGGCGAGCTTCGGCGTCTCGATGGCGGGGGTGTCGGGCTGATGCCCTGGATCCTGCGCGGGCTGCGTGAGGGCATCGTGACAAGCCGCTACCCGCGGCGCCCCGACGGATTCGGCGATGGGTTCCGGGGGGCGATCCAGGTCGTCTCGGGCCCGGAGCCGGGCATCCAGGAAGCCCCAGGAGCCCGACCGGGCGCCGACGCCGAGTTGGTCGAGCTGTGCCCGACTCGAGCGATCGAGGCCGAGGGCGACGAGGTGCGAGTCGATCGGGGTCGCTGCGTCCTCTGCGGCCGCTGCGTCGCGTCGCGTCCCGATCGCTTCGCCTTCTCCCCCTCGGTCGAGACATCCGCGCTCACGCGCGCGGCGCTCGTCGTGCCCGAGATCGAGGAGGACGACGCAGCGCTCGCAGCCCTGCGAGCGCAACTGCACCGCCGCGTTCGGGCGCTTCGCCGCTCCGTGCACATCCGCCACGTGGACGCCGGCTCCGACGGCGCCGAGGAGTGGGAGGTCGCCGCCCTCGGCAATCCCCTCTATGACGTGCAGCGCCTCGGCATCTACTTCACCGCCTCGCCTCGCCACGCCGACGTGCTCTTGGTCACCGGCGCCGGCACCATCGGCATGGCCGGACCGCTGCGGGCGACCTACGAGGCAATGCCCGAGCCGAGGGTCGTGGTCGCAGCGGGGACCGATGCCGTGAGCGGAGGTCTCATCCATCCGAGCTACGCCACCGAAGGAGGCGTGGGCGCCGCGGTCCCGGTCGACGTCTGGGTGCCCGGTTCGCCACCGAGCCCGTTCAGCCTGCTGCACGGCATCCTCCTCGGAATCGGCGTGCTCCAAGACGCGAGGGCACCGTCGTGACGAGCGCACTGCTGCTCGCCGCCATGATCGTGTGGGCAGTGGGTGCCGGAGCCGATCTCGTCCTCGGTGTGCAAAGGCGATGGGCGAGGCCCCTCCCCTCCCTCGCCGCTCTCGCCGGTTGCGGCCTCGTCGCATCCGCCGGCGTGCGGATGGTCCTCGGCCGCGCCCATGTCGTCGATCTCGGGTCCACGCTCGGGGTGGGCGAGACCGCCCTTCGTCTCGACCCCCTCGCCGGGCTGTTCCTCACCCTGGTCGGCGGGCTCGGCGCGCTCGTCTCGGCATGTCTGGTCGGTTGGGCGGCGCCCGACGGGCGGAGCACGGCACGAGCCATGGGCGCGGGTTATCTGCTCCTCCTCGGGTCGGTCTCGATCGTCATCGTCGCCGCCGACGCCTTCACCTTCCTCTTCGCGTGGGAGGCGGTGACGGTCGCCTTCTACGTGCTCGTCGGGATTCGCCGGGCGGGCCGCGGCCAGAGCCGCGCCGCCTGGGTCACACTCGGCGTGGGCAAGCTGAGCGGGGCCGCGCTGCTCTTCGGGTTCTTGCTCCTCGCCGGGCGCGCCCACAGCGACGCCTTCGCCGCGTGGTCCGCCGTCTCGCCGGGGGCCGTCCACGACGTCGCATTCGCCCTCGTGATCATCGGCTTCGCCGCCAAGGTCGGCCTCGCCCCCTTCCAGGTCTGGCTCCCGATCGGATACCCGGCTGCGCCAGGGCCCATCAGGGCGGCCCTGGCGGGGGTCGCTGTCAACGTCGGCTTCTACGGCCTCTGGCGGTTTCTCGGCATCCTCGGGCGTCCGCCGATCTGGCTTGCGGTCGCCGTGCTCGTCCTCGGCGGACTGACCGCGCTCGTGGGCATCGTGTTCGCAGCGGTGCAATCGGGCCTCAACCGGGTCATCTCCTACTCGAGCGTCGAGAACGCCGGGGTCATCCTCGTCGGCTACGGGGTCGCCCTCGCCGGGGCCTCTACCCACCACCCCCAGGTCGTCGCAGTCGGCCTCCTGGCGGCGAGCCTTCAGGTGCTGGCGCACGCGGTGGCAAAGTCCTCGTTGTTCGCATCGTCATCGTTCTTCGAGTCGGACCTCGGCACCGACGACCTCGAGTCCCTCCGCGGCGTCGCCAAGCGCGACCGGTGGAGCGCGACAACCTTCGGGCTCGGCTCGCTGACCCTTGCTGGCCTACCGCCCACGATCGGCTTCGTCTCGGAATGGTTCATCCTCGAGGCCCTGCTGCAGGAGTTCCGGGTCGATGACCTCGCACTCCGTCTGGCGATGGCCTTTGCCGGGGCCCTCGTGGCACTCACCGTCGGCGTGGCACTGCTCTGCTTCATCCGCCTCGTTGGTCTGCTCGTGCTCGGGCGCCCGGCGCAACGGGCGTTGGCGGGCGCCAACCTCGACGGTGGCCACCTCGGCCGGGCCGGCCTGGCGCTGATGGGGAGCGCATGTCTCGGCTTGGCCGCCGCCGCGCCGTGGGTGCTGCGCTTCATCGCCGACGGACTTGCCCCTGTCGTCCCCCACGCGCTCACCATCGGCGCGCTGAAGGAGCCATGGGTGCTCCAACCGGTCTTCGCCAACTTCTCGATCCTCTCGCCATCGTGGCTCTTCGTCGTCATGCCGATCGGACTCCTGGCCGTCACCCTGGTCGCGCTCGGGCTCTCGGGTGGGCGGCTGCTGCGGATCCGCCGGGTGCCGGCGTGGCGATCGGCAACGCCGGGCGTCGCCGGACCCGACAGCTACAGCCCGTTCGGGTATGCCAACGCCCTGCGTCACGTGTTGGCCAACGTGCTCGGCGCACAGCGCAGCGCCACCCACGGCTCGCAACCGGCGAGCGCGAACGAACCCGTCGAGGCGACCGACCACGCGCACATCTCGGTGCGGACCGAGGTGGTCGAGCCGGTCGAGACCTATCTCTACCAGCCGGCGCGGGCGGCCTGGCTGTGGCTGGCGAGCGGCGCGAAACGGCTCCAGTCGGGTCGCCTCGACGCGTACGTCGGGTACATGCTGGCGGCCCTCCTGGTGCTGCTCGCCGTCGTCGCTGCCATGCGCTGAGGAGCCGGCAGCCGACCGCGAAGAGCTCGCCTCACGCGCTCAGTCTCTTGGCGCCACGGAGCACAGGAGATCCCGACGACGGACGCGCACGGATGGCTCTGCCTTCGGGATCGACTCAGCCACGGGCGCACGAGGCGCCCACGGCACGATCGGCGCTCGCCCAGCCGCGGACTTCGCCCTCGGGCCAATAGTCACCCGTCGCAGGATCCTGCTGGTAGGCGACCGGAGCAGGTTCGCCGGCGGCGATGCTGGCGACCGCACGAAGGAACCGGTCGATGTCCTCGAGCGTGGTGTTGATGCCGCAGCTCGCGCGGACGGCGCCCGGCACGTTGCGGCGATCGCCCGAGCGGACGGCGTCGCGGTACGCGGCGATCTCAGCCGGGCTCAGATCCAAGAGCCGCATGAGATAGGGGTGAGCGCAGAAACAACCATGGCGGACGCCAATGGCATGCTCGGCGCTCAACCGGGCGGCGACCAGCGCATGGGGGACCCCCTCGAGGGTGAACGTCGCGAGCGGAAGCGTCTCGATGTCGGGATCCGGGCCGAGCAGGCGGATCCCCTCGATGTTGGCCAGCCCGCTGCGGAGTCGTCGCGCCAAGGTGCCGTCGTGCGCGGCGATGGACGGCCACCCGATCCTCTCCAACTCGTCGATGGCCGCGTGCAGGGCGATGGCACCGATGACGTTCGGGGAGCCCGCCTCCTCTCGCTCGGGGGGATCCGTCCAGGCAACCTCGTCGAGGTCCACGAGATCGACCGCCCCTCCCCCGGCGAGAAATGGGTCGCCGTCGGCGAAGGTGGCTCGCGGACCGATCAAGATCCCCGAGCCGAACGGCGCGTACATCTTGTGCCCGCTCCAGGCCAGGTAGTCGGCCGACCGCGGCAGCGCCCCGTGCGCTGCCAGCTGCGCGCCGTCGACCAGGACCTGGACCCCGCGCTCATGGGCGGCGTCGATGATCGTATCGATCGGCGGCAACCAGCCCGACACGTTCGAAGCCGCCGTGATCGCGAGCAGGCGGGGCGCGGGGCGCCGCTCCAACGCCTCGACGACGGCCTCGGCGTCGAAGACGCCGTCGGGCCCGCATTCCACGAACCGCCGTTCGCAGAGCCGGGCCCAGGGCAGCAGGTTGGCATGGTGTTCGACGACCGTCGTGACGACGACGTCATCGGGTTCGAGCCGGAGCCGGTAGGCGAGGTGGTTGATCGCTTCGGTCGTGTTCCGACAGATGATCGCGAGATCGTCACCGTCGGTCCGTCGCCCGGCAAAGCCCATCGCGGCAACCCGGGCCTCCTCGTAGGCGGCCGTCGCCCGGCGCGACTTGTATCCGGCGCCCCGGTGCACGCTCGAGTACCAGGGCAAGAACGAGTGGACGCGCTCGGCGACGGCCCCAAGCGCGTTCGTCGAGGCGGCTGCGTCCAAGTTCAGATACGCCCGCTCCTCGCCGTCGACGCATGGGACGGCGAGGCCGTCGCCGACCAGGGGCACGGGCAACGCTCCGGCTGCCGGCGCCCCAGCCCGCTCAGGATCCAGTGACACAGCCGTGGTGCCCTCCTTCGCACCGGGCTACCGACCAGCCAGTGCAGGCCCAGTCTTGCGGAGGTGCTCCGCCGATGTGCGCAAGCAGGTGGCCCCTCCCCGCGCTGCCGGTTCGATGGAGGCTCGCCGCTATCCCCGACGGCGCCCGAAGATGCGCCAGCCGGTCGAGCGAGGGACCCCGGCCGGGCGCTCGTCTCGACACCGGCACCGCTCCGCTTCGGGGACGTGTCCAAGCACCTGTTCGACGTGGGCCCCGCAGCCTCGCCACGTCGGCCGTCCGCATGCACCGCATTTCACCGCCCTGCACATACCCCCCAGGGTATCATCTAGAATCGCGGTTTGCCCGCGGGCTGCGGGCCGAAGGAGCTTCCCCATGGAAATGCCCGACGAGGTGATCGAAGACGTGCGGCGGCGGTTGCACCGCGTCGCCGGCCAGGTGCAGGCCGTGGAGCGCATGCTGGACGAGGGTCGGGAGTGCCGCGACGTCGTCACGCAGATCTCGGCCGCGACGAAGGCCCTCGAGCAGGCCGGGTTCCGCCTTGTGGCGGCGGGTCTCACCTATTGCGTCCAGGATCCCGAGGCTGCGGCCGCGGACGGCTACCCACTCGAGGAGATCCAACGGATGTTCATGAAGCTGGCGTGACCCGCGTCTCGCGACGGGCCCACAGGACGACGTCGGTGCCCGGCTCTTCGACGTCGCTGCTCCCCTCCAGGCGCTCGAGCGCGAGGACCTCCACGCCCGGCACCGATTGCAGATCCGCCTCGGTGTAGAGACGCTCGGGATACGGCGGTCCGACCACGCCGAGGGACGCGAGATGGTGGCCGACGACGAACAGGTGGCCGCCGGGCCCGAGGCAGCTGGCGGAGGCGGCGAGCAGCTTGGCGCGCACGGGACGATCGGGGTGGAGATACGCGACCACCACCAGATCGAAGCCCGCGCCGGCGGCCCGCACCTCTTCGGCGTAGCTGAAGAGGTCGCCGACCACCGTCTGGATGGAGAGCCCCTCGCCCGCTGCAGCCTCCGCGAGCCGATCGAGCGCCACTCGCGAGGCGTCCACCGCGACGACCTCCCAACCGCGCCGTGCCAGCCACAGGCTGTTGCGGCCCTCGCCGGCGCCGAGGTCGACGGCTTTGCCCGGGGCGATCGGGTCGACGAGTTCGACGAGGCGCTCATTGGGCTCGGGGCGAAAGACCCGGGGCGCCGACGCATAACGCCGGTCCCACTCCTCGCCGATGCCATGGGCGTGGTCGGCGTGGGACATCGACGACAAGTCTGCTCCATCTTGGACATCGCGTCGACGCGGCAAGGGTCGCCTCAGCCAGCGGAGCGATTCCGTCTCGCCGAGCAAGTCGAGCCGGCGCCACAACACCGGGTTCTCGGTCGATTGGCTGGCATGGCAGCCGATGGCTCGCCGTTGTCCGCTTCGATCGACCTCGATGACGACATCGAGGTCTTTGCCCTCCCTTCCGACGAAGTGCGTGGCGAACTCCTCGTTGAGGCTCGACGCGACATTCGAGGGCAGGCTCCACGCGAGGACGGGCAGATCGCCGACGGCCACGAGGGCGGCCTCCGTCGCTCGGTGATGGTCGGGATGCCCGGTCACACCACCAAGGTCGAACGTGAGGAGGAGATCCGCACCGATCTCACGCGCCATGGCGGTCACCTCGGCCGCGAGATCGCCGAGCGATTCGCCCGAGAGTGAGCCGTCGGGCCTGTCAAGAAGCTTCACTCCCTTGATGCCGAGGACCTCAGCCGCCTCCGCCAACTCGTTGGCCCGGATCTCGGCCAGCTGGCGCGCCGTCGCTCCGAGCGAGGATGCCTCGCCCCGCGTGAAGCAGAGCGTCGTGACGTCAGCCCCCCCAGCCACGAACCGTCCGATGATCGCCCCGAGTCCGAAGCTCTCGTCGTCAGGATGGGCGCAAACGACGAGCACCGAGGAGACGCCAGGCAGCGACCCCCGTGGCGGCAGGCCGGCCATGCTCAGTGTTGCAGTCGGTCGATGGCCCGGCGAAGTGCCGCAGCAGCCTCCTCCCCCAGTGCCGAGGACCCCTCCGCCGTCCTCGGGTCGCCCAGGGCGAGCATGGTCCGGGGATCGGCGATGGACACGAGCGTCCGGCCCGTCGGGCTCTCTTCGAGGACCACATTGCACGGCAGCAGGAGCGCGAGCGACCGGTCGACCTCGAGTGCTCGATGGGCGAAGGACGGATTGCATGCGCCGAGGATCTTGAGCGGCGCTCGCTGCACGCCGAGCTTCGCCTCCAAGGTGGCGGCCACGTCGATCTCGGTCAGCACGCCGAACCCCTCTTCGAGCAGCGCCTGGCGGACGGCCAGCTCAGCCTCCTCGATGGGCTCGTCGACCGTGGTTTCGAAGGCGTCCATCTCGGTCCTCCCGGACTCAGCGTTCCTGAACGGTGTCAGTTGGCGGCCGCGCTGGCCTGCTCGGCCACGAGGCGGCGCACGTCGTCCATGTCCAGTGCCTTGATCTTGCCGATGAGCTCCTCAAGCGCGGAGGCCGGCAGCGCGCCGGCCTGGGCGTAGAGGAGGACGTTCTCCCGGAAGGCCATGAGCGTCGGGATCGACATGATCCCGAAGCGCGCCGCCAGCTCCTGCTCGGCCTCGGTGTCGACCTTGGCGAACACCACGTCTCCGTGGGTGTTCGAGGCGGACTCGTAGACCGGGGCGAACATCCGGCACGGACCGCACCACCCCGCCCAGAAGTCGACGAGCACGACGTCGTTCGAGCTCACGGTCTCCTCGAAGTTGCTCTTGTCCAGTGCCACAGTTGCCACGCGAATCCTCCTCGTTCGGGTCCCTCCGTACAACCCCAATACCCCCGGGGGTATTCCACGGTAGCGGGGACGACCGGAGGTGCACTCGAAGCCGGGCACCCTTGGTCAAGAAGGTTGCCTTCTTGCCGTCGACCCGATGCCCGTCGACCCGATCCCCAGCCCTTGAAGCGGGCACGGCGCTCTGCGGAGAGGCGCCGGAGCGCGGGGCCTACCCGGCGGTCGCAGGGAGCGGCCGGCGCACCACGACCCCGAAGACGGTGGGCTCGACGATGTCGACCACCCAGTACGCCAAGGGGCGGAGCAACGAGGCCAGCAGGACGATGACACCCGAGAGCAGGTAGCCGGCGACCACGTCGCCGGGGTAGTGCGCACCGACGTACACGCGGGCGAAGCACAAGAAGAGCCCGAGCACGATGTTCACGACGACGAGGGTTCGAACGGCCCCGAGCCCGCTCGGCTCGACCATGGGTTCTTGGGGCAGCCCGCGAGCCACCGAAGGCCGCCGTCGCCACACCCCGGCGCCGACCACCAGCAGGACCGAAAGGGTGAGGCCCCCGGCGACGATGGAATGGTCTGAGGGGAAGGAGTAGTCAGTCGTCTTGCCCACCAAGACGAGCACCTGAGGATGGGTGGCATAGGGCCGTAGCTCTTTGGCGGCGTGGTCCACAAGCTGGTTGACCCCGAGTGCGACGAGCGTGCCGACTCCCCCGAGGAACAGGAGTGCGGCGGCCCTCGATGCCCTTCGCCACCAAGCGATCGCGTAGACGACCACGAAGACCACGGCGAGGAGGACCGGGCCAAGCCAGAGCGCGTAGTTGTGCATGAACGTGTGCGCCCAGGCCGTGTGGCGGGAGAAGTTGTTGATGTCGAGGTACCACGAGGTGTTGAGGCCCTTGGGTGGAAGCACTCGCACGCTTGCGAGAACGGGGGCGATCAACACGGTCTGTGCCACTGGCGTGACGGCAAGGTGGTCCACATGGCTCCTCGGTTCCGAAGGTGTCCGGAGCATGACCAGAGGTCGCCTAGCAACGTATCACTGGTCAATGGCTCACATGTAGCATTCGTTACATGGGTTGGCGCGTCCTAACCTACCGCCTGTCTGGCGACCAATCTCGGCACCGGGTCGCCGTCTGGCGGGAGCTGCGCAGGGTGGGCGCTGTGGCCTTGCAGTCGGCGACCTGGGCCATTCCGAAGGGCGACCGCTTCGACGAGGGTCTCGCGCGGGCGATCACGCTCGTCAATCGCTCGGGCGGGCAGGCGTTGTGCTTCGATGTCTCGGCCTCCGACGAGGTGCTGGCGACAGTGGAGGCGCTCTACACCGCCGAGCGTGAGGCCGAGTGGGTCGAATTCAGGTCGGAGTGCGACAAGGCGGAGGCCGAACTTCGCCGAGAGGTCGAGATGGAGAGGTTCACTCTGGCCGAGCTCGATGAGGAGGAGCAGAGCGTTGAACGGCTCCGGCGTTGGTACCGCGAGCTGCGGGCCAAGGACCTCTTCGTCGCCCCCTCCGCCACGCAAGCCGAACGACGACTCAAAGAATGCCGTGAGCTGCTCGAGGACTTCGCCGAGCGCGTCTACGAGGCTCGCGGGCGGCCATGAGGAGCGCGGGAGCGGTCATGGCCCCTTGGCCGTCCCTCCCGAGAGGTCGTCAAGCGCTCAGAGGTCGCCGTCCCCCTGAGACTGGACCGATGCCACGCGTTCGATTGTGCAATGCCGGCCCCCGCTCACAGGCGTCCAGGTGAACGTTGGTCAGCTGGTCGCGAACCTCGGCTACGGGGCGGTCTTTCTTCTCGTCGCGGTGGAGAGTCTCGGAGTGCCGCTGCCCGGCGAGACGGCGCTCATCGCGGCGGGCGTGTACGCGGGGCACAGCCACCGCCTAGACCCCTGGGCGATCTTTGCCGTGGCGTCGGCGGCAGCCATCGTCGGTGACAACATCGGGTTTTGGATCGGTGACAAGGGGGGCTATCGCCTCGCCCGGCGGTGGGGAAAGAAGGTGCGACTCGACGAGCGCAAGCTCAAGATCGGCCGCTACGTCTTTGATCGCCACGGCATGAAGGTGGTGTTCTTCGGGCGGTTCGTCTCCATCCTGCGGACCTATGCCGCGTTCTTGGCCGGGACGAGCCGCATGCGGTGGCGGCGGTTTCTCCCTGCGAACGCCCTTGGCGGGATCGTGTGGGCCGGGATCTACACGCTCGTCTCCTATGAGGCCGGCACAACGTTCCGCCACTTCTCTGGGACGATCGACCTCATCCTTGGCGCCGCCGCGGTGGTGGTGATCGTCGTGGTATTGCTCCTTGTTCGCCGATCGACCGACAAGCTCGGCGATCGCGCGGAGCGGGCCTATCCCGGGCCACTCGAATGAGCCGGTGGCGGTCCCACGTGCCCTAGGAACGCACGGTGCCATTTGCACGCTGACCTGGCCGACCGAGGGAAACGCTCGTGGGATCGTCGGTGCGAGCGCATCAGTGTGAGAAGCGGACGTGAGGCAGGACCCGGTCGAGCCAGGCCGGGCGATGCCAGATGTGGTGGCGGCCGAAGCGAAGGATCACCGGAAGCAGGACGAGGCGGGCGATGAAGGCGTCGAGCGCCACGGCGAGGGCCAAGATCACACCCATCTCCTTCGGCGCCAAGGGACCCGAGAGCGCGAAGGTCAAAAAGACGGCGATCATCACAGCGGCGGCGGAGACGACGATCCTCCCCGAAGACCCCACCGACGTCGTCATGGCGTGCTCGGCATCCGGATGCGTCTCATAGCGCTCCTTTGCTGCCGACAGCAAGAACAGCGTGTAGTCCATCGCCACCCCGAACACCATCGCGCCGAAGAAGAGCGGACCCCATGCATCGATGAACCCCTGGGGACTGAACCCGAGGGCGCCCGAGAGGAAGCCGTTCTGGAAGATGAGCCTTGCGATCCCGAACGCTCCGGCAACCGATAGTGCAGTCACGGCGACACCGGCTGCGGCGATGAGTGGGGCCCCGAGGGCAACGAGCAGGAGCAAAAACCCAACGCCGGCGAGCACCCCGAACACCAGTGGCGTGCGGCTCCACAGCGCTCGCTGGAGGTCGTAGTTCTCGGCCGCTGCTCCCCCGACCAGGCTCCTCGGGAGCGCATGGCGAATGCGTTCGATGGTGGCTCCGGTCGCGGACGTCGACGGACCCGTCGTGGGCACGACCTGGTCGAGGGTCCAGCCCCTTGCGCTCGGACCGGGCGCCACGGCGGCGACGCCGGAAATCGACGCGAGGGTGCTCAGCGCGGACCGTTGGGTCGCCGTCGGTACCAGCACCTCCAGCGTGCCGGGTGCGCCAGGACCGAATGCCGCTGTGACCTGGTCATACCCGACCCTCGCATTGGCCGTCGGTGGCACGATCGTGATCGACGGCATGGCAGTGCGCAGCCCGATCACCGGCGCGGCCGCCAGGATCAAGACTCCGAGAGCGCCCAGCGCTGCGGGCAGTGGGTGTCGCCACAGTGCCCGGCCCCATCCCTGGAGGTGCTGCTCGAGCCGGTGACCGTGCGGATGGTCGGACGAGGAGCGGCGTCGGCCTAGGCGTACCCGACCCGCGTCGATGCGCGAACCGAGGCGACCCAGCACCGCCGGCAGCAGCGTCAAGGTGGCGGCGAGCACGGCCACAACGGCGAGCATGATGCCGAGGGCCATCGAGCGAAAGGCCGGACTCGGCACGAGGAGGATCGCAGCGAGTGAGGCGAGCACGGTCACGGCCGAGAATGCCACCGCCTTGCCGGCGGTCGCCATGGTCTCTGCCACTGCATCCACCGCCGCTCTGCGCGCGTCGGCATCGCCACGGCGACGATGCAAGGCAGACCGGAACCGGGTCACGAGGAACAGCGCGTAATCGATGCCGAGGGCAAGCGCGAACATGAGAGCGAAATTCAGAGCCCAGATCGAGACCGGCGCGACCTTGTCGGCCAGCACGAGCGCCCCGGCCGCGACCAACAACCCGACCATCGTGAGCATGAGCGGCAGGCCCGCTGCGACGAGGCTGCCGAAGGCGACGACGAGAATGGCCAGCGTCACCGGCCACGAGAGCATCTCCGAGCGCATCATCGCCGAATGGTTGGCAGAGTTGAAGTCCGCCCACAGCGCGCTGTCTCCGGTCAGAGTGGCGCTGATGCCCGGCGACCCGGCCTTGGCGATGGGCCCGGCCAATTGTTCGGCCGCCTTGACCATCGCATTGGTTCCGGCCGCGGCGCCGGCCGTCACGACACCGGTTCGTCCATCGGGCGAAAGTGACAACCCGGGCTTCGGTTCGACGACGGTGGACACCCGTGAATCGGAGCGCAGCAGCGTGACGATCCTGGTGAGCACCCGCTGCGCTGCAGGGTCTGTCGCAATCGACCGGTGATGATCGACAACGACGACCTGGAGAGCGCTCGAGCCGAGACCGGAGAAATCGCGTTGGATGAGCGTTCGGGCCGCCACCGACTGGCTCGTCGAGTCCTGCCAGCCGGCCCCAGCGAGCGCCGACTCCACCTTGGGCGCGAAGAATCCGAACGCGAGCACCACGACCCCCCACGCGGCGAGGACGGTACGCAGGTGGGTCGCAGTCCAGGTGCCGAGTCGTGCCATCGCGCCCCGGTGGGGGGAGGGCGTCTCGGGCGCGGCGACGTCGGGGTTTGTGAGCACTGCGGTCACGGGATGTCGACCTCCAAGGTTCGTAGTGTCGAAAGGCGGGGCATTGAAAGGGGATTCATGACCACTCGGACGTCGCCGGTACTTCGGAGACGCCCCATGGTCGGAGCGGCCGCTACAGGTGACCGATGCTTCGACCGAGGGTGTAGAGGGCAATCACGACGAGGAGCAGGCTGAACGCCCGAGCGATTCTCCGAGGCTCGACGATGGCGGCAACCCGCGCGCCCACTACCGATGCTCCGACCGCAAACAAGGTGAAGATGCCGACGATGGCCCAGTTCACGTGGGTCGGTGCGCCGACGCGGGCCACCAGGGCGGCGGCGCTGTTGATGGAGATGACGAGCAACGAGGTTGCCACCGCCACCGGGACGTCGAAGCCCATCACCAGTACTAAGGCCGGTACGACGAGGAATCCTCCGCCGACTCCGAAGAAGCCCGTGAGAAGGCCGACGCCACTTGCGGTGGCCACCATCAGAACAAGGTTGGGCCGATCCCGAACCACCGCCGAAGGCGTTGGCGATGACGACGAGCCGCCGGATCGAGGGACGGCCGCGTCGACATATGCGGGAGCGATCCGTGTCCGCGCTCGAAGGAACATCGCACCAGCCGCCACGAGCATCACCAACGAGAAGCCCGCCAAAAGCACGGAAGGCGCCATGCCCGAAGACAGGCGACTCCCGAGGACCGATCCTGCGACACCCAAAGTGCCGAACAACAGGCCCGCGCGCACCCGTACCCGGCCCCCACGCAAGTGGGCGAAGGCTCCCGCCATCGCCGTGATGCCCACCACAACGAGCGAAGCGGTCGTGGCGCCATGTGCGCTCTGACCGAGCACATAAACGAGGGCCGGGACGGTGAGGATCGACCCGCCACCGCCGAGCGCACCCAGGCTCAGGCCGATGACGAGGCCCATGACGATGGCGAGAAGAAGCATGCGTTCAAATCGAACAGCGGTTCGGTCCCGCCTCGAGTTCAGCCAACGAGTGGAGTTCGAGTGTGCTGCGTCCCATGTTCGCTCGGATGAGCTCGACATAGTTGGGTGGACGCTCGTTCACACTCTGGGTCGCCCAGAGAACAAAGGATTCCTCATCGAGTGACAAGGCCGGTACGTCCACTCGCAAGGTACCAATCGAGGCTGTGATTGGTTCACCCGGAACGACGCGCGTCGTGACGCCATAGTGAGCCGGAAGCACCGATACCTCGTCGTCAAGCACGAGGACCTTCTCGCGCAATGAACGGTGCAGATTACGGGCGAACTCCTCGGCTCGTTCGGCGAGGTCTGGGCGTCCGACGCCATCGACGAAGAGCGTGTCGCCGGTGAGCACCGCCTCGTCACCGACCATGAACATGACCGATCCCTCGGTATGACCGGGAGTACGCACAACCGCAACGGCCACTTCGAGCCCACTCGAGAATGTGAATTGTTGACTGTCATGGAGCGCTTGAAAATCGAACTCGAAGGTATCGAACGGGCTGAGATGCAGGCTCGCTCCGGTGTGTGCGGCGAGGCTACGAGCCCCTGAGAGATGATCGGCGTGCAGGTGCGAGTCGAACACCCGCGTGATCTCCCAACCCCTTGAGTGGGCGAGCGAGATGTACACATCGATCTCACGCGACGGATCGACGACCATCGCCTCGTTCCCGGAGCCCACGAGGTATGAAAGACAGCCCTTGGCACGGCGGCGGATCTGAACGATCTCTCCGCCTGCGACCGGCAGAACAGCCGTGTCGTAGACCTGCGCCCAAGACGACATCCCACCGGTCAGGTTGCGCGCCTGGAGCCCGCGCTCTGTGAGCCATGCGGTCGCCTGAGTGGAACGGTTCCCAGAGGCACAGATGACGACGACCTGGCGATCCGCCGGGAGCTCAGAGAGACGTTGCGGTAGCTCGCCGAGCGGAACATTCACCACCCCGGGAATCGCCCACTGGGCGACCTCCTCCGGTTGGCGGACGTCGAGAAGATACGGCTGGTCGTCCGTCCCGAGCAGGGCGGCCAGCTGGACCGCTGAAAGTTCGCTCACCCCGGCGCCCAATTGATCCCCCGAACCCATGATTTGCTCCTCCCGTCCCCCAAAGCACTTGCTTGCCCGGATATACCCGGGGGGGTATATCGGGTCATCATACGCGCGAGCTCGGCAGCTCGCGCCGGGTCCGCCTACAGACGGTGCCAACTGCCAGTTCGCGAAGGAGAGGACCTCCGGCTCTACCGCCCATCGGGCGCTCGGCGCAGCATGGGCGCATCTTCTACGAGCCAAAGGAAGTGGTTACCGGTGATGTGGTACTGGGGTAGCGGCCCCCATTGGTGGGGCTGGTTGCTCGGATTCTTCGGCATGGTCGTCTTTTGGGGCCTGCTCATCTGGGCGATCTTCGCCATCGCACACGCACTGCTCGGCCGCTCGACCAGCGAACGCCGAGAGGAGGATCCGAAGCGGATCCTGGATCAGCGCCTCGCACGTGGTGAGATCACCCCAGAGGAATATCAGCGGACTCGCGACGCGATCGACGGCCGCCCCTCCGAACCGCGAGCCAGGTCGGAGGCCTGACTCTGGGCGTTCGCAACGTGCTCATGCCATCGGGATTGTCTGTTGGAAGTACACCCCAATTGCGATCGGCCGTCGTCGATTGCCTGCCGCTAAGTTTGATCATCAGCCGTGGATGACGACATCGAGCTCCTCTACCGCCAACACCTCACTGAGACGGATCGCAGACTGTTGAGCGCTGGAAGCTGGGCCACACTCGAGATGGCCTTGGCCTCGACCGAAATCGAGTATCAGATCTTTCATGAGGGAACACCGGGAGGGAGGTCTTCCGCCCGGTACCCGGGGTTCGTCGGGATATCGCCGTTTCTGATCTTTGCCGTCGCGGTGCACAGAACCGGCATCCGACTGGGTGAAGTGCATTTCGTCGAGGAGCGCTTCAGCCGCCGTCAGCGGATACCGGTCTTTGATCTCGAGTCACTCCGGTCTTTGATCGAGGCGCCCATGCGCCGATACTTTCTGACCACTCTGCTGGCCTCCTATACCCATGTCATGAGCGGCACGACTTGGGAACGAACCGCGCGAGGTTGGCGCCGTCATCGATTCAGCGAACTAGACCCGGTCCGCCTCGCTGGGCTTCTTGAGATTGTCGAGGCCACCGCCCGACCAGGGATTTATCGGCGTCTTGGTGATTTGGCGCTTTTTCTTACCGGTGTCTTCCCCGATTCTCGTTCGCTGGACATCGGATCTGTCGCTATGGATCGTTTGTCGCGATCCTCTGAACTGGCCACGCCAATCGATTCACATGACGGTCGAGCACTTTTTGAATCGCTTGGCGCTCGTTGGTATCGCCAAGCGGTGAAGACTGCATGCGCTATC
>DAHUZM010000171.1 GCA_027306525.1 Acidimicrobiaceae bacterium
GTGCTTGGCCTGCCCAAGGACCCCTCGAACGAGGACGACCGCCCACAGCGCTGAGCGGCCGAGAGCACGATCGCGCCGAAAGCGCATCAACCAGGAGGAAGTGACCATGGCCGGGATCTGTGAGGGACGCATCGTCATCGTGACGGGGGCGGGAAGGGGCATCGGGCGGGGGCATGCCCTCGAGTTCGCTGCCCAGGGCGCCAAGGTGGTCGTGAACGACCTCGGGGCCAAGGTGGACGGGACCGGGGCCGACGCCGGCCCGGCCAACGAGGTCGTCGACGCCATCAAGGCCATGGGCGGCGAAGCCATTGCGAATGGCGACGACGTGAGTGACTTCGAGGGCGCCAAGCACCTCATCGACACGGCGATCGAGACCTTCGGCGGGCTCGATGTCCTCGTGAACAACGCAGGCATCCTGCGGGACCGAATGCTCATCAACATGACCCCCGAAGAATGGGACGCCGTCATCCGGGTGCACCTGCGGGGGACCTATGCACCGGCCCACCACGCTGCCGTCTACTGGCGCGAGCGGGCCAAGGCCGGTGAGACCAACGACGCCCGCATCATCAACACCTCCTCGTCCTCGGGGATCTACGGGAACCCGGGGCAGGCCAACTACGGCGCAGCCAAGGCCGGCATCGCCGCGTTCACGATCATTGCGGCCTTGGAGCTCGCCCGCTACGGCGTCACCGTCAACGCCATCGCGCCGGGCGCCCTCACCAGGATGACCGAGGGTCTTCGGCCCGACCGCCCCCAGGTGAAGCCGGACGAGTTCGACGCCCGCGCGCCGGAGAACATCGCCCCCCTCGTGGTGTGGCTCGGCTCCAGCCAGTCGGCGGGAATCACCGGACGGGTCTTCAACGTGGCCGGCGGGTCGATCTCGGTTGCCGAGGGGTGGAGCCCCGGGCCGGCTGTCGACAAGGGTGACCGCTGGGACCCCGCCGAGCTCGGCTCGGTGATCCCGGACCTCGTGGCGAAGGCCGCACCGAACGAGGTCGAGCGCAGGCGCGCCGCTCGCGCCGCGTCGTGAAGTTCGGCATCTTCTACGAACACCAGCTCCCTCGGCCCTGGGACGAGGACTCCGAGTACCGGCTCCTCCAAGACGCCCTGGAGCAGTGCGAACTCGCGGACAGGCTGGGGTTCGACTACGTCTGGGAGGTGGAGCACCACTTCTTGGAGGAGTACAGCCACTCTTCGGCCCCCGAGGTGTTCTTGGCTGCCGTCTCCCAGCGCACCACGCGCATCAAGCTCGGGCACGGCATCGTCCAGACGCCGCCGCCCTTCAATCATCCGGCGCGCATCGCTGAACGCATCGCCACCCTCGACCTCGTATCGAACGGCCGGGCGCAGTTCGGGACGGGCGAGGCAGGTTCGGAGGCGGAGCTCGGCGGGTTCATGATCGACCCCGAGCGCAAGCGGGCGATGTGGGAAGAGGGCACCCGCGTCGCGCTGCGCTGCATGACCGAGACCCCCTTCACCGGGCACGCCGGCGACTGGGTCACCATGCCGCCTCGCAACGTGGTACCCAAACCGCGCCAGAAGCCGCACCCGCCCGTGTGGGTCGCCTGCAGCAGGCGCGACACCATCCATCTGGCCGCCCAGAAGGGCATCGGCGCTTTGACCTTCGCCTTCATCGATCCCGAGGAAGCCCAGCACTGGGTGAGCGACTACTACGACACCTTCGAGAACGAATGCGTCCCGATCGGCGACGCGGTCAACCCGAACGTCGCCGCGGTCACGACCTTCATGTGCGCACGAAGTGAGGAGGAGGCCATCGAGCGCGGCACCGTCGGGTCCAACTTCTTTGGCTACTCCCTCGGGCACTACTACCTCTTCGGCGAGCATCGCCCGGGGGTGACCGACGTGTGGAGCGAGTTCGAGCATCGCCGGGCAGAGCAGGGCTATGACCCAGAGGCGGTGCGCCGCGCCGCCACCAACCCGGAGCGACTCGGAGCGCGGGTGGTCGAGCAGGGCGTGAGCGGGCTCAGGGGCGCGGTCGGCACCCCTGAGCAGATCCGTGAGTACCTCCGACGCTACGAGGAGCTGGGCGTCGACCAGGTCGTGTTCGTGAGCCAGGCCGGCCGCAACCGCCACGAGGACATCATGGAGAGCCTCGAGCTGTTCGGGTGCGAGGTGCTCCCCGAGTTCGCCGAGCGCGACAAGCGGCTCAGCGCCCAGAAGGCGGAGCGGCTCGGGCCGGTGATCGAGAAGGTGATGGCGCGCAAACCCACCTCGGACCACCCGCCGCTCCCCTCGCCCGATTACTCCTTCCCGGCGATCCCCCGAGCAGCAGCAGACCGATCGGGTGCCGACGAGTTCCTCTCACTCATGGAGCAGTACGCGAACGATCGGGCCGTCGGCAACGCACCCCGGCGCCCCGTACCCGGCCATGGGAACGGCATCTTGTCCTGATCAGCCCGAGGGTGGTTGCAGCGACGCCTGGATGCGGCGCATCCCCTTCAACCAACGCTCCCGGTCCCCGGCCCGTCGCTGCTCGTAGGTCGCGACTTCGGGGTGCGGGAGGATGAGGAACCTGTTCTCCCCGAGCGCCTCGAGCACGATGTCGGCTACCTCCTCCGCCTCGAGGAACCCGTCTCGCCCGGCGGTCGTGCGCGCCACCTCCGACGCGTCGCGCCGGCGGTGGCCGCCGCCGGTCATGTTGGTCCAGACCCCCTGCGGGCACAGGCACGAGACCCCGATGCCGCGATCGCCATAGGTGATCGAGAGCCACTCGGCGAAGGAGACGGCTGCGTGCTTGGTGACGCTGTAGGGGGCCGAGCCGATCTGAGTGAGCAGTCCCGCCGCTGACGCCGTGTTGAGGAGATAGCCCTCGCCGCGGGCGAGCATGCCCGGCAGCACCGCACGCGCCGCGTGGATGTGGGCCAGGACGTTGACCCGCCAGATCCGGTCCCACGAGAGGTCGTCCACCTCGGGACCGCCCGGCACGATGATCCCGGCGTTCGAGCAGAAGAGGTCGACCCTGCCGAAATCCTCTTCGGCCGAGGCCACGAGGCCCTTGATATCGGACTCCTCCGAGACGTCAGTCCGCACGGCACGGCCCCGATCGCCGAACTCGGCGGCGACGGCCTCGGCGCCCTCAGCGTCGATGTCGGCCACGAAGACGGCCGAGGCCCCCGCCCCGGCGAAGGCTCGGCACAGCGCCCGTCCGATCCCGCTCGCGCCTCCGGTCACGATCACGACCCGGTCTCTCACGTCCACTCGAGCCACCCCCCTGACGGCTCCGAACAGCCGCCGAAGTCACAAACACCCAGCTCAGAGCACCTTAGCATCGGGCCCCGGAGCGGACCCAGGCCGTCAGGCCCGGAAGGTCCCAAAGCCGCCCCGATAGAAGAGCAGCGGCTCGCCACTTCCGACGCCGAGCGCCGCGACACGCCCGGTGACCACCTCGTGGTCACCCGAGTCGTGAATCTCCCCCAACTGGCACTCTGCCCAGGCGAGCGCGCCGTCGAGCAGGGGCGCACCGGTGAACGCGCCGGGGCGCCACCCGACGCCCTCGAACTTGTCGCCACCCGAGACGCTGAAGGACCTGGCGAGAGCCTCCTGGTCGCTTGCCAGGATGTTGACGCAGAATGCGCCTGCCTGGGCGATCTTGGGCCAGCTGGTCGAGGACTTCGCCGGTGCGAGCAGGACGAGGGGGGGGTCGAGGGACAGTGCGGCGAAGGCCTGACAGGTGAACCCGAGCGGCCGCTCCTCCATCGCGGTCACCACCGTGACCCCGCTCGCGAAGTGCCCGAGCACCTCGCGGAAATGGGCGGCATCGATGCTCGACGGTGGCACTCGGGGATCGTAGCGACCGACCGACCCCCCGCGGCAATGGGGCGCCCCCGGAGCGCCATGTAGGGTCCGGACGTGGACGTCGTCGCCTTCAATCGGATGGCCTGGGACAAGGAGGTCGAGCAGAAGAACGTCTGGACGATCCCGGTCTCCCGACGCGACGTCGCGCGTGCCCGCGAGGGTCGATGGTCCATCGTGGTCACGACGAACAAGAAGGTCCCGAGGGAGTGGCTCGGCGATGTCGCCGGGCGCGACGTGCTATGCCTCGCATCGGGAGGCGGCCAACAAGGACCGCTCCTTGCGGCGGCGGGTGCGCGGGTGACGGTGTTCGACAACTCCGGTCGCCAGCTCGCGCAAGACCAGATGGTGGCCGAGCGCGAGGGCCTCGCACTCGCGACGGTCCAGGGCGACATGGCCGATCTCTCGGCCTTCGCCGATGCGGGGTTCGATCTGATCGTGCACCCGTGCTCCAACTGCTTCGCCGAGGCGGTCGAGCCGGTCTGGCACGAGTGTCACCGCGTGCTGCGGCCCGGCGGAGTGCTCGTGGCTGGCTTCGCGAACCCGCTCATCTTCTGTTTCGACCGAGATAAGGAGCTGGAGGGGATCCTCGAGGTCCGCTATCCGGTCCCCTACTCGGATCTCACCTCTCTCAGCGCGAAAGAACGCGCTCGGTACCTCGAGCCCGACGAGCCGCTCTGCTTCGGACACTCGCTCGAGGATCAGATCGGCGGGCAGCTCCGAGCGGGGTTCGTGCTCACCGACCTCTATGAGGACCGCCACCTGGAGGGGGACGTCACGGTCCCGTTCTTCTCGGCGTTCTTGGCCACCCGCGCCGTCAAGCCCGAGCTCGCGTCATGACCGGCTCCGTCAAGAACCTGGTCGTCGTCCTTCTCGACAGCCTGAACCGGCACCTGCTCGGCTGCTACGGGTCCGAGGAGTTCGAGACACCGGCGATCGATGCCTTCGCAGCGCAGTCGCTCCGCTTCACGAGGCACCACTCGGGGTCGCTTCCCTGCATCCCCGCCCGTCACGACATCTTGGTCGGCGCCTTGGACTTCCCGTGGCGGCCCTGGGGCTCGATCGAGGTCTGGGAGGACGCGATCACGCGCTCGCTGCGCGACTGCGGCGTGACGACGATGCTCGTCTCGGACCATCCCCACCTCTTTGAAACGGGCGGCGAGAACTACCACACCGACTTCCACGCGTGGCTCTATGAGCGTGGGCACGAGAGCGACCCGTGGCGAACGGCACCCGATCCGACCTGGGTGGGGACGCCGGCGCTCCCGGTCGAACGCCCGGGCTACCGCCACGCGTACGACGACTCGCGTACCTACTTCCGCTCCGAGGCCGACTTTCCTGGGCCGCGGACGATGACCGCTGCGGCCGAGTGGATCGCAAGATCCGCGGCGAGCCATGATCGCTTCTTCCTCTTCGTCGACGAGTTCGACCCCCATGAGCCCTTCGACACTCCACCCCCCTACGTAGGCATGTACGACCCGGGATGGTCCGGACCGCTCTCCATCTGGCCGCCCTACCTGATCGACGCCACCGCCAGTGGTGCCCTCGACGAACGCAAGGCCCGGCATATCCGGGCCAACTACGGCTCAAAACTGACGATGATCGACCGCTGGTTCGCTCGCCTACTCGACGCAATCGAAAGGGCCGGGCTCGCCGAGTCGACAGCGGTCGTGCTCTGCACCGATCACGGGCACTACCTGGGAGAGCACGACCTCTTCGGCAAGCCCGGCGCTCCCATCTACAGCGAGCTCGCCCGCATCCCCCTCCTCGTGCGATGGCCCGGCCAGCCGGCGCGCGACATCGATGCCCTCAGCACCTCGGTGGACCTCCACGCGACGATCCGCGACTTCTTCGGCGCCACCGTCGAGCACCCGACTCACGGGCGCTCGCTGCTGCCCGTGATCGAGGGACGAGCGAGCTCGGTGCGTGAGCTCGCCCTGTTCGGGTACTGGGGCCGCCATGTCGGCGTCACCGACGGGCGTTATCGCTACCTGCGCGGCTGCGGCGAGGCCAACCTTCCCCTTTCGGTGTGGTCCAACCGGTGGTCCACGATGCCGACGCCTTTCCCGAACACCCGGCTGCCCCGGCCGGACCACCGGGCGAGGCTCGAGACGATGCCTGGCACCGGTGTGCCGGTCATCTGCCAGCCCTTCGAGGCGGGAGACCGGCTCCCGTTCTGGGCGGCTGGTCGGCCGCCCAGAGAGTCCTTCCTCTTTGACACCGAGGACGGCTCGGCCGAGTCAGTCAATCGGGTCGGCTCGGCCGCCGAGCGTCGCTTCGAGGACGCAGTGGCGGGTGAGCTGCGCAGGATCGGGGCCCCAGCCGATCTCCTCGAGCGGCTGGGCGTCGGCTGAGCTCGACGCACCACGATCACACAAATCCCGGCCACAATGGGACCGTGCCCCAGCGCAGGCCGCCGCACCGCGAGCTTTCGCTCGACTCCTCGCACTGGCGGCGTGACGGCCGACCGAAGGTCCGTTACGACACTCAGGCCGACGCGATCTGGGCCGCCGAGGAGCGCAGCGCGGCGTCGCGCTCCAGGCTCAACGTCTATCAATGCCCGTATTGCAGGGGCTGGCACATGGGCAGCCGAGACTGAGCGTCGGCATGCCGATCACGATCATCACGGGCCCCCCGGGTGCGGGCAAGACGACGGTCGCTGCGCTCGTCGCGCAGCAGTTCGCTCGCTCGGTGCATCTGCGCGCCGATGAGTGCTTCGGCTGGCTTGCCGCCGGATTCGTTGCGCCCTGGATACCCGAGAGCGCTGCACAGAACGCCACGGTGATCGACGCGATCGCCGTGGCCGCTGGCGCGTATGCCCGCGGTGGATACGACGTCGTGGTGGACGGCATCGTGGGCCCGTGGTTCGTCGACCGCTTCTTGGCCGGGTCCGGCGTGGGCGCGGAAGACCTCGCCTACGCCATCGTGCGCCCGCGCCGGGAGGTCGCCATGGCAAGAGCGCTCGGCCGCGCGTCGGCCGAGGATCTGGTCGACCCCGAGCCGATCGGCGTCATGTGCGACGCGTTCGAGTCGCTCGGGGTCTTCGAGCGCAATGTGATCGATTCCTCGGCGCTCGACGCCGCCACCACGGCCGGCGCCATCGTGGACAAGATCCGCTCGGGGGCCTTCGTGCTCCGCGAGGAGCATCGCGAGGACATGGCTCGGCTCGCCGAGCGGTTCGCCGAACCGAGCGCACCGAGCGACGTTGTGGATGCCTCCGGTACCCCGCTGCTCAGCTGATCGGCGTCCCGAACCAGAAGCGATGACCCTCTTGGTCGCGGGCCGCGTATTCGCGCAATCCATAGGGCTGGTCGCTCGGCTCACGCTCGATCACCGCACCGGCGGCGAGGCTCGCCTCGAAGTGCGCGTCGACATCGGGGACATGGACCGACAGACCGCCATGGCAAAGCGGGAGGTGCCTGGGCGAGTCCAGCCCGTGCTCGTGGGTCACGCGGTGCAACCAGACCCGTCGCTCGCCCATGGTGACCTCGCCGTGGACCACGGTCCCCTCCGGGTTCCTCTGCATCCCCGCGGACGCGAACCCCAGCACCTCGACGAGGTAGTCATGCGCGGCTTCGATGTCCTCGTAGACCAGGACTGGGACGATATCGGGAACCGACGTGGTCATTGGGCAGAGCGTAAGGACCCGTTCACCTCGTCGTCTTGTACGAATCGGACCTCGGGATCTGGGTCGAGCTCGGCCAAGAACGCACCGGGAGCACAGCCGGCAAAGGATCGGAAGTCCCGGCTGAGGTGGGCCTGGTCAAAAAACCCCGTGCTCGCCGCAACGTCGGCCAGCGACATCCCTCGGCATTCCTTCATCAGCTCCACCGCCCGCTCAAAGCGCACCAGCCTGGCGTAGTTCTTCGGCGCCAGCCCCACCTGATCGAGGAACCGGCGGGTGAAATGCCTCGGGCTCCAACCCGTTTCGCGCACCAGCGGCTCGAGGCGACCCTGCCCCCCGCTCGCCGCCAGACGACCGAGCACCCAGTCCACCTCGGGGGCGAGCTCCACGGCTGGCAGGGCCCCGAAGGTCGCGTCGAGCAGATCGAAGCGGTCCGACCACGACGACGCCGAGGCCAGCTGGTCGAGGAGCTGATTTCCGAGCGCTCCGAGCGCCACGTCGAGTGGAACGACCGAGTCGGTCATGGCGAGGGGCTCGACGTGGAGCACCGAGCGCGCACCGAGCGCCGTGAGGTCGATCTGGACCCCGGCCTGGTGGGCGAGCACGGTGGAGACCGAGGGCTTCGTCTGGTTGCCGAACGCGAACGCGCCGAGACACTGGCCGTCCTCGGAGATGAGCGGATCGCCGAAGGCGAGGACGAGGCCGACCCCCGAGCCGGCGATCTCACGCCGCCGGAACGCGAGGCCGTGCTCGGTGTACCCCGCGTACCGGGTGACCATCCGCCCCGCCGATGACCCCGGCACGCGCGTGGCCCGCTCGTGAACCCCGTGCCCCGTCTCCCACCGGGTGAGGGTGAACCCCGCGCGCATCGGCCCATTCTCGCCCACGACGGCGGGGTGGCACCTATGTGACGAGGATGCCGCCGTCGACGGGGAGCACGATACCGGTGATGTACGAGGCCGCGTCGCTGGCCAGGAACACCACCGCCGCGGCGCACTCCTCGAGGTTGCCCGCCCGCCCGATGGGCGCCCGCCGCTGGAGCAGTTCGTCCATGTAGCCATCGGGGTATTGGGCCGTCATCTCGGTCGGGAAGTAGCCCGGGGCGATGGCGTTGACACGGATCCCCTTGCGGCCCGTCCATTGCTGGGCGAGGTCCCGGGTGAGCCCGATGATCGCTGCCTTCGAAGAAGAGTAGGCAGCCTGAGGCATATCGGCCGTCGTCGATCCGAGCACGCTGCCGATGTTGATGATCGAAGAGCCACGCGCCATCACCGCCACCGCGGCCTGCGCCATCCAGTAGGAACCGAAGAGGTTCACGTCGATCACCCGGCGGAACTCCTCTGGTGCCTCACGTGTCGCCGGCACTGCGGTTCCCACGCCGGCGTTGTTCACCAAGATGTCTACCCGGCCGAACGCCGCCATGGCGTCCCCGATCAGCCGCCGGCACTGCGAGGGGTCCGTGACGTCGGTCTCGCTCACGATGGCGGTCCCACCGGCCTTCTCGACCACAGCACGCGTCTCGTCGAGCGCGTCCGCCCGTCGGGCTCCGAGCACCACCCTCGCACCCGCCTCCGCCAGGGCTTGGGCAAATGCGACGCCGAGGCCCGAAGACGCACCGGTGACGACCGCGACCTTCTCGTCCAAGCGGAATCGATCCATGATGCTCAAGGGCCCAGCCTCCATTCGCCACCGCTGCGAGATCGAAGGGTACCGGCTCGACACTCCGGTGACGGCAGCTCGCTCTGGATCACTCCTCGAGCCGAAACGAGGCGCCGATGCTCGGCTCGAAATAGCCGACCGATGCCGCCTCGTAAGCCAATGGCCATGGCTCTCGGGTCTCCACGGCGAGCCTCCGAGCACGCGGGATGAACGCCTCGGTGAGAGCGACATAGCCCAAGCGGTCAGTGAAGCAACACCCGGACCGCCAGGATCCCGAGGCCCATCACCACGCCGACCACCGTCTCGATCGCCATCGCTCTCAAGCCAAGGTGTCGCCGGAGCGAGGCGGCCACCTCGAGCAAGACGAGCTCGGATCCCGCGCACCACAGCGCAGCGGTGACACCGGCTTCGAGGGACGCGCCGGCGACCCATCCCCCAAGGAGGGCAAGCACGGGCAGCAGCGCGCCCTCGAGGATCGCCACCTCATGGAAGAAGGCGCGCACCGCCTCGCGCAACGTCCAGTCGCCCTCATGGTGAAAACGTGTTCCGAGGTAGGTCGAGTACGAGTGGGCCAACCAATAGAGGATCATCACCACGATGCTCGCAACGACCAGCTTCGGGTATGTCTCACGACGCGTGCTCTCGGCCGCGATGACGGTCGCGACGGCGAGCACCCCGTAGATCATCCCGGGGGTGTTCGCCTCTCGGGGCTGGCCCGCTTCTTCGGTCTCGCTCTCCACCCCACAAGGATGCCCGCAGCAGCCCGTTGGCGCTCCAAGGGTGCGTCCGCAGCGGACCGCTCCGGCTGTCTCGCCTCGGACCCGCAAACGGGAATGAGAACGAAGGGAAGCGCTCGGGCTAAGGCTCGGGGTGACTCGTCACATTGATGACGTTGCCGTCGGGTGCCCGGACGAAGAAGCGCCTGAGTCCCCACTCCTCGCGCACGAGTGGATGCACGATCTCGTACCCTTGCCGCCTCGCCGTCTCGTAAGCCTCGTCAACCCCGGCGCCCACGTGGACCGAGATGACCGAGTCTTCGGGCGCGGTCATGTCGCGGGTCACGAGCTGCACGGTGGCGCGACCGTCGGGCGTCGTGAGGTTCGCCACCCACCCGAGGTTGAACCCCTCGACACTCAGGCCCAGGTACCCCTGGTAGAAGCGGCGTGCGCCCTCGATGTCGGCCACGTGGAGATTAGGAACGATCCCGGTCACTCGCATTGGTCGCCTCCTTCGGCTTGGGTCGTGTAGTCGTCGGCCGATGCCGGCGTTCGCGTCGCTGTGTCGGCCAAGCGCTCCGCGAAATGCCATCGGTGTCCCTCCAGGTCGAGCGCCTCGTAACGACGGTCTCCCCAGAACATGTCCTCGGGTTCCATCACGATCTCAGCGCCGCTCGCTTGGGCTCTTCGGTGATGCGCATCGATGTCCTCGACGTAGGCGTTGATCATCGCGGTGCACCGCCCAGCGTCGAGCGGGCTATGCAGTCCGTGGTGCTCCTCACCGGCTCGTCCGATCATCACCAACCCATCCCCCAACTCCAGCCATGCGAGCATGCCGTCGGGATGCTCCATGCGTGCCTCACGGCGTTCGGTCAAGCCGAAGGCTCGGATGAGAAACTCGAGCGCCGCCATTTCGTCACGGTAAGCGAGTCGCGGATAGATGGCGGGCATCGGCCGGCGACGCTGCGGGACACCCGGCAAAATGGCGGAGAGCAAGCGATCTCTCTCCCGGGAGAGGACACCGGGGTCTGGCGGGTCGTCGGGCAACACCAGGTCAGGTCGGAGCCGCCGCAGGGGATCAAGGTCGTCGGTCATCGCCTCACGCTCCGGATGCAGGGGGTGGACTTCTCGAGTGCGCGGGCGGGCCCGCCGGTCAGACGGGCGCGCGCCCGATTGAGTCGCGAGCGCACGGTTCCGACCGGCACGTTCAAGGCGTCAGCGATCTCGGCATAGCTGAGCCCCTCCCAGGCAAAGAGCAAGAGAGTCTGACGCTCGGCCAGCGGAAGGCCTGCGATGGACTCGGCGACCCGCGCCCAGCGATCCCGGGCGTCGGTTGTCGTGACGGCTCGATCTGCCGGGTCCTCGTTCATCACGCGTCTGGCGGCGATGCGCGCCGTGGCACGGAGCCGCCGTGCCTCGCTCCGATGATGCCGTGCCACGAGGTTGGCGGCGATCCCATAGAGCCAGGGCCGGGCGGAGGATCGGTCGAGCTCAAAGCTCGCCCGGCGCTCGAAGGCGACCCGAAAGACCTCGCCGAGGAGCGCCTCTGCCTCAGCCGGGTTGACACGGCGGGCCAAGAAGCGCAAGACGACCGCTGCGTGACGGTCGAAGAGGACGCCGAATTCGCCCGGGGTCTGCAGTGAGGCGGCGACGATCGCCGCGTCCGTCTCGTCCATCTCCAAGCTGTTCCCCATTCGGCCAGACCGGGTTCGCGAGCCGACGTGGCCCCCGTCTCGCCAAGAGCCTGACATCGGCGAACCCCAGGGGCCCGAGTGGGAGACAACTCTCGGGCAAGGGTGCTTCGAGAGGGAGGATGCCATGGGAGCCATGCGAGAGATCCCGATCGGTCAGCCCTTCGAGCTAGCCGGCGAGACGGTGGGGCTCGAACGTGCGACCGGTCGAGCCTGGTTCATGGATTGGGGCACCGGCGGCCCTCCCCGCATCGACGGCTACACGGTTGGTGCGCCCAGCGTCGAGGGCGAGGGACCGCACGCCGGCGAGATGCATCCCGACGCCGACGAGCTGCTCTATCTCGTGTCCGGTGGCCTGCGGGTGCACCTGGAGCTGGAGGACGGCGATGTCGAGGCTGCCCTCGGTCCCGGTCAGGCGTTGGTCGTCCCGAGGGGCGTATGGCATCGGATCCTTCTCGACGCACCTGGGCACCTGGTCCACATCACACCGGGGCCCCGAGGCGAGCACCGTCCACTCCCCGGCCGTCGGGGATCGATCGACCGGTTCTGATCAAGCTCGGGCGGGATCGGGAGGAGCGCTGTGAGCAAATCAATCCGGGGCGACGACCGCCGCCAGGGTTGTGCTCGTTCGGATGCGCCGCAGGAGGATTCCGTGAGCGCACCGGAGGCCCAGGCGGCCGGCTTCTCCCTGGAGCACCTGCGAGCGGCGGCGTGCCGGTCGACCGAATCCCGCACCATCCAGCTGATTGCAGGAAACGGCGCCACCGCCAACGGTGCGCGCCTTTTCGCAGCTCAGGGGCGTATCGGCATCCCACGATGGAGTCTCACAGATTGAAAGGCTTACTAGCACTCTGATAGTTTGCTGCCGGTGACGGCTCTGGGGGGCTCGAGGTGGACACCCCTCGAGCTGGGCGAGGAGGGCCCCCCAACATGACCGCCCGGCCAAACATTCTCTGGCTCCTGAGCGACCAGCACCGGGGCGACATCATGGGCGCACGGGGCCACCACGTGGTGCGCACGCCCAATATGGATCGGCTCGCTCGCGAGGGCGTTCTCTTCAACGATGTGTTCTGCCAGGGCCCGCTGTGCGTGCCGGCTCGGGTGTCGCTCATGACCGAGCGCTACGTCCGAGACCACGGGGCCTTCGAGAACGACTACTTCGCCGCGGCCGAGCTGCCCACGATGCTGCAGGCAATTCGCGACGGCGGGTACCACACCACTGCCATTGGCAAGATGCACCTCTTTCCGCACTATCCCGACGTCGATGATGGGCTCCCGCTCATGCGTGCCATGGGGTTTCAAGAGGTCCTCGAGGTGGTCGGAAAGCTCGCCTGCGGGTTCATCCGCAACCCCTACACCGACTACCTCGACGAGCTGGGGCTGCTCGACACCTACAGGACGTTCGTGCGGGAGCGCACGCCCTGGCGCCACAACCGCGAGTCGCGCCGGGATTCGAAGCCCACCTGGACCGTCGACCCGAGCCCGCTCCCGGCCGAGCACTACCTCGACACTTGGGTCGGTCGGCGGGCGGTGCAGTGGCTCGAGAACTATCGGGGCGAGGATCCGTTCTTCTTGTGGGTCGGGTTCCCCGGCCCCCACGATCCGTGGGACGCACCCGCCGAACACGTCCGCCACTACGAGGATGTCGACGTCTCCCTCGATTCCACCCTCCGGCCCGAGGTTCCCGAGGATGGCCCGCTGTCCGTGTTCTTACGGAGCTTCCTGCGCTACTCCAGCAGCGACACCCTGACCGACGACCGGGCCCGCGATGTTCGCCGGCACTACTTCGCCAACGTCACGCTGATCGACGAGTCGATCGGGCAGATACTCGACGCTCTGGAGAGAACAGGGACCGCGGACAATACCTGGGTCGTCTACTCGAGCGACCATGGCGAGATGCTGGGCACCCATGGCTTCTTGAACAAGATGGTCTTCTACGAGCCATCCGTTCGGGTACCCCTGATCATCCGTCCACCCGGTGGGATCGGCGCCGGCCGGGTGCACTCCGGACTGCTCGAACACGTGGATCTCTCCGCGACGCTGCGCGACCTGGCTGGCGTCGGCGAGGTCCCAGGAAGCGCCGGCCGCTCGTTCGCCGAGGTCTTCTCGGGCTCGATGTTGCGCCCCAGAGAGTCCGTGGTGAGCGAGAACTACGGGTTCGCGATGTGGCGGAACGACCGTTACAAGTTGGTGGTGTACGAAAAGGACCGCCAGCCGGTGCAGCTCTTCGACCTGGTCGAGGACCCCATGGAAGACCACAACCGGGTCGCCGATCCCGCCTACGCGAGCGTCGTGGCCGACATGGTCGACGCCTACGTGCAACCGTTCCTGTCCACTCCCCCGGTCCGGACAGGGCCCGACATCGTCGAGCGGAGCGGGGCGTACCTCGTCGAGAACACCCGAGGGCCCGCGAGTCCAGGTGACTAGGAGATCAACAAGAAAGGACTGCTGATGGGAGCACTCGGAAGCGTCAGTCCCGACGACTGGGACCTCAGGCTCTCGGACCGCGGCCGCCCATTGTTCGAGGCGGTCGCGGCATTCATCGCGGAGGAGATCGACCCGGTCACAGAGGAGTTCGACCGGCTCGGCGAGACGCGTCCCGATCGTTGGGCCCTCTCCGAGCAGCAGCTCGCCATACTCGAGACGCTGAAGGACAAGGCGCGCGCGCGGAATCTGTGGAACTTCTTTCTGCCAGAGCCCGACTCGGGTGAGGGGTTGTCAAACCTGGACTACGCCCATATCGCGGCCGAGCTCGGACGTAGCCCGCTCTCCTCGGAGTGCTTCAACTGCAGCCCGCCGGACTCAGGGAACATGGAGGTGCTGGTCCGCGTCGGCACCCCCGAACAGAAGGAGCGCTGGCTCCAGCCCCTCTTGGAAGGGAAGATCCGATCGGCGTTCGCGATGAGCGAACCCGGCGTCTCTTCCTCGGACGCCACCAACCTCTCGTGCCGCGCGGTCCGCGATGGTGACGAATGGGTCATCAACGGT
>DAHUZM010000176.1 GCA_027306525.1 Acidimicrobiaceae bacterium
TGCTCGGCCTCGTGTGGTCGCTGCTCTCGCCGGCCATGGCGCTGCTCGTGTACACGCTCGTGTTCTCCGTCGCGTTGAAGAACGGCATCCCCGAGTTCGTCATCCTGCTCTTCTCGGGGCTGCTCGCCTGGAACCTGTTCCAGACCTCGGTTCTCTCGGCGACCGGGGTGATCGTCAACAACGCCGGCCTGGTGAAGAAGGTCTCGTTCCCCCGAGAGATCCTGGCCCTCGCCTCGGTCGGCTCGGCGTCGGTCTTCTTCTTCTTCCAGGCCTGCGTGATGGTGCTCTTCCTCGTGGTCCTGCACTGGCGGCCCGCCTTCGGAGAGCTGTGGCTGCTCGTCGTCGCCCTGGTGCCGCTGCTCGTGTTCGTCGCCGCGATGTCGATCTTCCTCGCGGCGGTCAACGTGTACCTTCGCGACACCCAGCACCTCGTCGAGGTGATCGTCGGGGCGGCGTGGTTCTGGGCCTGCCCGATCGTCTACTCGTTCCAGCAGAAGGTGTACCCGGCGTTCCAGAGCCACCACATCCCGGTGTGGATCTACATGCTCAACCCGCTCACGCCCATCGTCCTCACCTTCGAGCGGGTCATCTACGCGAAGACCGGATTGGTGCAGCTCACGACCAAGGTCGCCCCGGGCCAGCACCCGCTCGTCGGCCAGCTGCTTCCTGGCTGGGGGTCGATGACCTACGTCGAGATGGACGCGATCGTCCTCGGCGTCTCCCTCGTGCTCCTCTACGTCGCGATGGTCGTCTTCGGCCGCCTGGCCGGGAACTTCGCCGAGGAGCTGTAGTGGGCGAGCTCGCGGTCGAGGTGCAGGGCGTCTCCAAACGCTTCCGCCTGTACCACCAGAAGTACACCTCCTTGAAGGAGAAGGTGATCCACGCCGGGCGGACCCCCTACACCGACCTGTGGGCGCTCCGGGACATCGACTTCCAGGTCAAAGAGGGCGACACGGTGGGCATCCTCGGGCGCAACGGCTCGGGCAAGTCGACGCTCCTCAAGTGCATCTGCGGGGTGCTCCAGCCCACCTCGGGCCAGGTCGTGGTGCGGGGCAAGCTGGCCGGGCTGCTCGAGCTCGGTGCCGGCTTCCAGACCGACCTCACCGGCCGCCAGAACATCTATCTGAACGGCTCGCTCCTCGGCATGACCAAGGGCCAGATCGACAAGATCTTCGACGACATCGTGGCGTTCGCCGAGCTCGAGCAGTTCATCGACAACCAGGTGAAGTTCTACTCCTCGGGGATGTACGTGCGTCTCGGGTTCGCGGTCGCGGTGAACGTGGACCCCGACGTGCTCGTGATCGACGAGGTCCTCGCGGTGGGCGACGAGCGCTTCCAGCGCAAGTGCCTCGACCGGGTACGCCAGTTCAAAGACGAGGGCCGCACCATCGTGTTCGTGTCGCACTCGCCGGACCAGGTCCGCGCGATCTGCAACAAGGCCCTCGTGCTCTCCGACGGGCTGATGGTGAGCCACGGCCCACCCGGCGAGGCGATCCGGATCTTCCGAGAGCGGCTCCTCGAGGCCGACGGGGTCCTGGCGCTCGGCGAGCGCGCCGAGAAGGCGCCGCCGGTCGATGTCGCCGAGCCTCGGGTCGCGCCGACCGATGCGGCACACCCGATCCGCATCACCGGGGTGACCCCGAGCCACCCGGGCGACGGCGAGCGGCCCTACGCGGTCACCGGCGAGCCGCTCACCATCACGGTGCGCTACAGCGCAGCCGAGGCCAGCCGGTCGGCCTCCTTCGTGGTCGAGATCCGTGACGACCAGCAGTCGACGCTGCTGCGCACGGTCTCGGGCGATCTCGACGCCCGCCTCGAGATCCCCGCCGGGACCGGGTCGGTCTCGTTCCACTACGACTCGTTCCCGTTCCTCGACGGTGTGTACAGCGTGTCGGCGGGGATCGAGGCACGGGCCGGCGGCGAGCTGTTCGACTGGAAGGAGTCGGCGGCCAAGGTCGAGGTCATGAACCCAACCAAGTCGGTCGGCCTCGTGAGCATCCCGGTGTGCGTGCGCGTCGAGGCGACGTGACCGAGGCCCGGGCGCAGCCGCTCCCAGAGCCGGCCGAGGGCGACGAGGGGCTGGACGAGGCACAGCTCTACCTGGCGAGGGTCATGGCCGAGATCGACGAGGAGGTGCTTCGCCGGCGCGCCTCGGGCGACCTGCCCCCGCGGATCGAGCACGAGCTCGACGAGCTCTTCTTGCGGTTCTCGCCGATGGCCGGCCGCAACGGGAGCATCGAGGAGGCGCTCGCCGTCGTCGAGTCGACGAGCTTCGTGGACCCGGTGGTCCCGGTCCGCTCGTCGAAGTCCGGCGGGGCGGTGGTGAAGAAGGCCATCCGCAAGGCGAGCATCTGGTACGTCGGCTGGGTGACCGCGCAGATCAGCCAGTTCGCCTCGGCCACCAGCCGGACCCTGCGGGCGATCGACGACCGGCTCGAGGCGCTCCAGAGCGACTTCGATTCCCAGCGGGTGCCCGCCGCTCCCGTCATCGAGACCGCGTGGGGCCACCGGCCCGGTGCGTGGTGGGTCGGGCGGGTGGAAGAGGCGCTGCGCGATGCGAAGGGCCGCGTGCTGCACGCTGCGGCCGGCGACGGCTGGCTGGTCCGGTTGCTCGCACAGGGGGGGCTCGACGCCTATGGCGTCGAGCCGCGTGTCGGCCGCATCGACCGGGCCGAGGTGGAGGGGCTCGACCTGCGCGAGGAGCCCCTCGTCGCGCACCTGCGCGCCGTGGCCCCCGACGCGCTCGGCGGCCTCGTGCTCTCGGGCGTCCTCGACGCGATGACCGCGCCCGAGCGCGACGCCGCGATCGACCTCGCGTCGCGCGTGGTGGCCGACGGCGGGCGCCTCGTCGTGCACTCCCTCTCGGCGGTCGGCTGGGCCGCCGAGGATGCGCCGGTCGAGGCCGACCTGGCATCGGGCTCGCCGCTGCGCCCCCGGTCGTGGGTCGCGCTCTTGGAGGCGGCGGGCTTTCGCTCCGAGATCGTGGAGGGGCCAGGGGCGCGCGACTACCTGGTGATCGCCGTGTCCGACGGGGGTGGGGAAGAGGCCGCGACGCGCCGATGAAGGTCGTCTTCGTCACGCCCCGCTACGACCCGAGCGCGATCGGCGGGGCCGAATCGGCCGCCCGGCTCCTCGCCGAGCACCTGGCCGCCCAGCCCGGTTTCGAGGTCGAGGCCTACTCGACGTGCGCCGTCGACCACCTCACCTGGAAGAACGAGCTTCCCCCAGGGCGTACCGAGATGCACGGGGTCGCAGTGCACCGCTTCGCGGTCGCACACGAGCGCGACGAGGACTTCTTCCATTGCGACGCCCGGCTCCGGCGCTCGCCGCGCCACGTCACCTTCGGCCAGTCGAGGCGCTGGCTGGAGCTGAACGGCCCCGACTCGCCCGGGCTCCTCGAGGCCCTGGGGGACACCGACGCTGACGTCGTCGTGCTCTCGCCCTACCTCTTCTCGGTGACGGTGGACGGGATCCGGGTCTCCTCGGCCCCGACCGTCTTGCACTGTGCGGCCCACGACGAGCCACCCCTCTACTTCCCGGCGATCGGCGAGGCCTTCGTGGCCGCCGACGCGCTCTGCTACTACACGGCCGCCGAGCGCCGGCTCGTCCAGCGCGTGCACCGGGTCGCCGAGAAGCCCCAGATCGTCCTCGGCATCGGGGTGGGGGAGCCCGAGGAGGGCGGGCGGCCGGGAGGCGAGCACCTCGGCATCGGCGAGCGCCCCTATCTCACCTTCGTGGCCCGCATCGACACCCACAAGGGGGCCGACGCCCTCGACCGCTTCTTCCGCCTGTACAAGAAGCGCCGCCCCGGGCCGCTCGCCCTCGCGCTCGTCGGACCGGTCTCGACCACGATCGACCCCCACCCCGACATCGTGACCACGGGCCCGGTCGAGGAGGGGGCAAAGTGGGACATCTTGCGCGACGCGCTCGCCTTCGTGCACCCCGGCGCGCTCGAGTCGTTCTCGCTCGTCATCATGGAGGCCTGGCAGGAGGGCGTGCCGGTCGTGGTCAACGCGCTGTGCGAGCCGACCCGCGAGCACTGCGCGCACTCGGCGGGCGGGCTGTGGTTCGGCTCCTACCGACAGTTCGAGGCGATCGTCGACCGCCTCACGGCCGACGCCGAGCTGCGCCGTTGGCTCGGCGCGAACGGGCGGGCCTATGTGCGCGAGCACTACCAGTGGCCCGCCCTCATCGAGCGCTACGCCCGTTTCTTGGAGTCGGTCGTCGAGCGGGGGCGCCCGGCGTCGCGCTGATCTCAGGCCGCGATCGCACCCCGCAGCAGCGCCACGAAGCGCGCCTTCGAGGCGGGCAGGTCGAAGTGCTCCACGCGCCGACGCGCCGCCTCCTTCAAGCGGCCCCGCAGTTCGCCGTCGCCCATGACCCGGGCGACGGCCGCCGCGAAGCGCAGCGGCTCCTTTGACCCGAGGAGCAGCCCGGCGTGGCCGACCGTCTCTGGCACCGCCGCGACGCCGTAGGCGATGACCGGGATGCCGTGGCCCATGGCCTCGACGACCGGCACGCAGAAGCCCTCGTGGTCCGAGGCGCTCACGTAGGCGTCGGCCGCCCGGAAGTAGGCCTCGAGGCCGCCGGGGTCGAGCGAGCCGACGAGCTCGACCGCCCCGCCGAGCTCGAGGCGCTCGATGAAGGCGCGCAGGGCGGGCTCGTAGCGCTCGCCGAGCGGGGAGCCCACGAGGTGCAGGCGAGCCTCGGGGTCATAGAGGCGCCGGTAGACGGCCAGCATCTTCACGAGGTCGTGGGGGGCCTTGTGGGGTGAGATCTTCCCCACATAGAGGAGGTCCGCGCCGCCGCGTTCCTTGGCGGCGGCCAGCCGGCGGGCGACGGCCTGGTCCGGCTCCTGGCCGGTCGAGGTCATGTCGATGAGCAGCGGGACCACGCCGGTGCCGCGGTAGCCGGCCGCCTCGAGCTCGGCTCGGTTGAACTCCGAGTCGGCGACGGCGAAGCGGCACTCGGGGGCGAGTCGCTCCAGCTGGGCCCGGCCGAGGGAGACCTCGTAGGTGACGATCGGTGCCCAGCCCTCGAGCAGGTCGGCCGGGGTGATGTTGTGGTAGTTGACGAGCTTGGGCTCGTCCCGGGACGCCACGGCGTCGTAGGCGGGGCTCCCGATCGACGCGTGGTAGAGCAGCCAGCGGTGCTTGGCGAAGCGGCCGAGCTCGGTCACCGGCTTGCCGAGGTGGGCCACGTCGGGGGTGCAGGTCCCGTAGTAGATGTCCGAGTCGATGCCGGCCGCTCGCAGGGCGTTGGTGAGCGCCAGCGAGTGGACGCCGATCGCGTCCCGGCTGGCCAGGGAGGGGAGAACCTGGTCGATGCGCACGGCGGGAGTGTAGTGACCGGACCCGGCGAGGCTCGGGGCCGGGCTCCTCAGCGCCGGGGCGGCCTCGGTTTGGCCCGGGGCGCGCCGGACTCGACGGCGGCGAGCGTGGGGAACCGCCGCAACGCGCCGAGCGGTCCGAGCCGACCGGCGTCCACCGCGTGGTCGGCCGCGCCGAGCAGCCACGCGTCGCCCCGGCTGTTGCCATAGGCCCACAGCACGGCCTGGGCTCGGCCGGCGCCGGCCAGCCCGTTGGCCCGCATCCAGCCGACCACCCGCGCGTACTTCTCGGCACCCCGGCAGTTCTTCCCCTCGAAGCGACCCGACACCCGACCGGCGGCGTCGACCACCAGACGGGTGGCCAGGACCCCGTCGACACCGAGGATCTCGCCGGCCGGCCCCACGTAGTGCTCGTCGGAGGCCGAGACCAAGATCACGTGGTGGCCGCGCTCGCGGTGCCAGTCCATCCGACGGCGCACCTCGGTCCGCAACCGCAGCCGCAGGTGGTTTGCCGCGAACGCCTTGCCCTTGCGGCTCAGCTCCTCGTCGCTCATGCCGCTCAACAGCCGCATGAAGAGGCGCTCCTTGAAGCTGTCGGCGGCCGCTCCCGAGAAGACCGCGGCGCGTACGAGCCCCGGGAGCATCCGCACCACGGCCGCCAGGACCGGGAGGAGCCCCCGCACGGCGATGAGGAACGGGATGGTGCTCGCACCACGGGTGACCGTGCCGTCGAAGTCGAACGCGGCGACGGTCGCCCGGTCCTCCAGCTCGTCTCCGGGCACCGCTGGGGTCACAGGGCGGACCCGCCCCGACCGGCCCCGGCCGCGAACCGCTCTGCGCCGGCCAGGGTCTCGCCGCTGCGGATCACCTCGCGGCCGAGCCGGGCCTCGACGCTGGCCGCCTCCTCCTCTGAGAGGCCCCACTGCTCGGTGGCCGAGCGCCGATCGCTGCGCATGGCGCCCTGGGGGAGGGCGGCGAGCTGCTCGGCGAGGGCGATGGCGGTCGAGAGTGCCTCGCCGGGTGCGCACAGCCGGTTGGCCAGGCCCATCGCCAGGGCCTCGCGGCCGTCGACCGCCCGGCCGGTGAGGATCATGTCCATGGCCCGGCTCGCACCGATGAGGCGGGGCAGGCGGACGGTGCCGAGGTCGACGAGGGGGACCCCGAAGCGGCGACAGAAGACGCCGAAGAGCGCGTCCTCGGCCGCCACCCGCAGGTCGCACCAGAGCGCGAGCTCGAGCCCACCGGCCACGGCATACCCCTCGACGGCCGCGAGCACCGGCTTGGAGAGCGTCATCCGGGTGGGCCCCATCGGTCCCGGCCCGACGTCGTGGACCGGCCGCCGGTCGCCATCGGCGAGGGCCTTCAGGTCGGCCCCGGCGCAGAACGTGCCCCCGGCGCCGGTCAGGATGGCCACGCAGGCCCCGTCATCGGCGTCGAAGGCGTCGAAGGCCTCTCGGAGCGCAGCGGCGGTAGCGGAGTCCACGGCGTTGCGGCGCTCGGGCCGGTCGATCGTGACGATGCTCACCGGGCCGCGTCGCTCGACCAGGACGCTCCCTCGGTGCTCGGGCGCGTGTCCACCCTCGGCGTTCTCAGGCACTGGACGGATTCTGGCATGAGCCAGCGTGGCCCTCGGCCAATTCACGACCTGCCCAGGGCCCCAGAGCCCTCCCGCGAATCTTGACCGACTGAGTCGACAATTGGTGGGTCCGCCGCTAAGGTGGCAACGACGACGACGGGTCCGGCCGGCGGGCAGAGCGAACGCCCGCGGCCAGGCAAGAGGAGGACCTCCAGGCATGGCTATCCGACTGGGCGACACCGCCCCCGACTTCACCGCCGAGACCACCGAGGGCACGATCCACTTCCACGAGTGGCTGGGCGACAGCTGGGGCATCTTGTTCTCGCACCCGAAGGACTTCACCCCGGTGTGCACGACGGAGCTCGGTGCCTTCGCCAAGGCCAAGCCCGAGTTCGACAAGCGCAACACCAAGCTGATCGGCCTGTCGGTCGACGGCGTCGAGTCCCACAAGGGTTGGGCCGGTGACATCGAAGAGACCCAGGGCTCGGCGCTCAACTTCCCGCTCATCGGCGACGAGGACCACCGGGTTGCGGATCTCTACGACATGATCCACCCGAACGCGAACGACACCTTGACGGTCCGCTCGGTCTTCATCGTCGGACCCGACAAGAAGGTGAAGCTGACGCTCACCTACCCGGCGTCCACCGGCCGCAACGTCGACGAGGTCATCAGGGTGCTCGACTCGCTGCAGCTGACGGCCGGCTACCAGGTGGCCACCCCGGTCAACTGGAAGGAGGGCGACGACGTGATCATCGCCCCGGCCGTCTCCGACGACGAGGCGAAGACCAAGTTCCCGCGGGGGTTCAAGACGCTCAAGCCCTACCTGCGGGTGACCCCTCAGCCCAACCGCTGACGCGCCCCTCAAGGCCGCCGAACCGGCGCCGGGCACCGCTGAGGGTTCCCGGGCCGGCTCACGTGGTGGGAGGCTTCGGGTCCTCGGGCCGTCGGAACACCGCCTCGCGGTAGTAGGCGAGCTCGGCGACGCTCTCTTTGATGTCGTCCATGGCGCGGTGCGTGGTCTGCTTGCCTGGCGCCTTGGCAAGGACCTCGGGATACCAGCGGCGGCACAGCTCCTTGATCGTGGAGACGTCGACCGAGCGGTAGTGGAGCCAGTCCTCGATCTCGGGGAGGTACGCGGCGAGGAACCGTCGGTCGGTCCCGATGGAATTGCCGGCCAGCGGGACCGACTTGGGCTCGGCGATGTGCTCCTTCAAGAACGCGAGCACCGCCGAGCCGGCCTCCTCGAGGGTCACCGTCGACGCCCGGATGGCCTCCAAGAGTCCCGAGCGCGTGTGCATGTCCCGGACGAAGTCGGACATCGACTCGAGCTTCTCGGCCGGGGCGGCGATCACGAGATCAGGACCTTCGGCCACGATCTGGAGCTCGTCGTCGGTCACGAGCACGGCCATCTCGACGATCACGTCTTGGGTGTGGTCGAGCCCGGTCATCTCGAGGTCCATCCAGGCCAGCACGGCACGCTCCTCTGCCCTCGGGGTTGGTCCGCCAGTTTGACCCAAGCACCCGGGCGGGGCGGGACGCAGAGTTCGCTACCGTCTCGGCGGTGCTCGAGATCGCCCTGCATCAGCTCGATCCGGGGCTGCCTGTCCCGGGCTACGCGCGGCCCGGTGACGCCGGCGCAGACCTCTATGCCCGGGAGGACTCCGTGCTGAAGGCGGGCGGGGGCCGGGCGCTCGTGGCGACCGGGATCGTGCTCGCGCTGCCGGTCGGCTACGGCGGGCTCGTGCTTCCGCGCAGCGGTCTGGCGTTGCGCCACGGGGTCACCTGCCTCAATACGCCCGGGCTCATCGACCCCGGATACAGGGGTGAGGTCTCGGTGCTCCTCGTCAACACCGATCCCGACGCCGACTACGAGGTCCGCCGCGGCGATCGCATCGCGCAGCTCGTGATCGCCGAGGTCGCGCAGGTGGCCTTCCACCTCGTCGGCCTCGAGGAACTCCCTGGGTCCGAGCGGGGGGAGGGCGGATTCGGCCACTCCGGTCGTTGAGGGCCGGCGGGTCGTCCGGGTTAGTCTGTGGGAGCTGCGGACGTGGCTCAGTTGGTAGAGCATCACCTTGCCAAGGTGAGGGTCGCGGGTTCGAGTCCCGTCGTCCGCTCGAAGCACGGATCATCGGATTCTGGCGGGGTCGCGCCCTCGTCGCACCGCGATCGAGCCGAGGACCCGCCAGTTCGGCTTGCCGGTGGAGAAGAAGCCGAATCCGACGCGCCGGTTGTCGTAACCCTCCCGCTCCTGGGGCTCGTTGCCGAGCCTCGTCGATCACTGCCCCATCGAGGAGTCCGTAGAGCTCCTCGATGGGGCAGTGCGGCGAGATCTCTCGACGCTCCTTGTTCGTCGAAAGCCCCGAACGAGCTCCTCGGGCCGGCGGACGGACGGGCGACGAGCGGGGTCAGGCCGGTTCACCCGCCGATGGGCGTTCGGGGATCCCGGCGACATCTTGAGGCGAGGCCTCCCGGAGGGTTGGCCATCCGATCCCGTTCGTGCCGCAGAGGTACTGGCGCTCCTCGTTCTCCTGGAGGAAGCATCGCAGCTCCTTGGACCGGCGCAGCAGGACAAAGCGCAAAGACAGGCGGTGTTCTCCGGGTTCCAACTCGAAGACCTTCACCTGCTCGATTCCGATCTTGCCAGCGGGCTTGCCGTCGAGGACCACCGTGAGGTTCCAATGAGGTCTGAAGAGGCGAACAAGCAAGGCGGCAGGGAGCACGGTGGCGGGTGACACCGACCAGCCTGGCTTCGGCCTGAAGATCCTGATTGCTGCCATCGTCCAAGGTCCCCTTCCTTGCCGGGCGCGTCGTCCACAGGACAGAGGTGATGCCTTCTCGACGCTAGACGCATCGGGGCCGTCAACCGGGTGAAGGCGCGCCGTGGTTGTGCGCGTCATCGCTCCCCGTCGGTGCGGACAGCCGATGGCCATCGCCGATCGAGGAGCGGTGCTCGGTCGCGAGTCCGGACACGCCGAGGAGCATGATTTCGACTGGCGCACCCTCGTTGAGACCCTCGCCGTCGGGCACGATGGCAAGGGCATTTGCGCCGACCAACGTCTTGAGTTGATGCGCACCTTGCGCGCCTGTCGGCGTCACGTAGAAGAGACCCTCCGCTCCCACCCGCACCGAAACGCGCACAAAGTGCAGCTTTCCATCGCGGCGCCGAACGATCGGGCCCCGAGTGATGCCGCGGACCAACGGCCGGTCCAAGATGGCGTGACCCGCCATTTGCCGCAAGGCGGGGCGGGCAAAGAGCTCGAAGGACACCATGGCCGAGACGGGATTTCCGGGCAACGCGAAGACGGGCACGCCACTGCGACGGAGGACTCCGAAGGCGAATGGTTTCGCGGGCTTGATCGCCACCTGCATCCATCGCATGGTCCCGTCGCTCAGCTTCTCGAGCACCGCCTTCATGGCGTCGCGGTCGCCGACGCTCACACCGCCGCTCGTGACGAGCGCCTCGCACCTGTCGGCCGCACCCTCAAGTGTGAGAGCGAGCGCCTCGGCGTCGTCGCCCACCGTCCCAAGGTCGATGGCGTCGAACCCGGCTTGATCGACGAGCGTCAACAGGGTGGGACGATTGGAATCCCTGATCCTGCCCGGAGGCAGGGGCCCCAGCCCTTCAAAGAGCTCGTCGCCGGTCGAGAGCACCCCGACGCGAGGTCGTCTGAAGACCTGTACCGACGCGACCCCAGCGGCCGTGAGCAACCCAACGTGCGCTGGGGTGATCTCCGTCCCGCTGGCGACCAGCTCTGTGCCAGCGCGCACGTCGTCCCCCAGCTCGCGGACGTTGGCGCCGGAGGCGACCGGACGTTCGATGACCACCCGATCCTCGCCTTCGAGGTGCGTGAGCTCGACCATGCAGACGGCGTCGGCGCCCTGTGGGATCGGCGCCCCGGTCATGATCCGCAACGCCTGGCCGCGCCCCAGGGTGCCCGACCATGGTGCATCTCCGGCCATGAGCGCCCCCATCACCCGCAGGCGAACGGGTGCGCCGACGGTGTCCTCGGCTCTGAGTGCATAGCCGTCCATCGCCGAGTTCGTGAACGGTGGCAGCGACTCGGGCGAGACCACCCCAGCGGAGAGGACGTGGCCGACGGCGAGCCTCGGCGCCAGATTCCGAGCGCCGATCGGTCGGCAGTGGGCAAGCACGAAGGCACGGGCCTCCTCGAGAGGGGTCAAGGAAGGCACGTCGAAGCCCTGACGAACGGGTTCTTCTCGGATGCACATCGGGTTGAACGGATCATGAGCCTGACCGTTGCGCCAGCCAACGTTGCGTCGCGCTCCCTGGCGGCGGATCGGCGACCGCCGGCTGAGCTTCGCGCGGGCGACGTCCCCTGGATCGGGACGAGGTCTCGATTCTTCCCACCGTCGTTGTGCGCAATCAGCGCTCGAACGCAGCGATGCGCTCGACGCCCGTGTACACCTTGAAGGCGGGCCCGCGGAGGAACCCCACGAGGGTGAGCCCGAACTCGCGCGCGAGTTCAACTGCGAGGCTGCTCGGTGCGGAGACCGAGCAGAGCACGCTCACGCCCGCAGCGATCGCCTTCTGGACGAGCTCGAAGCTGGAACGACCGCTGACCATGAGCAGATGTCCACTCAAGGGGAGCTTGTCCTCGAGGAATGCGCACCCGATGAGCTTGTCCATCGCGTTGTGACGCCCCACGTCCTCGCGTATTGCCATCAGCTCGCCGTCGGGGGAGAAGAGCGCCGACGCATGGACGCCGCCGGTCGTATGGAAGATCGACTGTGCCCGGCGGAGCGTCTCGGGCAGCGAAGTCAGTACCCCCCGGGCGATGCGACGCTCGCCCTGTTCGGCAGCGAAACCGATCGGCGCGAGCCCTCGCACACGCAGGGCCTCGAGCGTGGCCTTCCCGCAGACCCCGCAGGCACTGGTCACCGAGAAGTGCCGCTCCAGGGGGGTAAGGTCAACCGCCTCTACGGTGGCCAGCTCGACATTGACGATGTTGAATCGCTGCTCATCGTCGAGGTCGGGTTCGATGCAGTAGGTGATTCGACGCAGCTGCTCCCGGCTCTTCAGGACCCCCTCGCTGAAGAGGAAGCCTGCGGCCAGCTCAAAGTCGGCGCCGGGCGTGCGCATCGTCACGGCGACGGGGTGCCGGAGACCCTCGATGACAAGCCGGATCTCGAGGGGTTCCTCGGTGGCCAGGACGTCGCTCCGCGCGCTGCTCGTGGTGCCCTCGAAGGCCCACACCGGGGTGGGGGTCGTCTTTCCTGGACGCGCCGACATCTGGTTACGCGAGACCCATCTCGAACCAGAGCCGGGCCACGGCGTTGAACGTTCGACTGTTGCTTGTCACGACCACCAGGTCTCGTCGACGCGATCGATATTGCCGGCCGCACAGAGCCTAATGCGCTGAACGCTCCCAGCCTGCGGCCCGTAGCCTGCAAAGCATGGATCGGAAGCCGAGGGGTCCCCGAGTCGCCGGGATCGTCCTCACGGGCGGCGCTTCGAGGCGGATGGGCTTCGAGAAGGCCGCGCTGAGGATCGCAGGGGTGCCGCTCGCGCAACGGATTGCCGGGGCGATGACCGCGGTCCTTGCGCCGGTCGTTGAGGTGGGGCCGGGCTACTGCCAGGTGTTGCCGGTCGTGCGCGAGGATCGACCCGGCGAGGGGCCGCTCTCGGCAACCGCGGCCGGTGATCGCGCCCTGCGAGCCCTTGGCCACCACGGCGCCGCCGTGCTGGTCGCGTGCGATCTTCCGCTCCTCGATGAGGCGGTGCTCAGGCTCCTGTCAGATTGGCCCGGGGAGTCGTCGGTCGTGCCGGTGGTCGACGGTTGGCCCCAGCCCCTGTGCGCCAGGTGGTCCCGTCGTGACCTCGACGCAGTCGAGGGGCTCCTCGCCGAGGGCGAGCGCTCGATGCGTTCGCTCCTCGCACGACCGGGCATCGAGCTGCTCGGCGAGGAAGAGTGGTCGAGCGCGCTGTCGCGCGACGCCCTGGTCGACGTCGATCGACCCGAGGATCTCGAGCGCCTTTGGTTGGCGTGGTCGCCACCTGGGGAGGAACCGGTCGGTGGCACCACCTGACCGTTGGCAGCGGGGCGTCGGGCCGATACCGTCGGGACATGACAACGAGCGCCGAGCAGTGGATCGTCCGCTTCGCCAAGGAGCTCGGCACCGACCCGCCGAGCGACGACGAGACGCGTGCGCTGCTCGGCCTCGCAGGCGTGGCAGCGCACGCATCGGAGCGGACGGCGGCACCGATCTCGTGCTGGCTGGCCGCCCGCGCCGGTGTCGATCCGTCCGACGGCCTCGCGATCGGGGAGCGGTTGGCGGCCGAGCTCGGGGGCGACGACACGTAGCATCAAGTGGTGCAAGATCTATCGTCTCACGATTTGATCGAGCAGAGGGGAGGGCGCCATGACCGAAGATCGCACCGATGGCCCGAAGATCGGTCCTCCGAAGAACACCGCTGCGGGTCTGCCCGGGGTAATGGAGTCGGCCCGCTATGCACTCGAGGAGATGCGTCCGGGCCGATCGCTCAGGACCCTGCTCAAGGTGAACCATGCCGACGGTTTCGACTGCCCGAGCTGCGCGTGGCCCGATCCGGATCCCGAACACCGAAAGTTGGCCGAGTTCTGCGAGAACGGTGCGAAGGCCGTCGCGTGGGAGGCGACGACGAAGCGGGCGAGCCGGGAGTTCTTCGCCTCCCATTCGATTGAGGAGCTGCGGGCCGAGGACGATCATTCGCTCGAGCACCACGGTCGCCTCACCGAGCCAATGCACCTGGCTCGGGGCGCGACGCATTATGCGCCCATCTCGTGGGAGCAAGCCATCGGTCTGGTCGCCGAGCGCCTGCGAGAGCTCGATGATCCCAACCGCGCCGTCTTCTACACGAGCGGAAGAGCAAGCAACGAAGCAGCATTCGTGTATCAGTTGCTTGCCCGGCGTCTCGGCACGAACAACCTGCCCGACTGTTCGAACATGTGCCACGAGTCGA
>DAHUZM010000007.1 GCA_027306525.1 Acidimicrobiaceae bacterium
CGTCTCTGTCATCGCGTAGTGCGAGATGCGCACCGGGAGTCGCCCCGCCGCCGCATGCACGAGACCGCAGAACTGGCGCTCGGACTCCTCGAAGGCCGCGTCGGGCATGAGGTTGACGAGCGCCACCTCGACGACCTCGACGCGGGTCCGCCGCGAGGTGAGCTGGCGAGCCGGCAACGCGATGGTCACTGCCCGACCAGGGCGAGGCGCCCGGATGCCTCCATCGGCTCGTCGCTCCGATGGAGATAGGCGACGTGCGCGAGCTCGTAGATCCGCCAGTTGGCCTCGAGAACCTCGGCGTGGGTGGCACAGGTGCCGACCACCGAGAACACGAAGGACCGGGTGCCATCGCGGCCGTCCACCGGGTCGCCCGGGCTCAGGTGCAGGCCGACCGATGTGACGCCGGGCGTCGCGCCGATCTCCCCGAGGCCCTCGACGCCGAGCACGCGCTCGGCCGAGAGGGGGGGTTGGTGGAAGAGGCGGTAGCCGATGCGCTCGCAGTCGAAGGGTCCCTCGGGCGCCACGCGCTCGCCAATTGCCTGTCGCAGGTGCAGACGCACCGGGTCGATGCCGGCCGCAGCGGTGAGCATCTCGGCGACCCCGCCGCCGAGTCGCCCGTTCACCTCGAGGACCCGGGGACCGTCGGGGGTCAGCTTGATCTCGGTGTGCACGCACCCGAACTCGACCCCGAGGGCGCGCAGGGCGGCGCTCGCCGTCTCGAGCACCGCCGGGGTCGACGCGTCGTCGAGGGTGCTCGGGATGAAGAAGCCGGTCTCCCGGAAGGTCTCGGCCTGGTGGAGACGGCCGGTGACGGCCATGTGGTGGATGCCATCGGCATCGAGCATCGACTCGACCGAGACGTAGTCGGCGAAGGGCGCGCGCTGCGCGTCGGGCGCGCTCGGCAGGTACTCCTCGAGCACCATGTCCTCGAGCGCCCCGGGCTCGCGCTCCAGCCACTCGAGGGTCTCGATCAGCTCGTGGGACGACTCGATCAAGAAGGTGTGGCGGCTGCCCGAGCCACGACGAGGCTTGAGCACCGCTGGGAAGGTGGCGTCGCCGAGCAGCGTCGAGATGAACCAGCGGTCGCGCCGGGCCGGGATCTCCCAACAGCGCGGGACCGCCAGCCCGCCGGCGGCCAGCGCCCGGCGTTGCGTGCACTTGTCGACGAGGTTCCTCGCCACCTCGGGGCGATGGAAGGGCAGTCGCAGGCGCCGGGCCAACTCGGCCACGAACATGAGGTCGTCGTCGCGAAACGCGACGATGCCGCTCGGGCGAAACGGCGCCAGCGCTTCGGCGCTCTGGGTCGGGCCGAGCCCGTCGAGCTCGACCACCTCGCCCACGCGACGGAGCATCCGCTCCATCGCCACGCACTCGGGATCCGAGCGACGGACGAGCCAGATCAGGTTGCACACGCCCTCGGCCGACGCCGCGAGCTGCAGCACGGGCATCGACCGGTAGCCGTAGGGGACGACCACGTTCGGGAGCGTCAGGTCGCGTGCGTTCATCGCTCTACCTCCAAGATCTGCTCGCAGCACAGCCCGGCGTCGACGAATGCCCGCACCCGCGAGGCCGGCGAGGGGATGTATGCCGTGAAATAGCGAGGGCCCTCGCTCAGCGCGCCGAAGACCCACAGGCGCTCCTGGACCCGCCCGTCGGAGCCGATCGGGTGAAACTCGGCGGTGAGGTCGATCGAGCCGAGATCCTCGCCGTCGATGCGGAACTGGCGCACGCGCCCCTTGCGGTGCAAGGAGGCCAGCATCGGCGAGGCCGAGGCGTGCACGGTCGGATGGTCGAGGTGCGCGAGCACGAGGTGCTCGAAGCGCTCGGTCCGGGGGCGGGCGAGCGCCCGGGAGCGCACGGTCACCCCGTCGGGTTCGATCATCACGATGGGCGCCGGGCCGAATGGGACCCGCACGACGCCGGCCTCGATCAGGGCGAGGAGCTGCTCACAGCGCTCGACGGGCGGTCCGGCCACCATCCGGGTGATCCGGTTGCGGATGTGCTCTTGGAAGTCGCGGTGCGAGGCCAACGTGAGCCCACCGAACTCGACGACCGAGCGCACCACGTCGCGCAGCGCCCGGAGCACCTCATAGGCGCTCTTGACCGGGCTCCGGCCGCCTGGCGCCAGCGCCTCGGCAACGTCGTCCGCGATGACCTGGACCACGCGGGCCTCGGCCGCCGCCGAGTCGGCGAAGGTCTCGCCCTCGCCCACGAACAGATGCGAGGCGGCGTCGAAACGGCCGAAACGACCCTCGGCGCGATCGACCTCGGCCTCGAAGCGTCCCTCGAGCCACGCGTCGGCCAGCCGAACGGCGATCTCGGCGGCGCAGGCCTCGCCGCCGGCGAGCCGAGCCGACTCGGCGTAGAAGCTGGTGGTCATCTCGGCCAGGAGCATCGGAAGGAGCTCGGCCCTCGCATCCACCTGCCGGCGACGCCCGTCCTCGTCGAAGCGCAGCTCGGCGATCGCCTCGGGGGTGCAGATGCGAGGCTCGTAGTGCTCGGTCGGGTCGGCGCTGCCCATGGGCTTCGCGCAATACGCGTGCCCGCTCCGTGAGAAGAGCGCGATCTCGGGCTCCGCCCCGCTCGCCACATACCGCAGGCGCCCGTCGGGCGCTCGCAGGAACGTCCCGCCGCGCCCGAGAGTGAGGGCGCAGACCATATCGATGGCGACGAGGCCCATGCCGCGCACCACGACGCGAGCGCCGGGCTCGATGGCCGCGTCGAGGCCCTCGACCGGATAGGGGGCGAGCACCGGGCCCGACCCCTGCGAGGGCTTCTGGGTCTGGCCGGTGGTCAAGATGACGTGCTCGACGCGCACCACCGAGCCGTCATCCAAGAGCACCACCTCGTACCCGTCGCGCTCGACGATGTCCGAAGCGGTTGTCCTGTGGTGCACGATGCGGACGTTGTCGGGCATCTCGGCCACGAGGACCCGGTAGAACCACGCCAGGTACTCGCCCATGAGGCGCCGGGGCAAGAAGTCGTCGGGGGTGATCGCACGGCCCTCGGTCGTCACCTCGCAGCGGTCCGCCACCCAGCGGTAGCCCGTGGCCACCGCCCAGTCGTAGAAGCCGACGCCCAGCCGGCAGCGAGCGCGCTCGGGAAAGGGGTACATCGAGTGCTGCCCGCAGGGGGTGTTGAGGATCAGATAGTCGGGCTGGTCGCCGCCGTAGAGACCCGAGCCGGGCACCGACGGCTCGACGACGTGGACGGTCAGATCCGGGCCGCCCTCCCCGAGCTCGATGGCCCCGCTCACGAGGCGCTCGAGCGCGGCGAGCCCCCAGGGCCCCATGCCGACGATGGCGACGTCGACGGTGCTGGTCGTCCGCGCGGGTGTCCTATGGGTCTTCCCCCGCTCGAGCAACGTGACCACGGGGCTCCTTTCGCCGGTCCGGCCGCTTTCCACGGGCACGGTACGAAGGAGGCGTCCCGTCGCCGCTTGCTTCGCGTCCCGCAGGGTGGGGGACGGCCACGCAGCGCGCGTACCCCCTGGTCAGTTGGGGGGACAAAGGTGCTGCAAGCCGTCGTGGGGGCGACCCGCCCCGGGGCTCACAGGAGGGGAAGGGACCTCGCCTCGGCCGCCTGGGGCGCGGTGCCCGAGGGGTCGGCCACGAAGAGTGGACCGGGGACCTCGACGCTGCGATGCACGTACGCGAGCCCCGCCAGCGCGCCGAGGCCGAAGCACCAGGCGATCGAGGTGAGACGGCCGGCGGCCCGGTCCCGGCCCTCGACGAAGAGCGCCGCGCCGGGCTCGACGGCCGCCGCGTCCTCGACGAACACCACCCCGACCAGGCGATTGGGCGGTGCGGCACCCCTCGAGTCGATCCTCGCCACGAGTTCTTGACCCGTGTAGCAGCCCTTGGTGAAGCTGACCGTCCTGGCCACCGTGCCGGTCTCGGCCGGGATCACCCCACCGGTCAGCTCGCGTCCCATCACGGGCACGCCCGACTCGATGCGGGCCGCCTCCCAGGCGGCCTCACCGCAGGGGACGGCCCCCTCGGGGAGCGTCACCGCGTCCGGCGGGCCCAGCAGGTCGAGGCCGGCCCACCCGTTCCAGTCCACGGCGGCCACGACGGGGGCCTCGGGGGTCGCCACGGCGTCGAGCGCCGCGCCCCGCAGAGCGATGCAGACCCACTCGAGCGGCTCGAGCGTCAACCTCGAGCGCAGCTTGAAGCGCGCCGGGCGCTCGAGCAGCGCAGCACCGTGTCCCCCATCGACGTCGAGAAGGAACGTCTCGGCCTCGAACCGCACGACCCGGGCCAACGCCTCGAGCCTCCCGTCGGGGGCGAGCACCAGCGTCTCGGTGCTCTCGCCGATCTCGAGCGGCGCCAGGTCCTGGCTGCACTGGCCCTGCAGATAGTGGGCCGCATCGGGGCCGGTGCAGCCGATGACGTCTCGGGGGAGGCGGTGGGCACCGAGTCCCGTCCGCAACGCTTGGTACTCCGCGGCTGCGCTCATCGCCCCGCCGCGGCGGCGCGGGCGGCGGCCACCTCGCGCGCGGCGGCCAACGCCGCCAAGAGGGCCGCGGCCTTGTGCGCACACTCGGCGTCCTCGGTCGCCGGATCGCTGTCGGCGACGATGCCCGCCCCCGCCTGGACGGTCGCCCGGCCGTCGGGACCGACGACCATCGTGCGGATCGCGATCGCGGTGTCGAGGTTGCCCGAGAAGTCGAGATAGCCGACGACGCCGCCGTAGACGCCGCGCTTGGTCGGCTCGAGCGCGTCGATGATCTCCATGGCGCGCACCTTGGGGGCGCCCGACAGCGTGCCGGCGGGCAGCGTGGCCCCCAGGACGTCGACCGGGCCGCGGTCCTCGCGCAGCTCGCCCACCACCTGGGAGGTCAGGTGCATGATGTGGCTGTAGCGCTCGACGGTCATGAACTCGTCCACCTTCTCGGTCCCAAAGCGCACCACGCGCCCGACGTCATTGCGGGCGAGGTCGACCAGCATGACGTGCTCTGCGAGCTCCTTTGGGTCCTCGAGCAGCTGTGCCGCGGCCAGCTCGTCCTCGTGCTCGCTGCGGCCCCGGGGGCGCGAGCCCGCAATGGGCCGGCTGATCACCACGCCATCGCGCAGGCGGACCATCGGCTCGGGCGATGAGCCCACGACCGTGACCCCTTCGAAGCGCAAGAAGTACAGGTAGGGGCTCGGGTTGAGGAGACGCAGGCAGCGATAGACGTCAAAAGGGTCGGCATCGAGGACCACGTCGTAGCGCTGCGAGAGCACCACCTGGAAGATGTCGCCGGCCGCGATGTGCTCCTTGGCCACCCCGACGGCGTCGCAGTAGGCCTGGGTGGTCATCGTCCGGTGCACCTCGGGCGCCGGCGCCCGCCCATCGGGCGGCGACAGGGCGAGCTCGCTCGTCGGGCGCATGCAGTCCTCGGCCAGCTGCACGAGCCGCCCGACCGCCTCGGTCCGCGCCCGTTCGAGGTCCGTCTCGCCCCACCCCTCCCCCACGGCGACGTTGTCGACCAGGACGACGCGCTGACGCCAGTGGTCGAACGCGCAGAGCTGGCCGATCACGGCCAGGCAGGCGTCGGGAAGGCCCTGGTCGTCCGGGGGGATGTCGGGCAGGTGCTCGACCTCGCGCACCACGTCGTAGCCGAGGTAGCCGACCACGCCGGCAAAGAGGGGCGGCAGCCCCTCGATCGATGGCGATCGGTAGGTGTCGAGCAGCGCCTCGAGCGCGCCGAGCACGCCGACGGGGCCCGTGGGCACCTCGAGGGTGCCGGTCGCTCGCACCGATCGACCCCTCGCCACGAGCGTGGCGAGGGCAGAGCGTCCGACGAAGGAGAAGCGGCCCCAGCGCTCGCCGCCCTCGACCGACTCGAGCAAGAACCCCTCACCGTCGCCCACGACGTTGCGGAAGGCCGCCACGGGCGTGAGGGTGTCGGCCACGATCTCGGTCCACACCGGCACGATCCGATGCTCGGCGGCCAGCCGCCCGAACTCCTCTGGTGATGGCCGACAGGCGAGTGGCGCCACGGGGGCGGAGGGACCCTCGGGATCCCGGTCGAGCGCGACGCTCAAGCCCGCGGCGCCCGGGGCGCCGACGGCCGCCACGGGGGCTCCGATCGGCCGCTCGAGGAGGTGTCGGCGGGCATCACAGATACAGCCCGGTGCCGCCGTCGTTGCGCACGGAGGCGACCGCGTGGATGTCACGCTCCCGTAGGATCACGTACTCCTCGCCCTGCACCTCCACCTCGAAGCGATCCTCGGGATTGAACAGCACCTTGTCGCCCGCCTTGACGGCGCGCACGTGCGGACCGACCGCCACGACCTCGGCCCACGCCAGGCGGCGCGACACCTGGGCGGTGGCCGGAATGAGGATGCCGGCGCGCGACCGACGCTCCCCGTCGCCCTGGGCGACCTGGACGAGCACCCGGTCGAAGAGCACCGTGATCGGCTGCTTCTCCTCTGCTGGGCCGTGCACCTCGGGCGTTCCCACCTAGGCACGGTACCCCATGGCCGCCGCGCCCCCGCCGAACCCTCCGGGCGATCGGGACTCCGCCTCAGCGCACGCTGTCGGGGGCCGGCGGCCGGACGGTCACCCCGTGGGCGGCGAGGAAGCGCTTGGCATCGCCGACCGAGAACAGCCCGGTGTGGAAGATCGACGCCGCGAGCACCGCATCGGCCCGGCCGAGCGTGACCCCCTCGACCAGGTGCTCGAGGGTGCCCACCCCGCCCGAGGCCACGACCGGGACGCCGACCGCGTCGCTGATCGAGGCCAGAAGGCCGAGGTCGTAGCCCTCGCGCGTGCCGTCTTGGTCCATCGAGGTGACGAGGAGCTCGCCCGCCCCCAACGAGGCGGCGCGCTCGGCCCACTCGAGCGCGTCGATCCCGGTCGCCCGGCGCCCCCCGTGGGTGTGCACCTCCCAGCCGTCCCCCGACGCCCTGCGCCGTGCGTCGATCGCGACGACCACGCACTGGGAGCCGAACTCGTCGGCCAGGCGGCGCACCACGGCCGGATCGGCGATGGCCGCCGTGTTGACCCCGATCTTCTCGGCGCCCGCCCGAAGCAGGCGGCGCCCGTCCTCCACGCTCCGGACGCCACCGCCGACGGTGAGCGGGATGAAGACCTGCTCGGCGGTGCGTGCGACGACCTCGACCATGGTGTCGCGCTCCTCGTGCGACGCCGTGATGTCGAGGAAGGTGAGCTCGTCCGCGCCCTCGCTGTCATAGCGCGCCGCCAGTTCCACCGGGTCGCCGGCGTCGAACAGGTCGACATAGCGGACGCCTTTCACGACGCGGCCGGCGTCGACGTCGAGGCACGGGATCACCCGAACCGAGCGCACGCCGCGATCGCCTCCCTCACGCCGAATGTCCCCTCAGCGAGCGCAGTCCCGACGATGACGCCGTCGGGGGCCCGCCCCGTTCGCCGGGACCGCAACGCCCCCAGCGCCTCGAGATGGGCGAGGGCACCCACACCCCCCGAGGCCACGACGCGATGCGCGGTCGCATCGAGCACGCGGCGCATGCCCTCGACGTCGGGCCCCTCCCCGGTCCCGTCGCGATCGATTGCGGTCACCACCACGGCCCCGAGCGGCGCGTCGCTCCAGGCTTCGAGCAGATCGGTGACCGACGCCCCCGACGAGGAGACCCACCCCGCCACCGCGGCCTCGAGCGACCCGTCGCCCGCGCCCCGGTAATCGAGCCCGAGGGCGACCCGTCCGGGGAAGCGCTCGGCGCACGCGTGTGCCATGGCCGGATCGGTCACGGCGGCCGTCCCCATGACGACGCGATCGGCCCCGAGGTCGACGAGCTCGGCCACGTCGTCGGCGCTGCGCACTCCCCCGCTCGCCTGCACCGGGACGCCGCAGCGTCCCACGATGGCGCCGAGGATGCCGCGGTTCTCGGGCCGGCCGCTGCGAGCGGCGTCGAGGTCGACGACGTGCAGGCGGGTCGCCCCTTCGGCGACGAAGCGCTCGGCGAGCTCGATCGGATCGCCGTAGCCCCTCTCCTGTGTGAAGTCGCCCTGCCGCAGCCGGACGGCGCGCCCGGCGCGCAGATCGATCGCGCAGAGCAGCTCCATCAGAGCGCTGCGACCCCGGCACGGGCCGCCGCGAACTCCACGAAGTTCGCGAGTACGCCGAGCCCCAGGGTCCCGGACTTCTCGGGGTGGAACTGGGTGCCCCACACGTGGCCCTGCTCGATGGCCGCGGTGATCTCGCCGCCGTAGTCACACGTGGCCACGGTCGCTGGTCCGACCTCGGGGGCGTAGGAGTGCACGAAGTACATCCAGGGGTCCTCGGGCAGCCCGCTCACCATGCGCGCCGGGCGCCCTCGGACCGGCCGCAGGACGTTCCACTGGATCTGGGGCGACTTGGTGCCCGGAGGCAGCCGTCGGACCACCCCCGCCAAGACGCCCATGCCATCGATCCCAGGCGACTCCTCGGACCCCTCGAAGAGCAGCTGCAGGCCCACGCAGATCCCGAGGAAGGCGACCCCCGATCCCACCGCGGCCCGGGCGACCTCGATGAGCCCGCTCGACGCGAGCGCCTCGGCGCTCCGCCCGAACGCGCCGACACCGGGCAGGACCACGCCGATCGCGCCCTGCGCGTCCTCCGGCCGTCGCACCAGCCGCGCGTTCGCCCCGAGGTGGACGAGGGCCCGATGCGCCGACGCGAGGTTCCCGATCCCATAGTCGAGGACGACGATGTCCCGGTCGCTCTCCTCGATCACAGCGAGCCCTTGGTCGAGGGCACGGCCTCACCCTCGACGCGCACGGCGTCGCGCAGCGCTCGGGCGACCGCCTTGAACGTCGCCTCCACCACGTGATGCGTGTTGCGGCCCTCCCTGCGGCGGACGTGGAGCGTGATCCCGGCCGAGGTGACGAGCGCACGGAAGAACTCCTCGGCGAGCTGGGGGTCGAAGGGGGGCGAGCCGAGGCCCGCCGTGTCGGGAGCGAAGGGCACGTCGTAGGCGAGGAAGGGGCGCCCCGAGAGGTCGAGGGCGACTTCGACGAGCGCCTCGTCGAGCGGGACGAGGGTCGAGGCGAAGCGGCGCACACCGGCCTTGGTGCCGAGCGCACGAGCGAGACAGGTGCCGAGCACGATCCCCACATCCTCGACCGTGTGGTGGGCGTCGACGGCGAGGTCCCCGGTCGCCGCGACGCTGAGGTCGAAGCCCCCGTGGCGCCCCAGCTGCTCGAGCATGTGGTCGAAGAACGGGAGCCCCGTCGAGACCTCGGTTCGGCCCGAGCCCTCGATCACGAGCGACACCGTGACGGAGGTCTCCTTGGTCGAACGCGTCTGGGTGGCCTGGCGGGGCTCGCTCATGAGAGGCACTCCTCCAATGCGGTGAGGAAGCGGTCGTTCTCCTCGGGTGTCCCGATCGTCACGCGCAGACAGTTCGCGAGCTCCGGGCGCCCCGAGACGTCGCGAATGAGCACCGAACGATCCACCAGCCCCTGCCAGACCTCCCCCGCCGATCGCCCGAGCGGGCGGAAGAGGATGAAGTTGGCGTCAGAGGGCCACGACTCGACGGCCAGCGAGCCGAGGGCGGCGGCGACCCGGCCGCGCTCCTCGCTCACGAGGGCCACCCGTGCCTCCATCTCGGCCCCGAACCGCAGGGCCGCGAGCCCCGCCGCCTGGGTGAGCGCCGAGAGGTGGTAGGGCAGCGCGACCGCCTCGCACGCCGCGACCACCTCGGGATGCCCGATGAGATAGCCCAGCCGGGCCGCGGCCAGCGCCCAGGTCTTGGAGAAGGTTCGGACGACCACCAGCCCCTCGGCACCGGCGGCCGCCCGCAGCCTCGTCGCCGACGCCGGGGCAAACTGCCCGTAGGCCTCGTCCACGACGACGAGGCCCGGCGCCGCGCCGACCACCGCCTCGGTCAGCTCGATCGGGTCAGCGTTCGCGCTCGGGTTGTTCGGCGAGCAGAGGAACGTGATCGTCGGTCGTTGCTCGGCCATGAGGACCTTCGCCGCATCGAGGTCGACCGCGAAGCGCTCGTCGCGCGGCGCGCTCACGACAGCGGTGCCGGTCAGGCGGGCGATGAACGCGTGCAGCGCGTAGGTCGGTTCGAAGGTCGCGATCCGTCGACCAGGGCCGCCGAACGCGAGGAGGAGGCACTGGAGCACCTCGTTGGAACCGTTGGCGCAGAAGACCTCGCTGCGCGTCACCCCGTGCAGCTCGGCGATCGCGTCTCGCAGCGCAGCGGCATGCCGGTCCGGATACCGGTTCGGGCTGATGTTGGCGACCTCCGCCGCGAAAGCGTCGGGCCAGCCGGCGGGCGGCGCCAGCGGCGACTCGTTGGTGTTGAGCCGTACCTCGGCCGGCACCTGGGGCGAGTGGTAGCCCTCGAGCGAGGCGAGGTCGTCGCGACGCGCCACGAGGGGGCTCACCTTCGCACCTCGATCGAGCGGGCGTGTGCGTCGAGGCCCTCGGTCCGCGCCAGGGTCACGACGTGGGGGCCGAGGAGCTCGATGGCGTCGCGGTCGGCCTCGATCGCATGCAGGTGCCTGCGGAAGTCCCGCGTGGAGAGCGCCGAGGAGAAGCGCGCCGAGCGGTTGGTCGGCAGCACGTGGTTGGGCCCGGCGAGGTAGTCGCCCAGCGCGGCCGGCGACCAGCGCCCGAGGAACACCGCGCCGGCCGAGCGCACGAGGGGCAGCAGGCGCCGCGCGTCGTCGACCATGAGCTCGAGATGCTCGGGGGCGACGACGTTCGCCACCGCGAGGGCCTCCTCTGGCCCTTCGACCAGGCACGCGTAGCCGCCAGAGGCGAGCGTCGCCTCGAGCGCCTCGCGGCGTGGCGAATCGGCCACGATCCGCTCGAGCGCGGCGTCGATCTCCTCGAGTTTCTCGGCGGACCAGGTGACCAGCCACGACAGCCCGTCGGGGCCGTGCTCGGCCTGCACCGCGAGGTCGATGGCCGCGAGGTCGGCCGGCGTCTCGGGACCCGCCACGACGAGGACCTCGGACGGCCCGGCGTAGGCCGACGAGATGCCCACCACGCCGGACACCTGGCGCATCGCCTCGGCCACGTAGCGGTTGCCTGGGCCCACGATCACGTCGACCGGCCGGATGCTCGGGGTCCCGTACGCCATCGCTGCCACCGCCTGGGCGCCCCCGACCCGATACACCTCGTCGACCCCGGCGATGACGGCCGCTGCGAGCGTCGCGTCGTCGACCCGGCCATCTGGCCCGGGCGGGACGCAGAGCACCACCTCGCCGACGCCCGCGACGCGGGCCGGCGTGGCACACATGAGGACCGTCGAGGGATACCGGGCCAGCCCTCCGGGCACGTAGCAGCCGGCCCGGGCCACAGGGCGCGAGAAGCGGGTCACCCGGACCCCCTCGGAGGCGACCTCGCCCTCCGCTTCGACGTCGAGGGCGTGGTACTCGGCGATGCGACGATGGGCGGTCTCGAGCGCCGCCCGCAGCTCGGCGGGGATCCGCCCGATCGCAGCTGTGCGCTCGGCCGGCCCGACGGCGAGCTCGTCGAGCCGCACCCCGTCGAAGCGCTCGGTGCACCGGCGGAGAGCCTCGTCGCCGCCGCGTCGGACCTCGGCCAGGATCGATGCCACGGCCTCGGTCACCTCCGAGCCCGGCTCGGGGCGCGGCAGGACCTCCTCGAGGCGGTCTGCGAGGCCGCGCACGTCGAGACGGACAAGCGCCATAGGTCCGTCAAGGCTACCTGGGCTTCTCCTGGTCCCCGAGAGGGTCGGCCGTCCGGCTGGCACGCGGCTGCGTGGCTCGCCATCATCGGCCCATGGCCATGGGCCCCGAGATCAGTTCGCTGTCGACCACCTTGGAGGAGCTCACCCGCCGGGTGGGCTCCCTCGCCGACGCCGCGCAGGGCGAGGACGAGGAGGCGGCGATGGAACTTTTCGGTGTCGAGCGTTCGCTGTCGGGCGCGCTGCGGCGCCTGCGCAAGCTCTCCGAGCGCCCCCGGAGCTGAGCCGCGCCCTTACTGGTCCACCATGACGGTGCGGGGAACCGAAAGGCTTTCGGCAGCACCTCTCAGACGGCGTGCAGGACGACCTTGTGGCCGAGCAGCCCCGACGCGTTCGTGAGCGCGTTCTGCCGGGAGGCCACGACCGCGCAGTTCCGGCGGGCGGCCGTCTCGGCCACGCTCGCCGCGACGAGATCCGAGGTCGACGCCTTCACCGCGAGCTCACCGACGCGCCGTGCGCCCTCGGAGTCGAGCACCTCGATCTCCGAGCCATCGAGCATGTCCTGGATGCGATCGCCGCGAGCCTCGGTTCGGAACCCCTCGGCGATGACCGAGACCGGCACGACCGGCACGATGCCGTGGGCGAGTGCGGCGCGGTGCAGCGCCCAGAACGTCCGGTCCCCCCTCGCGGCGGCGCGCAGTGCACCGACGCCGTAGACGAGGCCGGCCCGGGTGACCGCCATCAGCGGCGCCGGACCCGGGAGGCCATTCCTGAGACCCCCGAGAGCAGGCGGGCGAGCAGGTCCTCGCCGGCCGCGATCTCCTCGTCGGTCAGCGCGCCGGCCTCCTTCTCCCATGCGGCGACCCCGCGCAGCCCGTCGCGGACCCGCAGCTGACGTTCCGCCGCGCTCGAGAGCCACGCGCTGAACGAGACGCCGTCCTCGCGCGCCGCGATCTCGACGGCGGCCGCAACCTCGTCACCGAGTGACACCGATCGCTTGACGACCACCGCCCAAAAGTAGCACCTCGAGTGTTACCCTCGCCCGGCACCCCCGGGCGCCTTCGTCCTCGCCCTCTTCGGCGGGGCGACCGTCGAGGAGGGGCAGACGTCGCTCACGACGCAGTCGGCGCAGCGCGGGCGGCGCGCCACGCACACCGCCCGCCCGTGGAGGATGAGCCGAAGGCTGAGCGCCCCGAGCTCCTCGCTCGGGACCAATGCGTTGAGCTCGTGCTCGACCTTGACCGGGTCGCCCGACGTGGTGAGGCCGAGCCGACGGGTCAGCCGACCGACGTGGGTGTCGACCGGGAAGCCGGGCAGCCCATAGGCGACGCTGCGAAGGACGTTGGCGGTCTTTCGTCCGACTCCGGGCAGCGTGACGAGGTCCTCCATGTCCCGGGGCACCTCGCCACCGAAGCGCTCGGACACCTCAGCGGCCATGCCGATGAGGCTCTTGGTCTTGGCCCTGAAGAAGCCCGTCGAGCGGACGATCTCCTCGACGGCCTCGGGGTCGGCCCGGGCGAGCGCCTCGGGGTCCGGATAGGCCGCGAACAGCACGGGGGTCACCATGTTCACCCGGACGTCGGTGCTCTGGGCCGAGAGAATCGTCGCCGCGAGCAGTTGGAAGGGCGTCTCGAAGCGCAGCGCGCACAGCTCCCGGGCGCTCCCGGGGTACTCGGCCGCGAGGCGCTCGGCGACCACGCGGGCCCGGCGCTTCAGCGTGCGTGCGCCTGGTGCCTCGGATGCCATCGACGTTGCAGGCTATCGGCGCTCGGTTGGCGGTGGCCCCGCCGGCACGGCATAGGGTGCGGCCGTGGTTCTCGACGCGGAGCCCGCACCGCTTGGAGCAGAAGACGCGCCGACGCGCGACGCGATCGGGACGCTCATCGAGCGCTACGAGCGCGAGACCGGTCACCCAGCGCTCTCGGAACCGAGCAGGCTCGCATGGTCGGCGGGCTCGTCCACCACACTCGTGGCCCGCGCCGGGGGTCGGGTCGTCGGCTCCGCCCACCTGCTCTCGCGCGACGATGCTTGGAGCATCGAGATCGTGTGGGATCCGGGGGCCGACCACTCCAATCGCCGCCGTTCGCTGCTCCGCGCGGCGTCCTCCATGGCCCGCCAGCGGGGCGCCGCCGAGATCCGCTACTGGGCCTACGGGCACCGGCCGGCCGACGACGACCTACCCCTCGGGCTCGGCTTCGATGTGGAGCGGGACCTGCTCCAGATGCGCGTCGCGCTGCCGCTCCGCCGGGAGGCCCCGCCGCTCGAGGAGGGCTTCGCGCTGCGCCGCTTTCGGCCCGGGCTCGACGAGGCAGCCTGGCTCGAGGTGAACAATCGGGCCTTCGCTGCGCACCCCGAGCAGGGACACTGGGACCTCGAGACACTCCTCGAGCGGGAGGCGATGGCCTGGTTCGAGCCTGCCGGCTTCCTCGTCTGCGAGGTCGAGGGGCGCATGGCCGGCTCCTGCTGGACCAAGATCCACGCCGGCCTCGAGCTCGAGCTGGGCGAGATCTACATCATCTCGGTCGACCCCGCCTTCCAGCGCCACGGGCTCGGGCGCACCCTCGTCATGGCCGGGCTGGACTGGCTCGCCGGACGGGTCGGGACCGGCATGCTCTATGTGCAGCGGGACAACGCGGCGGCGGTCGAGCTCTACCGCTCCCTTGGCTTCGCGGTCGACCACATCGACCGCTGCTATCTGTGGCAGGCCCCCACGCGCTAGGCGGTGCCCGTGCCGAGCCCGACCGCTCGCCCGATGGCGAAGGTGATGGCGGCGGCGAGGGCCGCCACGACCAGCTGGCGCAGTGCGCTGCGCCACCTCGAACGCCCGGTCAGCTGCCCGAGGAGCAGCCCGACGACGAACGCGGTCAACGCGCCGATGACCACCGAGGCCAGCACGGCGCCGACGCCCGAGCCGATCAGCCACGGGATGAGCGGGAGCAGCGCGCCAAGGGCGAAGGAGAGGAAGGAGGAGATCGAGGCCTGGATGGGCGACCCGATGGCCCGGGGGTCGAAGCCGAGCTCCTCGCGGGCGTGGGTCTCGAGGGCGAGCTCGGGATCGGCCATCACCTCGTCGGCGAGGCGCTCGGCGACGCCCCTGCCGATGCCGCGCCGGCGGTAGATCTCGATCAGCTCGTCGCGCTCGTCCTTGGGCCACTTGACCAGCGCGGCGCGCTCCACGTCGAGCTCCCGCAGCATGAGCTCGCTCTGGGCCCGCATCGAGACGAACTCGCCGGCCGCCATGGAAAAGGCCCCCGCCACGAGGCCCGCCACGCCCGCCAGGCGGACGAAGGGGGCGCTCGGGTGGGCCCCGGCCACCCCCAAGATGAGCGAGACGTTGGTGACGAGGCCGTCGCTCAGCCCGAAGATCGCGGCGCGAAAGCCCCCTCCCGAGACGTTGCGGTGCTGGTGCAGCCCGGCCGCTGGCAGCGGCGGTGCCTGGTCATCTGGCATGACCCTCCTCCCCTGGTCTCGAAGGTTACGTGAAGCCTGCTCGCCCACCGCGGCTGGCAGAATCGAGGTGTGCCCACCCCGAGGAAGTGGTTCGACCAGAGCCAGCCCCAGACCCTGCAGGCAGCGGTCCTCTTCTGCTATTTGAACGCCGCTTTGGCCATCCTCTATGTGATCGCCTTCCAGGCCACCCTCCCGCTCATCTTGCTCGCAGCCGGGGTCGGGGCGAACGGGATCGCGAACGAGAAGCGCTGGGGATACTGGCTCGCCCTCGGGGCGGGCGGGATCTACGCGCTCAGCCAGCTCGCCCTCTTCGTGACGATCAGCCAGAGCCTCGGGCAGATCCTGAACCTGGCCTTCGCCGTGCTCCTCGTCGTGCTGCTCTTGCACCCCGAGAGCCGGCGCTACCAGAAGATCTGGTTCCGCTAGCTGGGTTGGGGCCCCCCGGCCCCGATGATCTAACGTCGCCCAGGCAGGACAGCCACGCGACCAGGAGCGACCATGCCCACCGTCATCGACATCGACGACCTCGCGAACCGGGTCGGCGAGCACCTCGGCTACAGCGGCTGGCAGACCATCACCCAGGAGCGGGTGAACCTCTTCGCCGATGCGACCGGGGATCACCAGTGGATCCACGTCGACCCCGAGCGGGCGAAGGCCGGACCGTTCGGAGGGCCGATCGCGCACGGGTACCTCACCCTCTCGCTCATCCCGGTGCTCCTGGGCGAGGTGGTCGTCGTCGAGGGCATCACCATGGGGGTGAACTACGGCGCGAACAAGGTCCGCCTGCCCGCTCCGGTCCCGGTCGGCTCCGAGCTGCGCCTCGGGCTCACGCTGGCGGGCGTGGAGGAGGTCGCTGGCGGCGCGCAGGTCACCTTGGACGCCGTGCTCGAGGTGAAGGACGCGCCCAAGCCCTCGTGTGTGGCCCAGGTGGTCTACCGCTTCTACCGCTGAGGAGCCCGATGCCCCGGTGATCAGGACGATGGGGGGCACGACGAGCCCGCCGGCCGACCTGCCGACCGGGGAAGAGAAGACGAGGCGCGTCCGGGCGATGTTCGACGCCATCGCGCCGCGCTATGACCTCGTGAACCGCCTGATCACCCTCGGGATGGACCGGCGCTGGCGGAAGCGCACGATCGATGCGCTCGGGCTCCCCGAGGGTGCCTCCGTGCTCGATCTCGCCTGTGGGACCGGCGACCTGGCCGACCTGGTGGTGCGCAGCGGCGGGAGGGCGATCGGCTCGGACCTCTCGAGCGGCATGCTCGGGCGGCGGATCGCCTCGTTCCCGGCCGTGCAGGCCGACGCCGTGGCCCTGCCGATCGCAACCGGCTCGCTCGACGGCGTGCTCTGCGGCTACGCACTGCGCAAATTCAGCAATCTCCCGGGCTCCCTCGCGGAGGCGGCGAGGGTGCTGCGTCCCGGGGGGCGCCTCTCGGTCCTCGAGGTGGCGGCGCCCGAGAGCGCCCTCATGCGCCTCGGCTTCGAGCTGTGGTTCACTCGCTGCGTCCCGGTGATCGGTGCCCTGCTCTCGGATCGCGACGCCTATCGCTACCTGCCCCGGTCGACCGCCTATCTGCCCCCACACGACGAGCTGCGCGCCATGCTCGAGGCGGCCGGGTTCGCCACGGTCGGGCGGCGGCTCCTCTCGGGCGGCCTCAGCCAGATCGTGACGGCCACCCGGCGCGGCATGCCCCCGGGTTCGGGCTCGTGAGAGCGCGCACCGGGGTGCTCGAGCCGGGGCCCCTGATCGACCCCATCCGCGTCTGCGGCGAACACGGCGTCTTCTTCGCGAACGACCGCCTGACGCTGGCCGGCGCCGGGCGCGCCGCGGTCCTCCCGCTCGCCAACGGCCTCGCCGAGCGGGCGGGTCGAACGGCGGCCGAGACCTGGCTGCGCGAGATGCCCTGCGACGACCCGCTCGGGGTGCCCGGCAGCGGCCCCGTCGCCTTCGGGGCACTCCCATTCGAGCTCCACGCACCGACCGAGCTGGTGGTGCCCTCGGTCCTCTACGCGCGAAGCGAGGGTGTCGAATGGGTCACCGTGGTGGGCGAGGGCGCGCTGCCCGAACCCTCCCGGGAGTGGCTGTGCTCGGAGGTCCTCGCGCCGAGGCGGATCGAGCCGCCGGTCCGGCTCGAGATCACCGAGTCACTCCCGGCCGACTACCGGGGCGCGGTTGCCAGCGCCACCTCGGCCATCGCGGCTGGATCGCTGCGCAAGGTGGTGCTCGCCCGCCGGCTCCGGGTCCGCTCCTCCAACGAGCTCGTCGCCTCGGCCATGGCCGGACGCCTCCTCGACGACGAGGCGTCCTCGACGGCCTTTCTCATCGGCGGCGCCGCGGGCGCCTTCGTCGGGGCGTCCCCCGAGCTCGTCGTGGCCCGGCGCGCCGAGCGCGTCGTCTCGAGGCCCCTCGCGGGCACGGCGCCGCTCGACGACGAGGCCGGCGACCGCCTGCTCGGGTCGGCCAAGAACATGGAGGAGCACCGCCTGGTCGTGTCCGACATCGCCGGCGTGCTCGACCCGCTCTGCAGCGAGCTGGTCGTCCCGGCCGAGCCCTCGCTCGTCGCCTTGCGGACGATCGCCCATCTCGGGACCCGCATCGAGGGGCTCCTCATGGCCGAGGGTGGCCGGACGCCGAGCGCCCTCGAGCTCGTGGCCGCGTTGCACCCCACGCCTGCGGTCGGCGGCGTGCCGAGGGACCGGGCGCTCGAGCTCATCGCCGAACTCGAACCGGGCCCCCGCGGGCACTGGGCGGGCGTCGTCGGATGGCTGGACGGGCGCGGGGACGGCGACTGGATGCTCGGTCTGCGCTCGGCCACCCTCAGCGGCGCGCGGGCCACGCTGTGGGCGGGCGCCGGCATCGTGGCGGGATCGGACCCCGACCAGGAGCTGGCGGAGACGACCGTGAAGCTCGTCCCGGCCCTCGAGGGCATGGCGCCGGGCTCCTCGGCGCTGCTCGGGGCCGGGTCCCTCAGCTAGAGACCCGCTCGGGACGCACCACCTTGGCCGGCGCCTCGGGCGCGCCCGGAGCGAGGGGGAACGTCACCTCGAAGCTCGCACCCTGTCCGGGGGTCGTCCGCACGCTCGCCGAGCCGCCGAGCGCCTCCGCGATCGCCCGCACGATGGCGAGGCCGAGGCCGCTCCCGCCGCCGGTCCTCGACGCGTGGTCTCGCCAGAACCGGTCGAACACCCTGCTCGCCGCCTCGGCGCTCAGCCCCGGCCCCTCGTCGGCGACGATCAGGACCCCCTGACCGGCGCCGGTGCCCACCGACACGCTGACCGGCGTTCCAGCTGGGGTGTGCGCGAGCGCGTTGCGCACGAGGTTGTGGGCGACCTGGTTCAACCGGTCCCGGTCCCCGAGCACCATGACCGCCCCGCTCGACACGAGGTCGATCGGGCGCAGGGGGTCGATCGCCCGGGCGTCGCTCACCGCGTCGGCCGCCGCCCTCGCGAGGTCGACCGGCACCGCCGCGAGCGGCCTGCCCTGGTCGAGGCGGGCGAGGAGGAGCAGGTCGTCGACGAGCCCCCCCATCCGGAGCGCCTCGTCCTCGATCCGGCGCATGGCGAGGGCGAGGTCGTCGGGGCGCTCGGCGGCGCCCCTCCGGAACAGCTCGGCATAGCCCCGGATCGAGGTCACGGGGGTCCGCAGCTCGTGGGATGCGTCGGCCAGGAACCGGCGGAGGCGCGCCTCGGAGGCCTGCTGCTCGGCGAAGGACTGCTCGATCGTCGAGAGCATCACGTTGAGCGACCGTCCGAGGCGCCCCACCTCGGTCCGCTCGTCGTCGTCCTCCACCCGGCGCGACAGGTCCCCGGCGGCGATCGCCGCGGCGGTCTCCTCCATCCGGCCGAGGGGACGCATCCCGACCCGGACCACGACCGTGCCGAGGCCGCCGAGGGCGACGAGCACGGC
>DAHUZM010000012.1 GCA_027306525.1 Acidimicrobiaceae bacterium
CCCGTCTCGATGAATCTGCAACCGCTCGACGACCGCATCGTCGTCCGCCCCGGCGAGTCCGAGGAGACGACGGCCTCGGGGCTCGTGATCCCCGACACGGCCAAGGAGAAGCCCCAGCAGGGCGAGGTGCTGGCGGTCGGCCCCGGCCGGCGTGCCGAGAACACCGGCGAGCTCATCGCCCTCGACGTCGCCGTCGGCGACACCGTCGTCTATTCGAAGTACGGCGGGACCGAGATCACCGTCGAAGGCGAGGACCTGTTGATCCTCTCGGCGCGCGACGTGCTCGCCAAGGTGAAGAAGTAGGCCAACGAGGCCACGGCCGGCGCACCGTCGGCCCCGAAGCGAGCGATCGAGAAGGAGACCCTTCCCTGCCATGCCCAAGATCCTGAAGTTCGACGAGGCCGCCCGCCGCGGCCTCGAGGCCGGCATCAACAAGCTGGCCGACACCGTCAAGGTGACCCTCGGCCCAAAGGGGCGCAACGTGGTCATCGAGAAGAAGTTCGGCGCCCCCACCATCACCAACGACGGTGTGTCGATCGCCCGCGAGGTCGAGCTGGACGATCCCTTCGAGAACATGGGCGCACAGCTGGTGAAGGAGGTCGCCACCAAGACCAACGACGTGGCCGGGGACGGGACCACCACGGCGACCGTGCTTGCCCAGGCGCTGATCGGCGAGGGCCTGCGAAACGTGGCGGCCGGGGCCGTTCCCTCGGCGCTCAAGCGCGGCATGGAGAAGGCCGTGGTGGCCGCCGTCGAGTCCATCGCCTCGCAGGCCAAGGAGATCGACTCGAAGAACGAGATCGCCCAGGTCGCGGCGATCTCGGCGGCCGACGCAGCCATCGGCGACGTCTTGGCCGAGGCGATCGACAAGGTCGGCAAGGACGGCACCGTGACCGTCGAGGAGTCGAACACCTTCGGCATCGAGCTCGAGCTCACCGAGGGCATGCAGTTCGACAAGGGCTACCTGTCGCCCTACTTCGTGACCGACCAGGAGCGCCAGGAGACGGTGCTCGACGAGCCCCTCATCCTCTTCTACAACGCCAAGGTCTCGGCCGTGCACGACCTCGTGCCGGTCCTGGAGAAGGTGATGGGGACCGGCAAGCCGCTCCTCATCGTGGCCGAGGACGTCGAGGGTGAGGCCCTCGCGACCCTCGTCGTCAACAAGATCCGCGGGACCTTCACCTCGGCGGCCGTGAAGGCGCCGGGCTTCGGGGACCGCCGCAAGGCGATGCTCCAGGACATGGCGATCTTGACCGGCGGCCAGGTCATCTCCGAGGAGATCGGCCTCAAGCTGGAGAACACCACGCTCGATCTGCTCGGGCGGGCCCGCAGGGTCATCGTGACCAAGGACGACACGACGATCGTCGAGGGAGCGGGCGAGGAGGCCGAGGTGAAGGGCCGGATCGCCCAGATCAAGCGCGAGATCGAGGACACCGACTCGGACTGGGACCGCGAGAAGCTCCAAGAGCGCCTGGCCAAGCTGGCCGGCGGGGTCGCCGTGGTGAAGGTCGGGGCTGCGACCGAGGTCGAGCTGAAGGAGAAGAAGCACCGCATCGAGGACGCGCTGTCGGCCACTCGCGCCGCGGTCGAGGAGGGCATCGTCGCCGGCGGCGGCACCGCCCTCGTCCGCAGCCGGGCCGCTGTCGGCCAGGTGGTGTCGTCCCTCGCCGGGGACGAGGCGACCGGGGCGAACATCGTCGCCCGAGCCCTCGACGCCCCGCTGCGGTGGATCGCCTCGAACGCCGGCCTCGAGGGTTCGGTCATCGTCCAGCGCGTCGAATCGGCAGAGGGCAACGTCGGGTTGAACGCGGTGAACGGCGAGCTCGAGGACCTCGTGAAGGCGGGCATCATCGACCCCGCAAAGGTGACCCGCTCTGCGTTGCAGAACGCCGCGTCCGTCGCCGGGCTCCTGCTCACCACCGAGGCGCTCGTCGCCGACAAGCCCGAGCCGCCCGCTCCGGCTCCCGCGCCCGGCGCGGGTGGCATGGGCGGCATGGGCGGCATGGGGATGATGTAACGCGGACTGGAAGGGGGTCCTAGGTTGGCCCCACCGATGTCGAGTGGTTCCCCGCCGCGCCCGAGCGACGACGCGCGTCGCCTGCTCGCAGGCCCACCGCCGTGGACCGCCCTCGAGGCCGACGTGCGGCGCACCATCACGCTGCGCAGCGTGCTCGGTGCCATGGGCTCGGTCGGGCAGCTTGGCGCCGCCCCCGCGGGCGCTGCCCCCGGCCATGACCCGCTCGGGCCGTGGCTCGGCCACCTTCCGAGCGACGCTCCCGAGGTCCCCGGCGTGGCGTCGGCGGTGCTCGTGCCGCTCTTCGAGGAGGACGGCCAGGTCCGGGTCCTGCTCACCAGGAGGTCGGCCGAGCTGCGCACCCATCGGGGCCAGGTCAGCTTCCCGGGCGGGCGCATCGACCCCGGTGAGGATGCCGCCGCCGGCGCGCTGCGCGAGGCCAACGAGGAGATCGGGATCGATCCAGCGGTTGTCGATGTCGTCGGCTGGCTCCATCCGCTCTACACGCTGAACGCTGCCCTCATCCTCCCGGTGGTGGGCGTGCTTGCGAGGCGCCCGGTCACGGTCCCCAATCCGAGCGAGGTCGCGCGGGTCTTCGACGTGCCCCTCGCCGAGCTCGTGGCCGACGATGTCTACCGCTCCGATGTGTGGGACCCCTACGCGACGTGGTCGCTCGACGGCCCCGAGCTGCGCGAGCTGTGGTTCTTCGACGTCGAAGGCGAGCGGGTCTGGGGGGCGACGGCGCGAATGCTCCACGAGCTCGCCCTCGTCGCGCTCGGGCTGCCGTTCGAAACCTGAGGGCCCCGGCCGGGGCGTACTGGTCGACGGCGGCCGGTCCGCCCCGCCACGAGACCCCACGGCCCGGGCGAAGTGCCCTCGGTGGTGGCACGATGGAGGCGAAGCACTCCATGGACATCCCTCGTGAGGGGGGGAGGCCGATGCCATACGTCGAAGGTCGGGTCGTCCACGACGCGGACTCGCACATCTTCGAGCCGCCGGGCTACGCCGAGCAGCACGCCGACCCCAAGATGCGCGACCGGCTGCGCGAGGCGCTCGGCGAGGGCGACCCCCAGAGCTTCATCGACTCGGTGCTCGCCAAGCAACGCGACCCCGAGTTCCGATCGAAGGACGCCGAGGAGATTTTGCTGCGCAAGAACCACGTCGCGCTCGGGGCCATGCTTCGAGACGACCGGCCGGCCGCGCTCGACCATCTCGGGTTCGCGAGCCAGCTGGTGTTCACGACGACCTACCTCGCCCCCTTGCGCAAGTTCGACCTGGGGGAGGATGTCGAGCTCTCCTACGCGCTCGCGACCGCGCACAACCGGGGGATCGTCGAGTTCTGCTCGGTCGACAGGCGCCTGCTCCCCGTCTGCTACGTCCCGTTCAGCGACATCGAGCGGGCGGCGCAGGCGACCGCCGAGGCGATCGAGATGGGCGCCGCCGCGCTCATGATCGCCTCGAGCCCGCCGCGCCGGCACTCGCCCAGCCACATCGGGTTCGACCGGGTGTGGGTCCAGGCCGAGGAGGCGGGCCGCCCTATCCTCTTCCACGTCGGTGGCGAGCAGCCGATGAACCCGGTCTACAAGGAGAACGGGTTGCCGCCGGTCCCCGATTTCCACGGTGGCGACACCAACTTCACCTCGGTGTCCTACATGGCGATCCCCTATGCCCCGATGCAGACGCTGGCCACCCTCATCTTCGACGGCGTCTTCGACCGATTTGCCGGCCTCAAGTTCGGCGCGATCGAGCTCGGTGCGAGCTGGCTCCCGGGCTGGATGCGCTCCATGGACTCGGCGGCCGGCGCGTTCGAGCGCAACGAGGAGCGACTCCAGAAGCTCAGCTTGACCCCGAGCGAGTTCGTCCGGCGCCAGCTGCGCGTCACGCCCTACCCTCACGAGCCGGCGGGCTGGATCATCGAGCACAGCGGTCCCGAGGTGACGATGTTCTCCTCGGACTACCCACACGTCGAGGGCGGCCGGAACCCCATGAAGCGCTTCGAGGCATCGCTCGAGGGTCGCAGCGACGAGGAGCGCTACGGGTTCTTCCGTGGCAACTTCGTCGATCTCATGGGCCCCGCCGCTGGCGACCTCGACGCGCCGGTCGCCGCCTGAGCGCAGCGCTCAGAGCGGTCGCCACATGATGATGTGCTCGACGCCCTCGGCGACGAAGACCTCGCCGCGGGGCACGAACCCCGCCCGGGCGTAGAAGCGCCGCGCACCGATGCGGGCATGGCACCAGATCACCGTCCCGCCCATCGAGCGGGCATAGTCGATGAGGTCGCTGAGCACGGTGTTGCCGAGCCCGAGGCCGCGGTGGCCCTCGCGGGTGGCCATGCCTCGGATCCGCCACCCCGGCGCCCGATCCGGTGCCCAGGGTGGCACCTGCGGGAGCACACTGCCGACCGACACGAGCTCGCCATCGACATAGACGCCAACATGGCGCGACAGCGGATGGTCGTCGTCGGGCATCACGCTCGCTTCGGGTGGCCGTCCGGCGCGAAGGACCTCTCCTCGCAACTCCCGGACGACCGAGACCTCGACCGGCCGGGCGACGGGGGTGACCCCGGTCACCTCGCCGATCTCGATGCCGCCTCGGCCGCGGCGCCGTCTCCCATCGCCAGAAAGAGGGCAGTCGCGTCATCGACAAGGCGGGAGCGGTTGATGCGGATCCGGCCGTCCAACCAGTCGACGAGGAGCTGGTTGAAGCCGCCGACGAGGATCGAGGTCGCGACACGGCCGAGCTCGGCGCTGGCCTCGCCACCCGGGCGGCGCTCGGCCGCGTACCCCTCGACGAAGGCCACCACCATGCCAGCGGTCTCGATGCGCCGTCGGTTGAGGGCCTCGTTGCCCAGTCCCTCGACGTACAGGATCCGTCCACGTCGGCGGTCCTCGTCGACGAAGGCCACCGTGCAGGCGACCACGGCACGCAGCTGGGCGACCGGGTCGTCGCCGGCCTTCTCGAGCGCTGCCCACACTGCGGCGCCCATTTCTTCGACGACCCGGTCGTAGACCGCGACGGCGAGCTCGTCGAGACCGACGAAGCTCTCGTAGAAGTAGCGGGGATTGAGCCGCGCCCGCTCGAGCACCGAGCGGACGGTCATCGCCGTCCAGCCCTCGGTGCCGAGGAGGTCGAATGCCGCATCCATGAGCAACGTCCGGCGCTCCTGCTGGCGATCGGCGGCCGAGAGACCGGTGAAGCGCCGTTGACGGGGGGCGAGGTCAAGATTTGGCAACGTGTGTTACCTTAACCGACCGATGGGGGTGGATCGGGTGGTCGTGGCCGGCGGTGGGATCGCGGGACTCGGCTCGGCATTGGCCCTCGCGCGCAGCGGCCGTCGGGTCGTCGTCCTCGAGCGCGACCTGCTTCCCTACGAGGGGTCGGCCGAGGAGGCGTTCGCTGGCGAGCGACCGGGGGCCTCCCAGATGCACCAGACCCACGGGTTCCTCGCCCGCATCGTCGTGCTCATGCGCGAGCGGTTCCCGGATCTGTTGGGGGCGCTGCTGGACGCCGGGTGCACCACGATGTCGGGCACCGCTGCGCTCGGCGATCCGATGCCGGGCGACGAGGATCTCTCGATCCTGCTCGTGCGGCGAAGCACGTTCGAGTGGGTGTTGCGGCGCGCCGTCGCGGCGGAGCCCGGCGTCGAGCTCCGCTCCGTCGCAGGGGTGGCCGGGTTGCTCGAGCGACGGTCCAAGGGCGCTTCGGCGCCGGCCGTCGGCGGCGTGGTCCTGGAGGACGGCACGGAGATCCATGGCGACCTGGTGGTCGCGGCAACCGGCCGCCGGGGGGACGTGCCTGCGTGGCTGGCGGCCCTCGGCGTGCCGGTGCCCGAGACGGTCCGCTCGAGCGGCCTCATGTACCTGACGCGCTGGTACCGCTCGAAAGACCCCGTGGTGATGCCCCTCGGGCCAAAGGCCGGCGGCGACCTCGGATACCTGAAGTTCCTCGTGGTCCCGGGCGACGGCGCCACGGTCTCGGCGACGCTCGCGGTCTCGACGGAGGATCGAGAGCTGCGCCGCAACCTCTCGGATCCCGAGCGCTTCGATCATGCATGCCGCGTGTTGCCCGGACCCGACGAGTGGTTCGCGACGCTCGACCTCGAGCCGATCGGCGGCGTTCGCCCGATGGGCGGGCTCATCAACCGGATCCGGACCTTCACCGACGCACGGAGCGCGCCGAGCGTCACCCACTTCCATGCGGTGGGCGACGCCCACACCTGCACCAACCCGCTCTATGGGCGTGGATGCTCCCTCGCCTTCGTGCAGGCGGTGTTGCTCGCAGACGCCCTCGGAGCGCACGATGACGCGGCTGAGGCGGGGGCCGCTTACGAGGCCGCGTGTGGCGAGCAGGTGACCCCGTGGTATCACCATGCGGTCGAGCTCGACCGGTCGGGCGCTGACCTCGAGAAGGGCGAGGCCGTCGATCAGGTCCACCGGGATCGCTTGCGCGCGCTCATGGGGGCCAGCCAGAGCGATCCGATCGTCGGACGGGCCATGGCCCGGCTGTTCAACCTGCTCTCGCTCCCGAGCGAGCTTGACGCGGATCCGCGCTTCGTGCTGCGGGCGGCCGAGATCATGGGCGACCCCGAGCGCTACCCGACCCCAGAGCGGCCCGGACCGGCTCGCGAGGCGTTGCTCGACGCGCTGGCCCTGGTGAAGGAGGAACGATGACCCTTGCAGGCACCGAGACGCGCGTCGTCGAGCACGACGGCGTGAGGCTGGCGGTCGACGTCGGAGGCGATGGCCCGCTCGTGGTGCTCGCACACGGCTTCCCGGAGCTCGCCTACTCGTGGCGCCGGCAGGTGCCCGCCCTGATCGACGCGGGATATCGGGTGGCCGTGCCCGATCAGCGCGGGTACGGCCGATCCGACCGACCCGAGCCGATCGCCGCCTACGGCATCAAGGAGCTGACCGGCGACCTTCTCGCGATCCTCGACGACCTCGGAGCAGGGAGCGCCGCTGTCGTCGGGCACGACTGGGGCTCCATCGTCGCCTGGCAGCTCGCCCTGTCCGCCCCCGGGCGCGTGCGTGCCGTGGTGGGGATGAGCGTCCCGTTCCTGCCCAGGGGGTCGACACCGCCGGTCGACCTCATGCGCCAACTCTTCGCCGACGGCTTCTTCTACATGGTCTACTTCCAAGAGCCCGGCGTCGCCGACGCCGAGCTCGGCGGGGATCCCGCGCGCACGATGCGGCGGCTCCTCGCCGGGCCCAAGCCGAGCGAGATGGAGCCGGGCGACGTGGGCACCTTGCTCGCCAAGGGCGAGGGCGGGTTCATCGACCGGCTGCCCGAGCCCAAAGGACCCCTCCCCAACTGGCTGAGCCAGCAGGATCTGGACTTTTACGTCGCACAGTTCGCGAGGACCGGCTTCACCGGGGGGATCAACTGGTACCGCAACCTCAACGCCAACTGGGAGGCGACCGCCCACCTAGCGGACGCCCACATCACCTGCCCCTCGCTCTTCATCACCGGTGCCGACGATCCCGTCGCGGGCTTTGCACCGCTCGAGCCGGGCCTCGCGTTCTTGGACGACCACCGGGGCAACGTCTCGATCCAGGGGGCGGGCCACTGGGTCCAACAAGAATGCCCCGACGAGGTCAACGCGGCGCTCATCGGATTCCTCGACGATGTCTTGGACAGAAAGGCATGACCATGACCGCTCCTCTGCGCTTCGGCGTGTTCTACGCGCCGTTCCATCCGCTCGGGCAGAACCCGACGCTCGCGCTCGACTACGACCTCGAGCGCGTGGTCGAGCTCGACAGGCTCGGTTATGACGAGGCGTGGTTCGGCGAGCACCACTCTGGCGGCTACGAGCTCATCGGGTGCCCGGAGATCTTCATCGCGGTCGCCGCCGAGCGCACCAAGCACATCAAGCTCGGGACCGGGGTCGTCTCGCTCCCGTACCATCACCCCTGGCTCGTGGCCGACCGGATGGTCCTGCTCGACCACCTGACCCACGGCCGAGTCCTGTTCGGCACCGGCCCCGGTGCGCTTCCGACGGATGCCTACATCATGGGTATCGACCCGGTCACCCAGCGGCCACGCATGGAGGAATCGCTCGAGGCGATCCTCGCGTTGCTGCGTTCCGACGAGCCCGTCACGCGGGAGACCGAATGGTTCACGATGAATGAGGCGCGTCTGCAGCTGCGCCCCTACAGCGACCCGCACTTCGAGGTGGCGGTGGCCGCGATGATCTCGCCGTCAGGACCGCGCCTCGCCGGTCGCTACGGCGTGTCGTTGCTCTCGCTCTCGATGCAGGTGATCGAGGGAGGCTTCGCGGCCATCGGGAACGCCTGGGGGGTGGTCGAAGAGCAGGCTGCCGCGGCCGGGAACCCGGCGCCCGACCGCAGCAGCTGGCGGGTGCTCGGGGCCATGCACATCGCAGAGACACGTGACCAGGCGATCGAGGACTGCACCCATGGCCTCGAGGACTTCTCCAAGTACTTCGGCACCGCAGGCTTCGTGCCGCTCGGCTACCAGGTCGAATCGGCGAAGGACCCGAGGGCCTTCGTCGAGAGCTACGCGGCGGGCGGCAACATCGTCATCGGGACGCCCGATGACGCGATCGCCTATATCGACGGGCTGCTCGAGCAGTCGGGGGGCTTTGGGACCTTCCTCATGCTCGGCCACGACTGGGCCGACCATGACGCCACGCTCCGCTCCTACCGGCTCTTCGCCCGGGAGGTGATCCCGCACTTCACCAACAAGCTGGCCGGGCCGAAGGTGTCCCACGACTGGGCGGCCTCCAAGCGAAACGAGCTCTTCGGCCGTGCCGGTGAGGCGATCATGAACGCCATCTCGAGCCATGTCGAGGAGCAGGCCGCGACCTCGAACGCAGGAAACGTCTGATGCGGGCCGCGGTGTTGCGCAACGGGGAGATGATCGTGCGAGACGACGTCCCTGACCCCCAGGCGGGCTTCGGCCAGATCCTCGTGGACGTGAAGGCGTGCGGAATCTGCGGCTCGGACCTGCACTTCGCCAAGCACGGTTCGACGCTCGTGCGCCTGATCCGATCGATGCGGGGCGGGCCGGCGCTCGGTGGGAGCACGGTCGACGTGGGGCGCGACGTCTTCATGGGGCACGAGTTCGCGGCCGAGGTCCTCGAGGTCGGTCCCGACACCCAGGGGCCCAAGCCCGGCGTGCTCGTGACCTCCGTCCCGGTCATGGTCACCATGTCGGGTGTCCAGGACCTCGCCTACTCGAACGACCTACCCTCGGGCTACGGCGAGCGCATGCTCCTCGCCGCGCCGTTCGTCCTCGAGGTCCCCAACGGGCTCGACGCGCGCCGCGCCGCGTTGACCGAGCCGATGGCCGTCGGCCTCCACGCGGTCAACCGCTCGGCCATCGCCGAGGGGGAGGGGGCGATCGTCATGGGCGCCGGGCCGGTCGGGATCGCCGTCATCGCGGCGCTCGCCCGACGAGGCGTCGAGCCCATCGTGGCCTCCGACTTCTCCTCGATGCGGCGCGATCTGGCCCTGCGGATGGGGGCGCATCACGCCGCGGACCCGGCCGCCGCCGACGTGTTCGATGCATGGGACGAGCATGCCGGAGGGCGCCAGCCCGTCATCTTCGAGGCGGTCGGGGTGCCAGGCGTGATCGACTCGGCGTTGCAGGCGGCGCCGCCCAAGACCCGGATCGTGGTCGTCGGGGTCTGCATGGGGGACGACAGCGTCACCCCGTTCTGGGGGATCGCGAAGGAGCTCTCGATCCACTTCTGCTTCGGCTACGAGCTCGAGGAGTTCTCCGACACCTTGCGCGCGATCGCCGAGGGCGAGGTCGACGTCGATCCGATGATCACCGGGCAGGTCGGGCTCGACGGTGTGGCGCAGGCGTTCGAAGACCTCGGCAACCCCGAGCGCCACTGCAAGATCCTGGTGACCGCCTGAAGGAGGCCGACATGAGCAGGGCACTGGTGTTGAGCGGCGGGGGGTCCGTGGGGATCGCCTGGCAGACCGGCCTGTGCGCTGGCCTGCGGCGCAGGGGCGTCGACCTCGCCGGAGCCGACTTCATCGTCGGGACCTCCGCCGGTTCCGCAGTGGGGGCGCAGCTCGCGCTCGGTCGCGACATGGAGGCCCAGGTGGATCGCTACGGCCGGTCGCCGGGCGGCGTGGAGAGCGACCCGACCTCGACGAGCGCGGCTGGCTCGGGGATGGCCGAGCGCATGGCGAAGTTCATGACGCTCATGATCTCCTCGGCCGAGCTCGAGCCCGAGGAGCGCCGGAGGGCCATCGGGCGTTTCGCGTTGGAGGCCGAGGCCATGGCCGAGGACCAGTTCGTGAAGGTGTTCCACTATCTGGCCGGGGAGCCCTGGCCCGAGTGCTACTCGTGCACCGCCGTGGACGCGCAGACCGGCGAGTTCAAGGTGTGGAATCGGGCCGCCGGCGTCGAGCTCGACCGCGCGGTGGCATCGAGCTGCTGTGTGCCGGGACTGTTCGCTCCCATCACCATCGGCGGCCGCCGCTATATGGACGGCGGGATGCGCTCTGGTGCCAACGCCGATCTCGCGGTCGGCTACGACAGGGTGCTGATCGTCACGCTCATGACGGGGGAGCGCATGGCGCCTGGTGACCCCCGGCTCGCCCGCCTGATCGAGACCGCCGAGTCGGAGCGCACGGCGCTCGTCGACTCTGGCGCCGAGGTCGAGGTCGTCGGCCCCGACGCCGACGCCGCCGCCGCGATGGGCATGAACCTCATGGACGCATCGATCGCGCCGAAGGCGGCGGTCGAGGGGCGGCGCCAGGGCGAGGCGATGGCCGAGCGGATCGGACGCTTCTGGGGCTGAGGGACCTCGGGCCCCGGTGGCTTCGGCCGGGTCGCGCAGGGTCAGCCGGTGCGAAGGACGAGCACCGGGCACTGCGCGTGGGCGACGCAGTGCTCGCTCACCGACCCGAGGAGCATGCCGACGAATTCGCCATGTCCCCGCGAGCCGACCACGAGCAGCGAGGCACCCTCCGATGCCTTCACGAGCGCCGGGGCGGCGGGCCCCTCCAGATTGTCGAAGCGGACCCGCACGCCGGCGAACCGTTCCTTCAGGTATTGAGCGGCCTCGTCGAGGATCGCCTGGGCCGAGGCAGCGGGGTCGAAGTCCTCGGGGAGCGAGAGCGGGGCACCATAGGAGGTCGGCCACGTCCAGGTGGTGATCACCTCGAGGAGCGCCCCGGTCACGTCCGCCTGGTTCGCCGCCCACTCGAGTGCCTTCTTCGCCGACGTGGACCCGTCGTAGCCGACCACGATCCGGTCGCCGGGCTCGGTCGCGGTTGCCGCCATCGTGCTCTACCTCCCACTCCGTTGCGCGTCGGGGCGACGCACGCTATCTCGTCCTGCAGCCTCGTCGCGCCGTGGTTGGCCACGACGCCGCGCGAGCCGCCCGAGCGTCTCGAGGGCGGTCGGCAATCCCGGGCCGACCACGGTGCCCGTCGACCCGGCGAGCAGCGCGGCGGCATCCTCGAGTCGGCCGATCATCGCGCGGCCGCCGGTTGCGGTCACGAATCGAGTGACCGCCTCGACCTTCGGACCCATCGATCCGGCGGGAAACCGCTCGGTCCTGAGCCACTCGGGTGAGGCCTGACGGATGGCCCTCGCCGTCGGTGAGCCAAAGTCGAGTTGCACCGCCGGGACATCGGTGAGGAGCATGAGGACGTCGGCCCCCACGCGCTCGGCCAACAGGGCGGCGGCGAGGTCCTTGTCGACGACCGCCTGGGCGCCGGTGAGCGAGCCGTCGGCCCGGCGGAGGACCGGGACCCCCCCACCGCCAGCGCACACGACCACCACGCCGGCCTCGACCAGCCGGACGATGGTGGCCAACTCGACGATCTCGAGCGGCTCGGGTGAGGCGACCACCCGCCGGAGCCGCTCCCCGTCGCGTGCGAGCGTCCAGCCGAGCCGCTCGGCCAGCGATCTCGCCTCGGTCGCGTCGTCGAAGGCCCGACCCACGAACTTGGTGGGCGCCGCGAAGGCCGGGTCACGGGCGTCGACGGCGCCACCAACAGCACCAGCACGGTCAGCGTGGGGACGAGTCCGGTTGCCGTGGCGTTGAATCCGGTCACGGACAAAGTCTATGTAGCAAATGCGAACAGCAACACGGTGACGGTGATTAACGGGGCAACGAATGCGACCAGCACGGTCAGTGTGGGTTCGAGTCCGCTTCACGTGGCGTTGAATCCGGTCACGGACCAGGTCTATGTCGTGAATCGGACCAGCGGTACAGTGACGGTGATCGACGGGGCAACCAACAGTACATCTACGGTCAACGCGGGCACGGAGCCAAACGCCCTGGCGGTGAACCCGGTCACGAACAAGGTCTATGTTCCGAATCCGTACAGCACCACCGTGACGGTGATCGACGCGGACAATGTCCAGCCGGTACCGATCACGATGACGGTCGCAGGGGTATCGGACTCGCTGACGACGGGGACGTCGAACAACGTCTTCCAGACGATGAACACCCAGCCCAGCTTCACGGTGCAGGCGACGAGCGATTACAGCACGAACATCATTTACAGTGGCCTCACAGCCACTGATCCTCCACCCACGGCTCTGTATTACTCGGTGGACGGCGGGCCGTGGAGTGAGACGGCGCCGACCAGCACGACAGGCAGTAATCCGGCCAGCTTCACCA
>DAHUZM010000015.1 GCA_027306525.1 Acidimicrobiaceae bacterium
CTGGCCGAGAAGGCCGGCCAGCTCTTCCACACCGTGCTCTTACCCGGGCCCGGCGGGTCGGTGACCGAGGGCCCGACGGGGGCCCGGGCGCAGCCTCCCGCGACCGCCTTCATCTCCGAGCGGCTGCTCACCCACTTCAACCTGGCGGCGGTGATGCCGGCGCGCGAGCACGCCGAGTGGCACAACCGCGTCCAGGAGCTGGCGGCCTCCACCCGCCTCGGCATCCCGGTCACCTTGTCGAGCGACCCCCGGCACGGCTTCTCCAGCCTGGGCGCCCAGCTGGCGGCCCGGGCCTTCTCCCAGTGGCCCGAGTTCATCGGGATCGGTGCGATCGGCGACGAGGAGGTGGCCTTCTCCTTCGGCGACGCCGTGCGGCGCGAGTACCTTGCGGTCGGCCTGCGCGTGGCCCTGCACCCCCAGGCGGATCTCGCGACCGAGCCGCGCTGGTCGCGCATCGCGGGGACCTTCGGCGAGGACGCCGATCTGGCCGGCCGCCTGACCGCCGCCTACATCCGCGGACTGCGGGGCACCGATGCGCTCGGCCCGGCGAGCGTCGCCTCGATGGTGAAGCACTTCCCTGGCGGCGGGCCCCAGATGGACGGCGAGGACCCGCACTTCGCCTACGGGCGCGAGCAGGTGTACCCAGGCGGGCACTTCGACTACCACCTCCGCCCCTTCGAGCACGCCCTCGAGGCCGGCGTCACCCAGGTGATGCCGTACTACGGGATGCCGATCGGGACCGAGCACGAGGAGGTCGGCTTCGGCTACAACCGCAGCGTCATCACCGGGCTCCTGCGCGAGCGCTACGGGTTCGACGGCATCGTCTGCACCGACTGGGGCCTCGTCACCGACCACAAGGTGTTCGGCGAGATGTACCCGGGCCGGGCCTGGGGGGTCGAGCACCTGTCGCGCGAGGAGCGGGTGCTCCGGATCCTCGAGGCCGGCTGCGATCAGCTGGGCGGCGAGGCCTGCCCGGACATCGTGGTCCAGCTGGTCGACGACGGCCGGTTGCCCGAGTCACGCCTCGACGAGTCGGTGCGCCGGATCCTGCGCGAGAAGTTCGTCCTCGGGCTCTTCGACGACCCCTTCGTCGACCCCGACGTGGCCGAAGCAACCGTTCGGACCGACGAGCACGTCGAGCGCGGGTTGGCCGCCCAGCGTCGCTCGTGCACGCTGCTCAAGAACGGCGAGGGGGAGCGGGTCCTCCCCCTCGCCCCCGGCACACGGATCTTCTGCCTCGGGGTGGATGCCGAGGTGGCGGCCCGTTACGGGACCGTGGTCGAGGAGCCGGGCGAGGCCGAGGTGGCCATTGCCCGCCTGCCCGCCCCCTACGAGCCGCGCGAGCGCGGCCTCGAGCGGTTCTTCCACACCGGCAGCCTCGACTTCGAGGACGAGTCCCTGGCCGAGGTCGCCCTGGCGATGGACGAGGTGGACACCGTCGTCGACGTACGCCTGGAGCGCCCGATCATCCTGGGCAAGCTGGATCGGGCCGCCGCGCTGTTCGGCACCTACGGCATCTCGGACGGCGCCTACCTCGACGTCCTCTTCGGGCGGGCCGCGCCGGGGGGCACGCTGCCCTTCGATCTGCCCTCCTCGATGGAGGAGGTGGCGGCCCAGCGCTCCGATGTGCCAGGCGACACGGCCAACCCGCTCTATCCGAGGGGCTTCGGGCTGCACTATTGACGCTCAGCCGGCCGGGGCGCCGACGACCGGGTAGCCGCCTTGGAACACGATCGGCCGGATGAAGAGCAGGCGGGCGTTCGGCGGCCCGACCGCCGCGGGCTGCCACCCGTGGAAGTCGATGAAGGGCTGGCCGCCGGGCGTCGTGAAGACGGTTGCCCCTCCGGGGCCGGCAAACTGGGCCTCGGTGCCGAGGATCGGGCCGGGCAGGGGCGTCGCGCAGGGTCCCGCAGGGCCCTGGCACGTGGCCACCCCCTCGGCGTACGAGGAGGTCCGCCAGCTGTTGGCCGAGTAGAAGAGGAAGTAGTTGCCCCCGTCGTTCCACATGAAGGGCCCCTCGACGACCGAGCCCTCCCAGGCCTGGGTCGGACGGAGGAGGGCGACCGGCGCGCTCCCGCTCGCCATGGCCGTTCCGCCGGCCGCCACCGGTTGGGCCCAGATGGTGGCGGGTTGGCCGTTCGCGCCGTTGGACGTCCAGGTCAGATAGAGGTGCCCGGCGCCGTCGAGATAGGGGGAGGGGTCGATCGAGCCTCCGAGCGACGTCTGGCAGATGAGCGGACCGCCCGACCGGTCGTCGAAGGGGCCGGCCGGGCTGGGCGAGGTGGCCACCGAGATGCACTCGGTGCCCTCCGCCGAGACGGCGTAGTACAGGTAGAAGAGAGCGCCGATCTGGATGACCCCCGGCGCCCACGTGGCCCCGAAGCGGGCCCAACTTGGGAGGTGGGGCAGGGCGTCGCCGAGCAGCGTCCACTGGGTGAGGTCGCTCGACTGGAGGATCTGGATGTTCCCGCTCGCCGAGTTGGTCCCATAGGCGTAGTAGGTGCCCCCGACGTCGATCACGTCGGGGTCCGGGACGTCGTAGGGGTACACCGGCCCGCCCGCCGACGCGCTCGTCACGAGCTGGCAGGAGTCGTCGGCGCTCTGCAGTGCGCTCACCGCCGCGCTGCGGTTGCCCGCCGCGATGTCGGCCACGGCGCCCTGCACCCCTTGGAGGCACGAGTGGATGGTCGCCACGCTGAAGTTGGCCAGGTTGAGCCCGGCCACCGACTGGCTGAGGCGCGCGGTGGCCGACGCGAGCTGGGTGTCCAGCTGGGCGACGGTCCCGCGCCCGACGGTCTCGTCGGCGAGCAGGCCCCGGATCGTCGCCTCTGCGAGCCCGATGCCCCTGATCGCCTCCGCCTCGGCTCGCCGGGTTGCGGTGAGCCGGACCTGCGCGTGGTGGAGGCGCACCTGGGTGAGGAGCGTGTCGGTCAAGGCGAAGAGCACGACGACGACCGACGCGAGCACGAGGAGCACCCGGACGTGGCGACGCCGACCGTGGCGTCCGCGCTGGCGTCGGTGCGCGGGCGTCGCGCGGGCGTCGGGCGCTGGCCGTGCCGCCGGGCCCCGCGTGACGGTGAGCGTCACGGCCCCGCCGATTGACACGTCGGCGCGATCGCCTGCAGCGAGGCGATGCCGCCGAGCGTCTCGCCGACCGAGATCTGGTCGAGCGCCTGGGTCACCCCGGTGAGGCAGGTGCTGAGCGCCGTGAAGTCGATGTTGTCGACCGAGATGGTCGCGTTGTGCTGCGCGGTCTGGTTGTCGGTGAGCGTGATGGTGGTCTGGCGTTGGGCGATGGTGCCCTCGATGGACTCGAACTTCGCGCTCTCGGCCCCGATGCGGACGCGGTCGGATCCGAGGTTCCCCTGGAGCGTTGCCAACCGTGCGCTGTCGTGGCCCTGGGCGCCGTCGACGTGGCCCACTTCCATCCGTCCCCGCACGTCGGCCACACAGAGCGCGGCGATCGCCGCCACGATGGCGAGGACGATCGCGCGGCGGCGGCGGACACGGCGGAGCCGCTGCACGCGCCGCTCCATCCGTGACTCGCTGTTGGCGGACAAGCCGACCCTCCCCGCAACCTGACGTGCACCGCTCGATGCTGAGCCCACAAGCCTTGCATCCCCTCGGTCGCGGGTCGCGGCAGCCCGAGGCGCGACGCCATGAGCAGGCCCGGCGACCTCGGCGCCGGGTTGCGGTCCGATGACGGCTTCACGCCCGGCGGTCAGCTGAGGGTGATCGGCTCGGGTTCGCTCGGATGGACGACCTGCACGTTGAGCGTGGTGCCACGACGGACCGAGGTCCCGGCCGGCGGGTACTGGTCGACCACGGTGCCATCGCCCCCCGAGGGGTCCTCGGTCAGGCGGATGAAGTTGATGTGCAGATCGGACTTCGCCACGGCGTAGTAGGCCTCGCTGGCGTGCAACCCGCAGACATCGGGGACGCTCACGTGCGCGCTCGCGTGTCGGCGGGGCCTCAGCCACAAGGCGAGGGACTCGAGCGCCCAGACGATCGCAGAGGCGTTGCCATCGACGCTCGCATACGAGCGTCGATGGAGCCCGGTCGGCTCGTTTCCGTTCTCCTCGTGCGTGGCGCTCGGCGCCTCGCCCCGATAGGCGCGAGGGAGGGGGCCGGGGGGCTCGAGACCGAGGACCGACGACAGTGGCCACCCGAGCTCGCGCTCCATCGCCCAGATGTGCTCGGCACGCGAGCGACGGGAGTCCCCACCGAGCTGGTCGCCCACTTCGAGCTCGGCGTCGTAGCGCCGCCGCTTCTCGGCATCGCCGAGGACCCTCCAGGCCTCGTCGATGACGCCGCTCGCGCGGGCGACCGCGTCGAGCATGTGCTCGGGGGCGCCCACGAAGCGCTCGGGACGGAGCTGGGCATGCTTTGCGAGATAGGCGCGCCGGAGCTCTTCGAGCGTGGCGTTCCTCGGCACGCCGAGCGTCTCGTAGTGGTTCATCGGCGGGTCCTCACGCGGCGAGGACACCGCGATCGGAGGGTCGGCGCCTGCCCCGGCGCGCCCCTCGTGTGGAGCGGCCCGAGCGTACCGTCGCGCACGCGCCGGGGTCGCTCGTCCTACGAGAAGATCGCCCTCGCGAGCTGCCGGTACTCGGCGAGCGGGAACACGTCCCTCGTGCCCGAGACGACCTGGACGCACACGTGGTCGGCACCCGCGTCGAGGTGCTCTCGGATCCGGCCGGCCACCCGCTCGACGTCGCCCCAGCCGACCACGGCGTCGACCAGCCGATCGCTGCCCGAGCCCTCGACGTCGGCCTCGCTGTAGCCGAGGGACCGCAGGTTGTTGGCGTAGTTGGGGAGCGCCAGGTAGTGCTGGGTGAAGCTCCGGGCGAGCTCGCGGGCGCGGGTCGCGTCGGGGTCGAGGACCACCGTGACCTCGGGTGCGAGAAGGACGCCCTCACCGAGTCGCGCACGGGCACGAGCGGTGTGCTCGACGGGGACGAAGTAGGGGTGCGCCCCGGCCGAGCGCTGCGCCGCGAGATCCAACATGCGCGGCCCCTGTGCCGCGAGCGCCCGCCGCTCGGCCGGTACGGCCGGGGTCGCGGCGTCGAGCCCGTCGAGGTACTCGACCATGTGCGAGTAGGGGCGGTGGTAGTCCTTCACGACCGGGCCGTGGCTCGCGCCGACGCCGAGGAGGAACCGGCCCGGATGCCCACGCTCGAGCTCGTCGACGGCCCGGGCGATCTCCTCGGGTGGGGATGTCCAGATGCTCACGATCCCGCTCGCCACGACGATGCGCTCGGTCGACTCGAGGAGCCGGCCGAACCGGCTGGAGAGCCCCGGGTTGAACCCGCCCGACGACCAGATGGCGCCGAACCCGAGGCGCTCCAACTCGGCGGCGACGTCTGTCGACTCGTCGTCGGCCCTCCACGTCCCGCTCCACCACACGCCGACTCGACCAAGGTCCATACGCCGAGCGTACCGAGCGCGCTCGGCGGTGGTGCCGGTAGGCGAACCGCCCGGGGGCGGCGCGCCTATGACGGCGCCGCTCGTGGGACGAGCTTTCGTCCCACGAGGTGAAAGACCCGGCTGAGCTGGCGGTAGGGATCTCGGCGGGCCGCCTCGAGCTCGACCGCTGCGATCGCCGCGAGCTGCTCGGTGTCGCTCGGGTCGAGCTCGACGCCGGCGAACTCCAGCCAGTCGACGAAGAGCCAGACCCCGTACCAGCGAAGCGGCTCCACGTCCATCGCTCGAATGCGCTCACTCAGCTCCTCCACCGTGTCGGCTCGCCCTCGCACTCCGAGCACGCCGATCCCGCTGCGCTGGTCGAAGGAGGCCAGCGCATCGTCCCACCGGCGCTCCATGGCGGGCTGCACGGCGGTCGCGTTGGCGTTGCCCGTCATGATCGAGACCAGCCCACCGGGGCGTGCACAGCGGCAGAGCTGCTCGATCATCGGCTCGGGTGTCTCCAGATACCCGAGGACGCCGTGGCACAAGACCGCTGCGAAGCGCCGCCCATCGACCGCCTCCTCGGCGCGCTCGCCGTCGGCCTCGAGGAGCGTCACTCTCGCTCGGGCCTCGGCGGGGAGCCCCTCGAGGCGCGCTCGTGCGCGCTCGAGCATGGCCGGCGAGGCGTCGAGCAGGGTCACCTCGTAGCCGGCCTGCGCCAGCGGGAACGATTGATGACCCGCGCCTGCGCCGACGTCAAGGATCGACGCGGGTGCGGGGGGCAGGTGCTCGATGAGCTGGCGATGCAGCACGGAGGTGCGCACGAAGCCCTTCACCGACGCGTAGGCCCCGTCGACGAACTGGCCGGCGAGGCTGGCCCAGAGGTCCTCGCTCACCGGACCCACGCTATCGACGCGACGCGACGCGCCCGACCCGGGCGATGCATCGCACCGAGGCACGGGCGATCCGGATCGGCTTTTGACGAGGCGGGGGAGGGGAGTCGATCGTCCCCCGTCCGTCGAGGGGGTGCGGTCCTCGACAAGACGCCGTGCGCTTGCCATCGGATCTTTGGCGTGACGCCGAGACGGGTACCGTCGAGAGATGCACATCGGGCGCGCGACGATCGGGGCGGTGCTGTCGGTGCTGGCGGCGACGCTCGTTCCGCTGGGCGCGCTCGCAGCGGCGAGCTCCGGCTCGCTCCAGCGGATCTACGGCACCGACGCCATCGGCACCGCGATCGCCATTTCCCAGGCCGAATTCCCCAACCCCGGCTCGGCCAGCGCGGTCGTGCTCGCCCGCTCGGACTTCTTCTCGGATGCCTTGGCGGGCGGACCGTTCGCGGCCTCACTCAACGGCCCGCTCCTCATCACACCGGGCGCAGGGCTGAGCTCGGGCCTCAACCCCCGCGTGCAGAACGAGATCCAACGGGTGCTGCCGAGCGGCCACACGGTGTACGTGCTCGGTGGCGACCTCGCGCTCAGCCCCAACATCGACTCGACCCTCAAGGGCCTCGGCTATCAGGTGGTGCGGGAAGCGGGGGTGAACGAGTTCGCGACCGCCGTCGACATCGCGAAGGCCATGGGGGATCCCTCGACGATCTTCGAGGCCACCGGGCTGTCGTTCTACGACGCGCTCTCCGCGGTCCCGGCCGCGATCGAGCAGCACGCCGCGATTCTCCTCACCAATGGGTCCACCCAGGCCCCCGAGACCGCCGCCTACCTGAGCCAGTTCCCCCAAGACACGCGCTATGCGATCGGTGGACCGCTCGCAGCGTTCGGGGCCGACCCCTCGGCGACCCCCGTCTACGGCCGGGACCAGTTCGGCACGTCCGCGGCGGTGGCCACGCGGTTTTTCCCCAACGCGAAGGCCTTCGGCGCCGCGACGGCCGCGGCCTTTCCCGACGCCCTCGGGGGAGGGGCGTTCATGGCGACCGGAGGTCGCCTCGGTCCCCTCCTCCTCGTGAACCCGAGCGCCCCCTTGCCCTCCGGGATCCTCCCGTACCTGGCAGGCCTGTCGCCGGGCACGCCGGGATATGTGTTCGGAGGGCCACTGGCGGTCGGCAACGACGCAGCGGCGGCACTGCAGTCGGCGGTCGCCGCCAAGAGCATCCCGGGTTGCGCGCCGGCCGTATCCAGCTGGTCGGCCGCGCAGCTCGCTGAGCAGATGATCATGGTGAGCGGGCAGTTCTCGAACCTCGCCGCATCGGCCGCTCCAGCGACGGCCGGGGTCGGCGGCTTCGTGCTCTTCGGGCAGCCGCCGGCGGGCTCGGGCCCGTCCATCGCAGCGGGCATCGCGGCGCTCGATGCCGATGCATCCAACGCCGGCCAGGTGACGCCGTGGATGTCCACCGACGAGGAGGGCGGACTGGTCCAGCGCCTGGCGAACGTGCTCGGCGCGCTGCCGACGCCGAGGCAGATGGCGAGTCAGTGGACCCCCGGACAGGTGGTGAGCGAGATCGCGGCGCACGCGGCTGGGATGAAGAGCATCGGGGTGACCATGGACCTGGCCCCGGTGCTCGACACCGCCGCCCCCAACGACCCCTATGCGGACGAGTCGGATCGGTCCTTCAGCGAGAACGGTCAGGTGGCCTCGGCCTACGGCGATGCCTATGCGAACGGACTCCAAGCCGGTGGCGTGGTACCGGTTGTCAAGCACTTCCCGGGCCTCGGCCACGCCAACGGCAACACAGACCTCGGACCGGCGACCGATCCGCCACTGTCCCAGCTCGAGACGAATGACCTCATTCCCTTCGGCACGGCGATCCACTTCGGCGTCCCGGTCGTCATGGTGGGACACCCGATCGTTCCCGGCCTGACCAACGGGCTTCCGGCGAGCCTGTCGCCGGCCACCTACACGTTCCTCCGTCAGACCCTGGGCTTCAGCGGCGTCACCATCACCGACTCGCTCGGCGCGGGCGCGATCTCCGCCGCCGGCTACTCCGAGCCCTCAGCGGCGGTCGCCGCCGCAGAGGCCGGCGCCGACATGGTCATGATCGACGCCTCGTCGTGGGGTACCACCGTGAGCGCCCTCGAGCAGGCGATGAGCAGCGGGGGATTGAGCCTGCCTTCGGTCCAGGCATCGGTCAGCCGGATCGTGGCGGCCAAGAACATCCCCATCTGCCCCTCGTAACGAACAATCCGAGGAGGGTGGGGAGCGATCGACGTTCCGCCGAGCGGGTTCCGCCGCTGACCTCCCGGTCCGGCCAATGTCCCGGTCGTGCCTCGGCGCATGTGGGGTCGGATCAAACGGACGCCTCCAACCCTTGGCGCGCACCGGAGCACCACCGGAAGGTTCCCCACCTCCCGGTCCCTGCAGGCACTCGGACGGTCACGGCCTCAAGGTTGTTCGAAAGGCCCGTCACGTTCTCGAGCACCTCGTCGACGCGGACCTGGCCCTCAACGACCTGAACTGGCAGTGGGCGGTGGGGAAGGGGAGCGGGCCCCAACCCGCACCGCGTGCTCAGCCCGATCCCTCAGGCCCGACGCTTCGACCCGCAGGGCACCTTCGTGCGATGCCACGTTCCCGAGTTGACCGGGCTCGACGCTGCGGCGATCGACGAGCCGTGGCGACTCGGCCAAGAGGGCCTCGGGCGACCTTGGCTTCCCGCGCCGATCGTCGAGCTGGACGGGCCCGGTCGGTGGGGGGCCGGGCAGATCCGTCCTCGGGCCGGGGAGCCGCCCGTGACGGCGCCGTCGGTCGGATCGAGCAGGACCGAGCCCTGGGCCCGAGACGTGCTCCCTCGGCGCTACCCGGTGATCGCCTGGATCGCCTGGAGCACCGAGTCGGGGACGGCCAGCGGGCCGCCGAATACATAACCGGGGGTCGCCTTCTTCAAGGTGGCGAGGTACGCGGCCACCGGGGAGGGGACCGGCGGGGATCCCGCCGGGTCGACGAGCAGGATGGGTCCGAGCCGGCCCCCGCTCGCCATGAAGACCCCACCGGCGAGGGCGTCGGTGAAGGTGCCCCCGTTGGCGACCCCGAAAAGCGAGGCACCGGGGAAAAAGTAGGAGGCCACGGCGGCCGCAGTGCCAAAGGCGTCCTGGCCGAAGACCGCCTTGGCGCCCGGGTCGGCCCCGGCTGCGGCGAGCGGCCCCCCGATGGCGAAGCGCGCGTCGTAGGGGTGGAGGGCGAGGTAGGCGGCGGTCTCGGGGTCCTGCGTGGCCCCGTCGGTGAGGAGGATCGCCCCGTGGGTGGCGACCGCCGCGGGGACCGCCGCGAGGGCGTCGGGGAAGTCGAGGCCGGTCGCCTCGAAGACGTCGGCCGGGTCACCGAGGGCCGCTGCGATGTCGAGGGCGGTGGCGAACTCGTCGGCTCCCGCCTCGCGAACCACGCGGTAGCCCAGGCCCGAGAGCGTGGCGTCGATGGAGGCGGGGAGGGCGAGCGTGCCGCCCAGGACGTAGACGGTCCCGCCGGGCTGGAGGACCCGCTCGATCTCGGCCAGGGTCCTCGGGTCGATGCTCTGGCTCTGGTCGGCACCCTCGCTCAAGAGGAGCGGGCCGCCCTCGGCCGCGGCCAAAGGTCCACCGGCCAGCGCGTCGGAGAAGAAATCGGAACGGGCGAGCACGACCGCTCTTGCCGAGCCGGCTCCCGGGTACGCCGCCTCCGAGACGGCGATGGCGGTTCCGATGGGGTCCACGCCGGAGATGGGCTGGAGGTCGACCACCTCGGACACCTGGGCGTTGGAGGGGGCGTCGGCGGCGCTGCCCGAATAGGAGGCCGAGATCAGGTGGGTGCCGAGGACCGGATAGGCGGGGTCGCAGCTGGCCACCGCATTAGTCACGGCGACCCCGTCGCAGCCGGCGATCGGCGAGCCGTCGTCGGAGAAGGTGACCGTCCCGGTGGCCGAGGCCGGCGAGAGCGTGGCGCTGTAGGTGACCTCCTGGCCGGCGACCGCCGGGTCGGGGGAGGCCCCGAGGGTGACCGAGGTCGGGGTGGAGCCGGTCATCTCGGCCGGCACGACCGCGAAGGAGACCTGGTTGGCCGAGTCGGCGTTCGGGAACGAGCCGTCGGTGTCGACGAAGCTGGCCGTGACCCCGCCGTAGGTGCCCCCGGCGAGCGACGCCGACGGCGTGCAGCTCGAGGCGGCCGCCGCACTGAAGCTGCATAGCGTCGCCACCGGGCTGGCCGAGCTGAAGGTGACCGTCCCGCCGGCCCCGGCCGGCAGGCCGCTCGCAGCGAGTGTGGCCGAAGCACCGCTCGGCACGGTGGCCGACGAGGCGCCGTTCACCGAGACGAGGAAGCTCGACTGCACCGCACCGACGTTGCACGCCGACCCCGGCGCGCTCGGGATGCCCCGTTGGTCGGCCGCCACCGGGCAGAGCGAGTAGGACGTCCCGTCGGCTTGTGTCACGCTCAGGGCGGGGTCGTTGGGGATCCACCCGAGCGCGACGCTCCCGCTTCGCGGTTCGATGGTCTGCGTCGGTCCGCCGTTGTCGGCGAGCGAACCGAGCGTGCTTGGCAGGGCGAGCAAGTAGAGGTCGCTCGATGCACCCGGGAATCCGAAGCAGGTGTTCTTGGTGCCGACGTTGTATCCGCCATCGGCGAAGGTTCCCGAGCACGAGTCGGCGAAGATGTCCGCAGCGACTGTGGCACCGGCCTCGTTGGCGATGTCACCGGCGGAGGTCCCGGGATTGCAGGTGGTCGTCTGGGCGCTGCAGGAGCCGGCGGTGCCCGAAGTGGAGGTGTCCGAGGCGAAGGTCGTGGCGACGGCGCTGAGCGTGTCGTCGTTGGAGACCGCCCCTCCGGCGTTCCCCCCGTCGCAGATCGTGAGCCCCGAACAGGTGCCACCGGCACCCGCGGCGGTGGAATCCGAGGAGAACGTCGAGCCGGTGACGCTGAGCGTGCCGTCGTTGGCGACGACCCCTCCGGCGTTCCCGCCGTTGCAGATCGCGGGGGTGAAACAGGAGCCACCGGAGCCCGCCGAGGCGGAATCCGAGGAGAACGTCGAACCGGAGACCGTGAGCGTGCCGTCGTTGGAGAAGGCCCCTCCGGCGTTCCCGCCGTTGCACGTGGTCTCGTCGCACCCGATGGCGGCATCTGCCAGCGCACTGTCGGAGGAGAACGTGGAGCCCGAGACCACGAGCGTGCCGTCGTTCGAGATGGCCCCTCCCGCATTCCCGCCGTTGCAGTTGAGGCTTTTTCGGCCACACGTTCCGCCCCTGCCCGCGATCGCCGTGTCCGAGGAGAACGTCGAACCGGAGACCGTGAGCGTGCCGTCGTTCGAGATGGCCCCTCCGGCGTTCCCGCCGTCGCAGGACGACCCGTTGGTGTCGCAGCTGCCGCCTGCACCCGCGCTGGCCGAGCCGTTGATGAAGGTGAGCCCCGAGATTGTGGCGAACACCCCCGAGGCGACGGTGAGCGCGGTCCCCTTCGTCTGTGCGTCGATGACCGTCCCGCCACCGGCTGCGCCTTGAACCATCACGGGCGAACCGGCGGAGGTGCCGGCGGTGGACAGGGTGAAGAGCCCGTCGTAGGTGCCGGCTGCCATGTCGATGGCCTGCCCCGGCGCGACCTGGGCGAGCGCGGTGGCAAAGTCGCACGGCGAGCCCGAGGCGCAGGACCCGGTGCCGCCCGGGGAGGCGTAGAGCACGCTCTGCACCGCTCCGGCGTCGGCAACCGGAGGGCCGAACAGCGCGAGCGCCGATGCCGAGAGTACGACCGGTGCCAAGCGTCTGACCACGCGTCGGAACGGCCTCATCGCCTTGCCGGCTCCTTGTCATATCGCGTGGGCACCTGAACCCCAATCCGTGCGTGTCTGCCGGCGGGCCCGTGCGGCGGCCGGGGCCCAATGGCGAGGGCATGGTAACCGAACGCACACGGACAGCAGGCCGCTCGCCAGGGGCCCTCGGCGCTCGCGCGGAACCAACTGCGACCCCACTCCGTTCCGTGCGACGGCCATGGTCGCAGATGAGACCCCCATCGGGAGCGAGACTCGGAACCGCCACGCGGCCAAGCCGGAGGCCTTCCCGGCAACGGCTCTACGGACCAGGCGCCGGTACTGTCGCTGGCGAGCATGGACCTCCATGGCAACAAGGAAGCCCGCTCGTACCTGAACCTCGCCTTGGTCAAGAGTGAAGACTCTCGAGCGGCCTTGGTGCCGGTGGTCATGCCAAGCGAAGAAATGCACGAAGCGATATCGCACGATGCCCATGAAGCGGCTGGGAATCTCACGCGCATGGAAGAGAGGATTCTGTTGTTTACCCGCATCACGTCTTCACGCGCATCGTGCATTCCTTCGCGGACGAGCAGCAGTGGTCGGCCATCTATCAGCGCATCCACGAGGAGCGGGACGAGTTCTCTCGCTGCGAACACGTCTCGAACCAACTTTACATAATGTGCATTATCGGCGGTTTAGGGGGGTGGCTTGGCAATGCGGGCCCTGAAGACGGGGCCGCCGTCGGCCGCTCCTGCTGCTCGTCGGGCCACGGCAGCTGACCGGGCATCACCGATCCGGAGTCGAACGGGAGCCGTGGAGTTGGTGCGTGTGCGGCGGCCGTCGTCGCCCTACGAGGCGCGCATGTGCGCGCGCAGCTCTCGGAACCCAATGCAGCGCACACCCTGGTCCTCGAGCCACCGACGAAGCTCCTCGTCCTCGACGAGGAGCCGGTGGTCATCGACGCGCCTCTCCCAATCGGGCGCGGCGGCGCGCAACTCCGGCGTGTCCAGCGCCGGATGGAGGTAGGCCTCGGTGACGCCGGGTCGCAGCCTTGGGAGGAGCTGGCGGAGCACTTCTCGGCTCCCGACGCCTGGGACATAGATGAAGTGATCGGGGAAGGTGACGCCCTGATTGGCCGCCCGGTCCCGGAAGGAGAAGCCGAGCGCCCCTTCGGTTTCGGCGCCGGAGAGCCGCATCGGCAAGCGGTTGGCTGCCGCGAGGTCGAGATAGACCTCGAAGTACTCGGGGCGAACCTGGACCGTCCCCATGTGGGCATCGATGTGCGAGACGTCGATCCCCCACGCGAGCGCCTGATCGATCTGTGCCTGCAGCTCCCGGCGGACGTCCTCGATGCTCGCTTGGGCCCACACGGCCTCACTCGTCCGAGGGAACCGGCCCTGTTCGTCGACGAGCGACGCCGAAGCGGTCAGGGGGGCCCAGCGGTACAGCTCCCATTCGGAGGTCAACGTGAGATGCACGCCGACGTCGTCACCGTCGTATCGGGCGGCGGCCTCGGCGGCCCAGGGGCATGGCACCATGAGGCTCGCGCTCGTGGCAATGCCGCGTCGCAGCGCCTCGTAGACCGCCTCGTTCGCTGCGTGACAGAAGCCGAGGTCGTCGCAGTTGAGGATCAACAGGCGTTCCTCGGGTCCATAGCCAAGCCGTTCGGCCAGCGTCGGCACCCGAGCAGCGTAGTTCGGCGTTTTTCGGGCGGCCCTGTCGTCAAGCGAGCGTGACGCACGCCGTGCACGTGCGAGGGCCCGCTTGGCAGGGTTCCTCGTCCGTTCGGCGTGCAAGCCACGTTTGGTTCCCCTCGGGGACGACCGCCAGCTCGTTGTTTTTGGCACGGGCGAGTGGCCCGACCACCCGAGCGTCGACGACCTCGAGACGCGCGATCCCCAGCAGCATTTTGCAACGGGTCGGCCCGCATTGGCCGCCGCTGGCCTCCGTGGGGGGCATGGAACGTCGGGTTGGACTCGATGTGCGGGGCCGACCCGTTCGCAAAGCGTTCTCGAAGCCCGATCGTCTCGGTTCCCTTCTGGTCAATGCGCCCAGGTCAACGGCGGCCACGGCGTCCCTCACCCGAGAGGCACCGGCCCTCCGATGCCGTCCCCGGGTGCGTGTCGGGCCCGCGATGCGTTGGGGCCGCGCTCGCGGGGTACGAGAGATCCCATGCACACGCGCCCTGCAGCGATCCGGGCGTGCTTCGTGGCACTGCTCGCAGCGGTCGGGCTCGGCCTCGGCCCGGGCGTCGCCGGTGCCGCCTCGACGCCGGACTATCCGGTCCCGTACACCTTCGCCGCGGACATCCTTGCCGCTCCCCTCGGACCCGACACCCCCCCGCCCGGGGCGAACGATTGGTCGTGTCGCCCCTCGGGACAGCACCCCGATCCGGTGATCCTCGTCCACGGGCTCTTCGCCAACGAGACCGACAATTGGCAGACGTTCGGACCGCTCCTCGCGGACAACGGCTACTGCGTCTTCACCTTCACCTACGGGAACGACCTCTCGAGCCAGGCACCGCTCGACGACATCGGCGGTCTGGTCCCGATGCAACAGAGTGCTCAGGTCCTAGGAGGCTTCGTCGAGCGCGTGCTGGCCGCGACGGGCGCGTCCAAGGTGGACATCGTGGGCCACTCGGAGGGCGCCACGATGCCCTACTGGTACATCAAGTTCGATGGCGGGGCCACCAAGGTCGCCCGCATGGTCGGGTTGGCCCCCGTCGTCCACGGCACGGCCGACGCGCTCGTGCCGTCGGTGCTCGAGGAGCTCGCCGGCGCGTTCGGTGCACCGCCTTCGCAGGTCGCGGCCGTCGCGCAGGTCTGCGAGTCCTGCGCCGAGTTCGCGCCCCGATCGTCCTTCGTGCACGCGCTCGACGCCGGAGGCGTCGCCGTGCCGGGCGTCGAGTACACCCAGATCATGACCCGCTACGACGAGCTCGTGGTGCCCTACACGAGCGGCGTCGTGCGCGGCCCGAACTCGACCAACATCGTCGTCCAGGACCAGTGTCCCTTGGACTTCGCCGATCACCTCGCCCTCGCGGCCGATCCCGTCGCGGCCCAAGACGTCTTGAACGCGCTCGATCCGCCGGCCGCTCGCCCCGTGCCCTGCGTGCCGGTCGTCCCCGTCGTCGCATCGACCTAGGGGCGAACCCTCAGGGTCGGCGCACCGCGCTCCCCCGCATCTCCGGGCGACGGCCGGCGAGGTTCGGTCGCCCGCACCGGGTGGCGCAGACGGTGGCCGAGGAGTGACACGAGGCCGAGACCGCCGAGAGCGCCAAACACCACTCCCCCGGGCTGACCCGTGGCCACGAGGGCCATGCCGATCCTCCTCCCCCGACCTCGCAAGAGGCGAGGCGCGTCAGCCGCCGAACCCGCCGAAGGGGTTGAACGGGTTCTGCGCCGCCTGGTTCTCGAGATTCTGCAGCTCGGTCTCGGTGATCAAGGTGACCGACGTCGTGGCCCTGCGCGAGCCGCGATAGAAGGTCACCGACACGCGCTGGCCCGCCCGGTGGGCCTGTACCGCCGCCTGGAGGTCGGAGGCGGAGGTGACGGGCTTCGCGTCGATGGCCACGATGACGTCGTCCTGGGTGAGGCCGGCCTGGTCCGCCGGCCCGCCGGGCACCGTCTCGGTGACGATGGCCCCCGAGGTCGGCGTGAAGCCGTACTCGGCGCGGAGCTGGGGCGTGAGGGTGGTGACCGAGACCCCCATCCGGCCGGGCGAGTTGGCCGGGTTGGCACCGCCCTTCTCGAGCGTCGGGAGGAGCGACTCGATCTGGGCCGACGGGATGGCGAAGCCGATGTTCTGCGCGTTCGAGCCGTTGCTCGTGGTCCCGGCGACCGCGGTATTCATGGCGATGACCTGACCGGCGGTGTCGATGAGCGGACCGCCCGAGTTGCCCGGATTGATCGCGGCGTCGGTTTGGATGAGATTCGAGAGGGTCTCGGTGCCGCCCTGGCCGTCGGAGGCGGTCACGGTGCGGCCGATTGCCGACACGATGCCCTGGGTGACCGTCGGCGAGCCCTGGGAGAGGCCGAGCGCATTGCCGATGGCCACGACCGCGTCGCCGACCACAGCCTTGTCGGAGTTCCCGAAGACCACGGTCTTGAGGTTCGATGCGCCGTCGATTCTGAGCAGTGCGACGTCATCGGCCTGGTCGGTGCCGACGAGGGTCGCCTTGATCGGCGAGGTCGAACCGGACTCGGTGACGCTGAGCGAGCCGCCGTATTCGGCGGCAAGCGCGATCACGTGGTAGTTGGTCACGACGAAGCCGTTGGGCGAGATGATCATCCCGGTCCCCTGGTCCTCCTGGGTCGCCGTCTTCACATCGATCGACACCACCGCTGGGAGCAGCTCGGTCACGAGCTTCGGGATGCTCACGCCACCCTCGAGGGCGGCCCCAGGGGCGCTCGTCCCCTCCTTGATGGTGGCGATCGGCGCCGAGGCGTTGGTGTGTTCGGTGAGGGCGGTCACGCCGGCGCCGACCCCCGCCCCGATCAGCGCGGCCACGACGGCGACGAGGAGCCAGCCCCGCCCACGCGGGGTCTCGGCCCCTCCCCGACCAAGGACTCCGGCGGCCGCGGTCGTCTCGGTCCGCTTGGCACCACCGGTCGGCCCCGGCCAAGCGCTCTGCGCCTCGCTCGTGGACCAGGTCCAGGCGGGCTCGGACGCGTCCGGGCCAACCTCCCCGGACGGCTCGTTTGCCTCCCCGACGCGTCCGACGTCGGTCGCGTCGCCGCTGTCGCTCATCGCGGTCCTCCTGGACACACAGGTCGCCGCCGCACCACCCGTGGTGCCCCAGACCGCCGGGCCGGCTCATGCTAGAGGACCGCGGCGTCCGTTCCAGCGCGTGGCCGGCCCTTTCGGCACCTTCCCGGCGGCTTGGTAGCGTGAGCGATCGAATGTCTCGCTACACAGACATCGAGCTGACCAGCCAGGCCCCCGACGGCTCGTGGACATGGCGGGCGGCCGGTGCCCGCCAACCGCGCGGCACGGTGTCGAGCGATCTCGTCCCCACCGGGGGAAGGGTCGGCGACGTCGTGCGGGCCGAGATCGAATCGGGCCTCGAGGGCGTCGAGGTCGTCTCGATTGCTGCCCCCAAACAGGTCCGCCACATCGACGAGGGCGTGCAGCGGATCGAGGTCCTCGGGGCGCCGCGTCAGGCGCCCGGGGTCTCCATCTCGCTCGCCCGCGGGTCGCGCCAGCGCGAGGGCGAGCGGCGCCCGAGGCGCGAGGGACGCCCGGGGGGCGATACCAGGCCCCGGCGTGACGCCGAGGGCCCCCGGAGGGGCCGCGCGGGTGGTCCGGGCGCCCAGCGCCCGGTGGCCCGGGAAGGCGAGCGCGACGCGGCGCGTCAACGCCCCGAGCGCGGACGTCGCGAGTTGCGCCCGAGCGTGGCGGCGGTCCACCGCAACGCCGCGTTGGCGACGCTGCGGCCCGAGCAGCTCCCGGTGGCCGAGCAGCTCCTGCGCGGCGGCATCCCCGCCGTGCGCCAGGCCATCGATGAGCAGAACGCGGCGGCCAGGGCAGCAGGCCAACCGGCGGTGGCCGCCGATGCCCTCATGGCGATGGCCGAGGAGCTGCTCCCGCTCGTCAACCTGGCATCGTGGAAGGACCGCGCGACGGCCGCTCAGAACGCCGGGAAGTCCATTCGCCTGCGTGAGCTGCGGGCCGTCGTGACGGCGTCGCGGACCGTGTCCCTCGACGATGAGGCACGGACGCTCGCGAAGTCGCTCCAGGATGCCTTGAACGAGCGGGTGACCGCGTTGCGCGACGAGTGGCAGCACCGGATCGAGTCGGCGATCGACTCGGGACGGGTGCTCGACGCCCTCCGGGTATCGGCCCGCCCGCCCGAGATGTCGACCCGCTGCCCGGCCGAGCTGGCCGTCCGGCTGGCGCAGGGCGCGAGCGAGGCCATGACGGCGCAGGTCCCGGCCGACGAGTGGCTGGCGCTGCTCCAAGCGGTGCTCGAGTCCCCGGTGCGTCGGACCGTGAAGCCCTCGGGGATCCCCGAGGACGAAGCGGCGCTCGATGCGGCCCGCAAGGCGGCCGGTGCGGTGCCCGAGCTGGCCAAGCTGATCGGCCTGCCCATCCCGCCGCCGCCCCCGAGGCGGCCGGCACCCCCGAGGCGCGCCCTCAGCCCAGCGGTCGGTGGAGGATCAACAGCCGCGCCTTGAACCCCAAGGACTCGAGGAGCT
>DAHUZM010000019.1 GCA_027306525.1 Acidimicrobiaceae bacterium
CGCTCCGGTGGGCCGCCCCCTCGCCGATCCAGCCCAAGCCGCCGCGCGCGAGGTTGGCGAGGCCGAGCCCGACGAGCTGCGGGGCGAGCGCCGAGGTCGCCGCGCCGCGCAGAAGGGCGCGCTCGACCACCGTCGCGAGGAGCACCGCCTGCACGACGACCGCCGCGCTCTGGCCGAGCCCCGACGCGACGGCCAGGGCGACGAGCGGCCTGGTGGCGGTCGTGTCGGGCCCGAGGATCTCCTCGGTCCGCCCGCCGGCGCGCCGGACCGCCCACGCGAGGGGGGTGCTCACGGGATTCGACGTTACCGACGGCCCAGGGTCCGGCCCACATCGGGCCCGCGCCCGCCGGCCGATCAGAGCGTTCTTCGGGACCGGAGCTCCGAGAGGGTCGCGCCGCCGAGCGCGAAGGCGGCCTGGCGACCGTCGAAAGACCAGCCTGCGGCCTCGTAGAAGCGCCTGGCTCGCGCGTTGGCTTCGAAGACCCACAAGGTGGCCCCGAGAAATCCGGCCGCCCGCAACGCCCCGGTCGCACGTTCGAGGAGCGCGCGACCGAGGCCCGAGCCGATGTGGCCGGGCAGCAGATAGATGCTGTAGAGCTCGCCGACGTCGGTTCCCGCGTCGTCGTCTCGTGCGGGGCCGCAGTGGGCGAACCCGACGATGCGCCCCTCGAGCTCGGCGACGAAGGCGGCCTCGCTCGGCCCGGCGCCCGCCAGGATCGCGGCCCAGCGCTCCTTGTGCTCAAGGATCGAGAGCGCTTCGAGATGGGCGGCGGGGACCTGGCCTCGATAGGCACCCTGCCAGCTCACGACGTGCACCTCGGCCAGTTCGGTCTCGTCACCGGGCATCGCCGGTCTGATCGGCACCGCAGCATTGTGGCCGATGCCCGGGGCGCCCGATCGGCTCGCTCGCATTGAACGCGGGCCGGCATTGCGGCTACACCCTGCAGCGTGGCTGAACGAGGGACGTCGTACGGGGAGCGGGGACCGCTCGACCCCGAAGGCACCGTGGTCGTCGTCGGGGCATCGCTCGCCGGCCTCCGCAGCGCCCAGGCGCTCAGGCGGGGTGGCTTCCGGGGGTCCTTGACGGTGGTCGGTGCCGAGCCGCACTTGCCCTATGACCGCCCCCCGCTCTCCAAGCAGGTGCTGTCGGGTGCCTGGGAGCCCGCCAAGACCCAGCTCGCCGACCGGGCCTCCATCGATGCGCTCGGCGTCCACACCCTGCTCGGGCACCGGGCGGTGGCCCTGGATGTCGAGGCGAGGAGCGTGGAGCTCGACGACGGCGGTCGGATCGACGCCGACGCGGTCGTGGTCGCGACGGGCGCGATCGCTCGTCACCCGTATGCCGACCAGGGGGTGCGCGTCCTTCGCACGCTCGACGATTGCATCGCGTTGCGCGAGTCGATCCTGCGCGCCGGCGAGGGGTGCCGCGTGGTCATCATCGGAGCGGGGTTCATCGGCTCCGAGGTCGCCGCGACCTGTGCCGGACTCGGCTGCAGCGTGTGGGTGGTCGAGATGCTCCTGGTGCCGATGGCCCCAGCCCTCGGCGAGACCATCGGCGCAGCGCTCGGCACGCTCCACGCCCGCAACGGGGTCGAGCTGCTGACCGGCGTCGCCGTGCGAGCGGTGGAGCGGCGCGACGACCGTCTCGTGGTGTCGCTCGGCGACCGGGTGCTCGAGGCCGACGTCGTCGTCGCCGGCGTCGGTGTCGTGCCCGAGACGGGATGGCTGTCCTCGTCTGGCCTCACGCTCGAAAACGGCGTCGTGTGCGACGAGGCGCTGTTCGCGGCCGACGGCATCGTCGCCGCGGGTGACCTCGCCCGGTGGCCGTTCCGTGGCGCACTCACCCGCATCGAGCACTGGCAGATGGCAGCCGACATGGGCGAGGGTGCGGCGGCGGCACTGTTGGCCGGGCGTGCGAGCGCCTCGCCATTCGTGCCGGTGCCGTACTTCTGGTCCGATCAGTACGGGATGAAGATTCAGATGCTCGGCCGGCCGGATCCCGATGACGAGGTGGTCGTGGTGGACGGCGCGCTCGACGATCGCTTCGTGGCGCTCTATCGGCACGGCGACCTCCTCAGCGCCGCGGTGGCGCTGAGCCGCCCTCGCCAGCTCATGGCCTATCGGGCGTTGCTCGAGGCGGGGGGCACGTTCGACGAGGCGCTCGCGCTCGCTCGGGGGTGAGCGAACACCCATCGATCCGCGCCCGAGGCGTCGGCCCGGCGCCTGCTCGATTCGCCCGATGTCCGCGTGATGCTGGCAAGCGCATCGCGACCATCCACCCGCTCGGCGCCGAGCGCGGCTGGATGTAGCCCGCCGAGCTTGGCTTTTGGGCTCTGGGGCTCGGGGTTGGGCACCCGAGCGGCGCTCGGCCACCCAAAGCAGGAAAAATACCGGTGGTGCCGGTGCGCAAGCCGGCCGGCGAGGAGGTCCAGGTGACGATTGCGTCGATTCAAGCGGAGAGGTTCGATCTCTGTAAGCCGATCGGGACCGAGCTGAGGGGGGTCCAGCTCTCGCGACTGACGAGCGGCGAGATCCAAGAGGTGAAGGACCTGGTGGCCGAGCGGGGGGTGCTCTTCTTCCGCGATCAGGAGATGACGCTGGCCGAGCAGGTAGAGGTGGGTCGCCAGTTGGGCGAGCTCCACACCCACCCCGCCGCCTCCGCGCCCGAGGGTTTCCCCGAGGTCCTCGTCATCCACACCGACGAGAAGAGCCGCCGCACGGCCGGGGAGGGATGGCATTCGGACGTGTCATGCGATGAGCGGCCACCAGCGCTCTCGATGCTGCGCATCGAGACGACCCCACCGGTGGGGGGTGACACGGTCTTCGCGTCGATGTACACGGCATACGAATCGCTCTCCGAGCCCTTCCAGCAGTTTCTGCAACAGCTGAGCGCCGTCCACTCGGGCGCCATCTATCACGATCTCTATCGGGGAAGGACGGGCGATCGGCAGTTCCCCGAGTCGGTCCACCCGGTCGTGCGCACGCATCCGGGCAGCGGCAAGAAGGCGCTGTACGTCAACTCGGGGTTCACGCGCCGCATCGTCGGCCTCAGCGCACAGGAGAGCTCGGCCCTCCTCAAGCTGCTCTTCGATCACATCGCGTATCTCGTCAAGGGTCAGGTCCGGTTCCACTGGGAACCCAACTCGGTCGCACTGTGGGACAACCGCTGTGTGCAGCACCATGCCTCGTGGGACTACTTCCCAGAGACGCGCCACGGCTATCGCGTCACCACGCTTGGCGAGCGTCCCTTCTTGTGATCGTGGGCTGGCACCGGCCGCGTGGTCGCCCGTGGTCGTCACGCGATCGAACCGAGCGAGGCTCGCCCATGGGTGACCCCCGTGGGCACCTTGAAGGGGAGCCGGCTTGCATCGTGCGCTCGATTGCCCGTGGGGGAGCGTGATGGCCGACCTGCTCGCACTTTCGGCGCGGATCATCGACGAGGGGAGGGCGGACGAGCCGACCAATCGGGTCACCTACGAGCTCTCCGAGGTCGCGGAGGGCATCGCGCTCGTCGAGTCGTTCGGCCACTGCATCGCGTTGCGGACCGATCGCGGGCTGCTCGTGTTCGACACCAGCAACCCGGCTGCAGGACCTCGGGTGGTCGAGGCGCTCCGACGATGGTCCCCGGACCCGGTGCACACCATCGTGTACACCCACGGCCATGTGGACCACGTCGGCGGGTCCGCCGCCTTCGTCGCCGACGCGTCGGAACGGGGGTCCGCGAGGCCGACCTTCGTTGCCCACGGCTCGATCCTCGAGCGGTTCGCCCGTTACCGGTTGACCGAGGGTTGGAACGCCCGGATCAACCGTCGCCAGTTCGGCCCCCGGCGAAGCGTCGGGATCGTCCCCGACGTCGGGACCGGGCAGCCCCGGAGGCACTTCTTGCCCGAGGACGTCGCGGTGCCCGACATCGTCTTCGAGGATCGGCTCGGCCTCAGCGTGGGTGGGCTCGGCGTCGAGCTGCACCACGCGCGCGGCGAGACCGACGACCATCTCTGGGCGTGGGTCCCCGAACGGCGCGCCATCGTCTGCGGGGACTTCGTCATCTGGAACTTCCCCAATGCCGGCAATCCGCAGAAGGTGCAGCGCTATCCGGGTGAGTGGGCGGCGGCGATACGCGCGATGGCCGCGCTCGAGCCCGAGCTGCTGCTGCCGGCTCACGGCCTGCCGATCGCTGGGAGGGACCGCATCGGGCGCGTCCTGGGCGACATCGCTTCGGCGCTCGAGCGGCTCGTCGGTGACGTCGTCGCCAAGATGAATGCCGGGGAGACGCTGGACGCCATCGTCCATTCGGTGTCGGTCCCCGACGACGTGCTGGCCAAGCCCTACCTACGTCCGCTCTACGACGAGCCCGAGTTCGTGGTCCGGAACATCTGGCGTCTCTACGGGGGATGGTGGGACGGGAACCCGGCGCGGCTGAAGCCACCCTCGGACAGCGAGCTGGCCCACGAGGTCGCCGCGCTCGCGGGCGGCGCGCTGGCTCTGGCCGGGCGCGCGCAAGAGGCCGCTGCGACCGGGAGGCTGCGCCTCGCGTGCCAGCTGGTGGAATGGGCGCGACAGGAGCGCCCCGGCGACGAAGACATCGCGGCCATCGCAGGGGAGATCTACGGGGCCCGAGAGGCCTCGGAGACCTCGCTCATGGCGAGGGCCATCTTCGGCGCAGCGAGGGACGCCTCGACCGCGGCGCCTGGGGAATAGAGAGTCGCGGGCCGCTCTGCGGTGCGCGCGGACCGTGCCTCCGCCGGGGCTCGCCGGTCCCCTCGGGCGGCCCGTACGCTGATCGAGGTCGGGGGACGGCGAGGGTTGCGGATGGGCACGCGTGGGTGAACGGGTGGCCGAGCTTGTGTCGGGCGTTGGCAAGGCGGCGCGGTTGGTCGGCGGGGCGTCGCTCGGCGCGCTGGCCCTCCAGTACGTGCCGAGCACCGTCGCGCTCGGGCAATGGACGCCGCTGCGGGCCCTGCCGCGGGGCCTGTGCCGCTGGCGGGGACCTGCGGATGCCGGTGCGGTCGCCCTCACGTTCGATGACGGGCCGCATCCCGAGGCCACGCCGGCGACGCTCGATGCGCTCGAGCGCCTCGGACTCCGGGCGACCTTCTTCCCGTTGGCGTCGAAGGCCCACGCGCATCGCGAAATCGTTGAAGAGATGCAACGGCGCGGCCATCAGGTCGAGACCCATGGCTTTCGCCACCTTCATCACCTGGTCAAGCGCCCGCGGTGGGTGGCCGACGATCTGCGGACGGCATGCGAGGTGATGGGCGAACTCGGGATCATGCTCACCTGGTATCGACCGAGCTACGGACAGGCAACGGCGGCGACGCTCGCGGCGGCCCGGCGGCTCGGGCTCCAGACCGTGCTCTGGTCGAGCTGGGGTCGCGAGTGGGCGACCGAACGACCGGGCGAGGTCGCGGCGCGGATCGGGCGCCGGCTCGACCCCGGGGCGATCGTGCTCCTCCACGACAGCGACGCGTTCGGACCACCGGGGATGTGGGAGGTCGGCATCTCGGCGTTGCCGGCCGTGGCCGAGCTGCTAGAGGAGCGCGGGTTGCGGGCCGTCACGCTCGACGAGCTCGTCTTTGGAGCGTAGGACAAGCCGTCGGGGGGAACGATCGAGAGCATGCGGCGGATCCAACGGGCGCTCATCTTGTCCGGCTCGGTCGGAAAGGGCCACGATTCGGTGGCCGAGGCGGCCAGGGCGTCGTTCTCCACCCGTGGGATCGAGGCGGAGGTGCTCGATTGCATGGGCCTGCTCGGCGGACCCGCCTCGCGCGTGGGCACGGGCGCGTTCCGGCGACTGCTCTCGTTCCCGACCCTCTACGACGGGTTCCACTTCAGCCACCTGCGCACCGGGACATGGCTGGCGAACGTCCTCGAATCGGCGTCGAGCAGGCGCCTGGTCCCCGCGTTGGAGCACCGGCTCTCCGAATCCCCTCGCGCCGACTGTCTGCTCGCGGTCTTCCCGACCGGGGTGACGGCCGCGGCGCGGCTCAAGGAGCGGGGGAGCGACGTGGCGGTCGTCGCGGTCTGCACCGACGCCTGCGCGCATCGCATGTGGGTGCGCGAGGGGGTCGATCTCTACGCAGTCTGCTCGTCGCTCGCGGCGAACACGGTTCGTCGTTACGACCCCAAGGCGAGGATCGCGGTGGTCCCACCGCCGGTGCGTCCGGCCTTCTTCGACGCCCCCGACCAAGAGCGGTCGCGGGCCGCGCTCGGCATCCCCGATGGCGACCGGTGCGTGCTGCTCATGGCGGGCGGTTGGGGACTGGGGCCGCTCGCCGACACCGCCGCTACCCTGGCCCGGGCCCGGTACCAGGTCCTGGCGGTCGCCGGAATGAACGAGCGGCTGCAGCGGCGCCTCGAGCAGCTGGCGGTGGTCGACCCGCGTGTCCATCCCTTTGGCTACACCGACCGGGTGCCCGAGCTCATGGCGGCGGCCGACGCGGTGGTGACCACCCCGGGCCAGACCTGTCACGAGACGCGGGTCGTCGGACGCTGGCTCGTGCTCCTCGACATCGTGCCGGGTCACGGGCGGGAGAACGCCCTCCACGAGATCGAGTTGGGCGGGGCGTTGGCATGCTCGCCGGACCCC
>DAHUZM010000026.1 GCA_027306525.1 Acidimicrobiaceae bacterium
GCCGTCCGGACGTGGGTCAACGACGAGCTGCGTCAGGACGCCAACACCGACGACCTGATTTTCGGCTGTGCCGAGATGATCGAGTACCTCACCACGGCGTTTCCGCTCGAGCCGGGGACGATCATCGCCACCGGCACGCCGGCGGGTGTCGGCGCCGGCTTCGACCCACCCCGGTTTCTCGCGCCCGGCGACACGGTGCGCATCGCCGTCGAGGGCATCGGAGAGCTGGTCAACCCCGTGGTCGAGGGGAGGGCCCCCGAACCGGTCGGGCTCACCTGACGAGAGCGCGTCCGCGGCACCCCGCCGTCACGGCAGAATGGAGGGGTGTCCGACACCGTGCCCCAGTTGAGCGATGCCGAAAGGGCTGATCGTCTCGAAGAGCTCAGCGCGATCATGGACTTGATGCGACCGGCTGTGCAGGCTGACGGCGGGGACCTGGTCCTGGTGCGGGCCGATGTCGAGGCCGGCGTCGTCGAGGTCCAGCTTCAAGGTGCCTGTAGCTCTTGCGCCATCAGCTCGGCCACGCTCTCTGGAGGGGTGGAGCGGATCCTGCGTGAGCGCCTCCCCTGGGTCACCGAGGTCGTCGGCGGGCTGGACGAATCGCTGAGCTTCGAGCAGAGCACTGCGCTCGGTACCGGGGGGTACGTTCCGGGCCTCTGAGCGCCCACGCACACCGCATGCGTGGCTGCGATCTCAAGCAGGGTGGATGACCTTCTCGGTGACCGGGTGCATGAGAGCGCCGAATTCGCCGAGGAGCCGCACGAGGAGGTCGTCGACCGAGATGATCCCGGCCAACTCCTCGTCCTCGAGCACGGGCAGGCGGCGTGAAGAGGCGGTCTTGAACACGCCGAACGCTTCGAAGATGTCGGCCGATCCCTGGATCGTGACGGGATCCCGGGTCATAACCCCGGCCACTGCAGACGACGGCGTCTTGCCTTCGCCGATGCCGCGTACCGCAATGTCACGGTCGGTGACGATCCCGGCGAGATGCCCACCATCGACGACGAGAAGAGACCCGACCCCGTGGCTGCCGAGGAGGCGTGCCGCCTCTTCCAGCGTGCAGACCGGAGGCACCGTCACCGGGGCGGATCTCAGGCACTCTCTCACCAGCATGTGAACTCCCCGTTCGCGTCCTGCGGCGACCTCTGCTCGAGCGACATCAGAGTCTCCATCACGAACACGCTAGGGGAAAGGGTCGTCGTCGTGAAAGGGTCATCATCGTGCCCCGGGAGATGGGCTGCCGGAGTCTGCAGCCTGCTTCCTACCTCGTCGCCCGTGCCGGCCGACCGACAGAGGTTTGCCAAGACCGGGTTGCTAGATTCGCCGGGACGATGTCGACGAGTACGACGAATCCGGCCTGCGAGTCGCTGGATCCCCGTGACGCAACCGAAAGGGATCCAGAAGCATCGGGTGGAGGACCCCGCCCCGGTCGCAGGTCGTGGAGGAGACCATCGAAACGATGGCAACACCTCGCAGCCGTGCTCTGGTCGTTCGTTCTGGCTGGCCTGTTGCTCGCTCCGGCCTTGTCGCGTGGCTGGATGATCGGCCCCTACGACCTCTTGGCAGGCGGAGGTCTCACCGCACGACCTGGTGTGGCTGTGCACGGGAACTACTACAACAACGACCTGATCGCCGAGATGATCCAGTGGACGAGATTGAACTGGGAGCAGGTGCATCACGGAATCCTCCCCTTGTGGAATCCCTATAACGGGATGGGTCTGCCCTTGGCCTTCAATTGGCAAGCCGGCAGCTTCGGAATTCCATCGCTGATCGGATACCTCTTCCCTCTGCGGTTCGCCTTCACCGCCGGCGTCGTGGCGACGCTGGTCATCGCGGGGACCGGGGCATATGTCCTGGCGCGAACCCTCAGGGTGGGATTTCTGGGTTCGATCATGGTGGTCACGGTCTTCGAGCTCGGCGGCCCCCTCGTCGGATGGCTGGGCTATCCCAACGCACAGGTGCTGGCTTGGGGCGGCTGGATCTTCGCAGCCGGTGTTCTGGTGGTGCGTGGCCGGCGTCGGGTCGCCGCGATCGGTCTGCTCGCCTTGGTCCTTGCGGCAGCCGTCTACTGCGGCCAGCCGGAGACCTTCATCATCATGTTCGGGGCGACGGTCGTCTTCTTGGGGACGCTCCTTGTGCTTCGAGCCGTGCCGTCCAGGGTGGGATTCAGCAGCGGCCCGATCCGTCGACCGGCGGTCGACCTCGTCTTGGCGTCCGCCGGTGCCGTTGGCCTAGCCGCGCCCCTGCTTCTGCCCGCGCTCCAGCTGACCGCGAAGTCCGTCAGGGCTTCTTCGACCCAGCCACCGGGGATGTCGCTCCATGCCCTGACCTATCTGATCTTCTCGGGGTTCGACGGCGTCCCGGTGCCCGGCAATTTCGGGTTCTCCTACTCCTTCTACTACGAGCAGTGCGCCGCATACGTCGGGATCATCGCTGCGGTCTTGGCGGTCGTCGCCCTGGTCCTCGGGGTCCGCAGACGGCGGCCCGCGGTGATCGCAGCCACTGCTGTCGCGGTCGTCATGGGCTCGATCGTCTTCTTCGGTCCCGTGACCCACCTGTACTACAGCTTGCCCCTTCTCAACAGGGTCATTGCGACGCGGGCCCTGATACCACTTGGATTCTCCCTGGCGATCCTGGCGGGCATCGGTCTGGACGAAGTCGTGAGATCGACCGATGCTCGAGTCGTTCGGACGTCGTTGCTCTGGGGCTTCGGAGCCGGGGCGTTGCTTCTCGCCGGCCTCTGGTTCTTCGGTCGGGGAGGGGGTTATGGAAAGCTCCCCCACGCCTTCTACGTCTTCGCCGTACACAGCCGAGCAGAGAGCTTCGTCTGGCCGGTGGTGTGCGTGGCGGTCGGCCTCGCCTGTGCGATCTTCCTGTGGTTCCGGTTCCGGATGGACGTCCGGCTCGTGGGTGCCATCGCCCTGTTGGTCTGCGAGACGTGGTTCCTCGTCGCTGCGGGCTCGATCCAGATCGCGTCCAGCCCCGACGGAGCCCCGCCGACGCCGGCGGTGACTGCACTGCAGCACGACGTCGGCTCCGCCGTCGTCGGCACCTCGAGCGTCGCCTGCACGCTCGGGATTCCCCCTGAGGTCAATATCTCGTACAAGGTGCACGAGCTGAACCTTTACGATCCGATCGTCCCGAGCTCCTACTTCTCGACCTGGGAAGAGAACACGACGACCTCGTCGAGCTTCCCGACCCTGAACATGTTCTGTCCCGCGATCGTCACGGCAGCACAGGCCCGCTTGTTCGGCGTGAGCTATGTCATCGTCGCAGCGGGCCGGCCGGGTCCCGCCGGCGGCGTCTTCGTGACCCGGCTGCGGGTCGCACGCCCGTCGAAGTCAGCGGGAAGTCCGCGGGGCTCGGCGGAGGATCAGGATCTCTATCGGATCCCTGGAACGGGTCGGGCAACGGTGATGTCGGTTCGGCCGGGGCAACCGCCGCCTCCGCCGGATGCGCCGGGCACACCCGTCACCGTCGACGATCCGAACCCCACTCGGTGGTCTGTGACGACGGACACCCGCACGCCGGCGGTCCTCCGCCTCCACCTGACTGCCGTGCCCGGTTGGCACGCATCCATCGACGGACGGCCGCTCGAACTCCAAACGGTTTCCGGTGTCATGTTCCAGGCGCGGATTCCTCCCGGACGTCACGTCATCACGTTGCAGTATTGGCCGGCTTCGTTCACTACCGGCCTCATCCTTGCCGCTGCCACCTTCGTCGTATTCGCGTTCGTCCTCGGTCGGGAGCTGTTGATCACGCGTCGTCGCAAGACGCTGGCATAGTCCTCGCGAGAGGACTTCGACGCACGAGTGGAAGCAGTTCCCTCTGCAGGCTAGGGTTCTCTGGCCAGGGGCGAATGGAGGGCGTCGAAGGATGCGGATGCGCCTGATCAGCGGGCTTTCGGGTGGGCGAATTTCGTCGAGGGAGGGTCGCGTCGTGATGTTTGTGGTGCGAGGATCTAATGGTTCGCGACGACGATGGCGGTGATGCCGCCCTCGTCACCGTCGTCGTTCCCGCCTTCAACGAGGCGGCCCGTCTCGCTGACCGCGCACAGCGATTCAAGGCGGCCGTCGCGGACGGGGTGCTCGATCCTCACCGGACGGAGTTGATCGTCGTCGACGACGGCAGCACCGACGACACGGGTGCGGCGGCTGCCGAGCTTCTCGGGAATACCTTCGAGCGTCTCCGGATACTCAGGCAGGATGAGAACGCTGGAAAGGGCGCGGCGATCCGCCGAGGAATCAAGGAGGCGACTGCGCCCTTCGTGCTCTTTATGGACGCGGACATGTCCGTCGATCCGCTGGAGATCCAGCCTCTCGTCGATGCAATCGAGACTGCCGACGTCGCGATCGGATCGAGGGAGTTGCCGGATTCCGTCGTCGAAGTCGACAGTCTTCGGCGACGCGTCATGGGACGAACGTTCAACACACTCGTCAGCACTTTGACCGACCTCCCGTACCGCGACACCCAGTGCGGTTTCAAGGCGTTCCGCACGCCGTTGGCGCGGTTGTTGTTCCACTTCATGCGCGTGCAACGGTTTGCGTTCGACGTCGAGGTACTGTGCTTGGCCCGCCGTCTGCAAATGGATGTCGTCGAGGTCCCCGTGCGCTGGCGAGAGATGCGGCGTAGCTCGGTACGGATGATCGCGGATCCGCTCTCCATGGCCCGTGACGTGGTCCGGGTTCGAATGGTGCGCGAGTGGCCGAGTGTGCCTGCGTTGTCGATCAGGGGTACGCAGGGCGAACCCGTTCCCGATGGGCAGCGGGTCTTGACGCACGTCGGGGCCGGCATCGGTTCGAGGTATCCGTCGCTGCTCACTCATGAGTGCGATCCGCTGATCCTTCTGCCGCTGTGTGAGCCGGATGAGGTGCAAGCCGTCGCCCGGGAAATCGAGGGTGCCGGCGATCAGTTCTCCGTCCGGGAATGCACCGTCGATCTCGGCCTGATCGCGGAGGCGGCTCCCTTCCGGTGGATCACGTGCCGGAACGAGGATGCCTTGGGAGCCGTGCCCCGCGCCGGCGGTCCGGTGGCCCAGGTTCCGGTCGCGGGATGGCGGGCAACGCTGTCCTCCTCGGCAGAATCGACCGGTCGGATCGGGCGCCGATGACACACGGATGCGCCTTGGAGCCGAACCGCATGCGTGCGAACCACGCGGTGACCTGGCCCGAGTTCGACTGACCAACCTCGTCGTCGAGGGAAGGGTCGTTGGTGCGAACAGAGCAGATTGAGGCAGGGGCGGCGATCGCTCGGGGCGACGAGGATGTTCCGCTGCTCGACGAGGTGGATACGCAGACGACCCCCGGGCAAGACCTGCGGCGATTCAGGGCCGTGTGCATTGTCGCCATTCTCGCCTGCTGTGTTCCGTATCTCTGGGTCCTTTGGGATCTCTGGACGGGCACCGTGAATCCGCTGCGGCTCAATGGGTCCGACAGCAACCCGATCTACGACGTCCAGGGGCGCGCCATCATGCATGGCCATCTCTGGCTTCCTGGCGGCAGCATCTCGGCGGAGGCGTTTGTCCACGACGGACGGCAGTACACGTACTTCGGGGTCTTCCCATCCCTCCTGCGCATCCCGTTCTTCTTGTTCACGCACTCGCTCGACGGGCGGCTGTTCGCGCTGTCCCTCTTTGGAGCATGGGTGTGCACCGCGGTGTTCACGTGCATGTTGCTGTGGCGGCTGCGGATCCTCCTGAGAGGTGGTGCGCGTCTCGGGTGGTGCGAAGCGGTTTCTTACGGAGTGCTTTTGGCCACCATCCTGGTGGGCTCTGTGCTCGTGTATCTCGCGTCGAGGCCGGACGTGTACAGCGAGGATCTGGCATGGAGCGTGGCGCTCGCCTGCGGGAGTCTTTTCGCGCTCGTCGGTGTCGTCGAGCAGCCGTCGCGCGGTCGGGTCCTCGCCTGCGGAATCCTGGTTCTGCTCACGAATCTCAACAGAGCGACCACGGGGTACTCGGCCATACTGGGCGCGCTCCTGATCGCGATTTGGTTCGCGACGGGTAGGGCGGGACCCGACCGACGCTCTTGGGCGGTTCCCGTCGCCATGGCCGCGTTGGTGCCGCTCGCGGTGGGGTGCGCCATAAACTATGCGAAGTTCGGCTCCTTCTTCGGGGTCCCTGTCTCGAGCCAGCTGCTCTTCAAGTCCTACGGTTTCGGTCGGGTGAACGGAGGCCACTACTTCGGTTTCCGATACCTTCCGGCCACACTTCAGGCGTACGTCGATCCGACCAATTTCCGTGTCAGCTCGCTCTTCCCGTTCGTCACCCTGGGTGCCAACAGGTACGGATCGATCGACGCCACGCGGTTGTTCGCAACAGAACCGACGGCGAGCGTGCTGCTGTCGGCACCACTGCTCGTCGGGTGTGGAATTGCCGGTCTGGTCAGTGCCTTCATGGCCCGACACAAGCTGGAGCTCAAGCCCATGCGGCTGCTCCTGGTCTCCGCCGCAATGGCTGCCGGGCCGGTGATGCTCTTCGGGTGGATCTACGAGCGCTTCGTCGCCGACTTCATGCCGTTTCTCGTGCTGTCCAGCGCACTGGGCATGGTCGCCATCTGGAACCTTATGGACGGACGGTCTCGGGCGCGAAGGATCTGGGTTGCAGCCGCCGTTGCGCTCTTGGGCGCCTTCGGGGTTTGGTCCAACATGGCGTACGCCATTACGCCCGATGTGAACTGGACCCACGCGCAGCTGATCAACTATCTCGAGGTCCAACGGTCGGTGAGCGACGTGACCGGTCATCCGCTCGATCGTGCCGTGGTCGTCGGAGACCACTTTCCCGCCGACGCCCCTTTGGGGACCCTGTACATCAAGGGTAATTGCGCGGCCCTCTACGTGGCCGACGAGAACACGCCGTCGGGACTGTACGTGGTGAACACGGTGTGGTCCCTGGTGGAGCGGGCTCCGGACAACGCGTTCTGCCGCTCGTTGCTGAAGAGCGCGGCTTCGTCGCAGCGCACCGAGGGACGAAGCGTTCCTAGCCGGCCTCGGTCACCGGTTGGCGCCAAGGCGCCACGCTCGAGGATACGGGCACCGGCGGACGCGACACGGTGACCGCGACGAACGCGAGCGTCACGACAGCTCCGAGGGCGAAGACGACTTGGACCGGCACCGTGCCGCCCGGCGGCACCCAGAAGCGAGGGGAGAGACGCCCACCCCCGTAGACGTCCAGGGCATGGCCGAACGTGACGATCTGTCCCGTCAGGAGCACGGTCCCCAGCAGGACCGTCGCTCGCACCAACGTCCGCTGGGAGAGATGTCGTCGGCCTCGCCACTCGAAGCAGCACGCCAACAACGGGAACC
>DAHUZM010000014.1 GCA_027306525.1 Acidimicrobiaceae bacterium
AATCCTTCACCGGGACCGGGCCGACCTTCATGTTGCGCGTCCGCGGTGACTCGATGGTCGAGGCCGGCATCCTTGACGGCGACTACGTGGTCGTGCGGCACCAGGAGGACGCCGAGAACGGCGACGTCGTCGTGGCCGGGATCCCCGACGAGGAGGCGACGGTGAAGGTGTTCGCCCGCAAACGGGGCAAGATCGTCCTCAGCCCGGCGAATGCGACGATGTCGCCGATGTCCTTCGAGCCCGATCAGGTCTCGCTCTACGGCAAGGTGCTGACGGTCCTTCGTCGGCTCTAGCTCAGGCGCCGATCAGGGCGGCCAGATTGGACCACGCCGCATCGAGCGACGCCCGCGTGACGTGTTCGTCGGCCTGATGGGCCAGCTCGGGGTCGCCCGGCCCGAAGTTGGTGGCGGGGATGTCGTGGGCCGCAAAGGTCGCGACGTCGGTCCATCCGAGCTTGGCCCGAGGCGGCTGCCCGGTGGCGGCGAGAAGCTTCGCGAGGACCGGGTGATCGAGCTTCGGGTGTGCGCTCGGCCCGACGTCGAGCACCTCGTAGGAATCGCCCTGTTCGGCGTCGACGAGGTCGGCGAACAGCGTGCCCAAGAACCCCTTGGCGCCCTCGGCGTCGCGGTCGGGGGCGAAGCGAAAATTGAGGGCGATCTCGACGCGATCGGGCACGACGTTTGCCGCCACACCACCGTGGATGCCGACCACCGACAGCCGCTCGGTGTACTGGCACCCGTCGAGCACGACCGAGCGAGGCTCCCATTGCGCGGCGCGGGCGAGCACCGGTGCCGCCCGGTGGATGGCGTTGCGCCCGAGGTGGGCGCGGGCCGTGTGAGCGCGCTTCCCGCCGAGCACGATCCGCACCCGGAGCGCCCCCTGGCACCCCGCCTCGACCAGGCTGGCGGTCGGCTCGCAGAGGATCGCGGCGTCGGCCCGGAGGAGCTCGGGACGGTCCTCGAAGAGCTGCACGAGGCCGTTCTCGGACCGATCGATCTCCTCTGCCCGGTAGAAGCACCAGGTCATGTCGTAGGCGGGCTCGGCGACCGTAGTCGCCAGCTCGAGCATGATCGCCACCCCGCCCTTCATGTCGCAGGACCCGAGCCCAAAGAGCGTGTCCCCGGCGACCCGCGGCTCGGCGTTGCCGGCCGGGGGAACGGTGTCGAGGTGGCCAGCGATGGCGACCCGCTCGGGCCGCCCGAGGTCGGTACGGGCGATGACATTGTCGCCGATCCGCTCCACGGCGAGCCATGGGGTGCTCCGCAACGCCGCCTCGACATGGTCCGCGATGGCCGCCTCCTCGCGTGAGACCGAGGGGATCGCGACCAGCTCGGCCGTCTTTTGGATCAAGTCCGGCGTCACGTGCTCACCCCGTGCTGGCGCAAGATGTCGTTGAGCCGTGCCTTGTCGTGGCGCTCCCCCTCGGTCAGCCGTCGAATGACGAGCACGCAGGGCAAGAAGAACTCGCCGCCCCGATAGGCGCGGCGCCTGCTGGCGGCGACGGCCACGCACCACGGGGGCACGATCCCCCGGCTGAGCTCCTCACCGCTCTCGGCGTCGATGACCGGGATGCCCGGGTTCAAGATTGTCCCCTCGCTCAGGACCGAGCCCTCGCCCACGCGAGCGCCCTGGGTGATCATCGAGCGGCTCCCGATCATCACGTCGTCGCCGATCACGACTGGGACTGCGTTCGGGGGCTCCAGGACCCCGCCGATCCCGACCCCGCCCGAGAGGTGGACCCGTGCCCCGACCTGGGCGCAGGAGCCGACGGTCGCCCACGTGTCGACCATCGACTGTGCCCCCACGTACGCGCCGATGTTCACGTAGCTCGGCATGAGCACGACCCCCGGCGCGAGGTACGAGCCCCATCGCGCCGAGGCGCCGGGAACGACCCGGACCCCCGATGCCGCGAAGTCCCCCTTGAGCGGGAGGCGGTCGGCGAACTCGAAGGGCCCGACCTCGAGGGTCTGGATCTCCCGCAACCGGAACACGAGCAGGATCGCCTTCTTCAACCACTCGTGGACGATGACCCGGTCGTCGGGCCCGACCTCGGCAACCCGGAGGTCGCCCCGGTCGAGCAGGTCGATGGCTTCCTCGACCTTCGCCGCGGCTTGCTTGTCTGAGGGGTCGAGCTCCGAGATTCGCTCGTAGAGGGCCTCGATCTCGCGCTCGAGCACGGACTGGTCGGTGGGATCCATGCGCAGATGGTAGTGAGGCGTGCCAGAGGCCCCCGCTCAGCGGGCGGCCGACCATCCCGACGATGCGAGCCGCTCGGCTGCGAGAGCCAGCCGCTCCATCGGTTGGACGACGGCGACCCGCACATGGCGGGCGGCGTCGGGCCCGTAGAACTCGCCCGGGCTGACCAGGAGCCCGCCGTGGCGGGCGAGCTCCTCGGCGAGCGCCCAACCGTCGCCAAGCGATTCGGGTACCGGCACCCACAGGTAGAAGCTGCCCTCGGGGAGCCCGGCCGGGCAATCCGCCGCCGAGAGCGAGGCCGCCATGAAGTCGAGCCGCTCGAGATATCGGGCCCGCTGCTCGGCCACGTGGCGGTCGTCACCGAGCGCAGCGACGGCACCGGCCTGGACCGGGCCCGGGACCATCAGCCCGGCATGGCGACGGAGCTCGGTCAGGTACCTGACGATCTCGGGGTCCCCGGCATAGAAGCCGACCCGGGCCCCCGCCAGGTTGGAGCGCTTGGACAGCGAGTGGACGGCGAGGACGCCCTCGGTCCCGTGTTCGAGGATCGACCGTGCCGGGCCCCTCCAGGTGAACTCGCAGTAGCACTCGTCGGAGAGGACGGGGACGCCGTGCGCCCGACCCCATGCGGCCGCCGCGCCGAGGTCGTCCAGCCCGCCGGTCGGATTCGAGGGCGAGTTGCTCCACAAGGCGAGCGCCCGGGCGGCATCGCCCGGATCGATGCGCTCGAGCGCGAGGCCCGAGCCGTCGGCCGAACGCGGCGGGACCGGGACGGCCCGGCAGCCGGCGAGCAGGGCGCCCATGGCGTAGGTGGGATACGACACCGCCGGATAGAGCACCACGTCTCGCTCGGGGTCGCGCAGGTGCAGGTACTGGGCCACCGAGGCGACGAACTCCTTCGTGCCCACGCACGCCGACACGCCGTCGATGCCGATCTCGACCCCGAAGCGGCGTCCCATCCACTCCGACGCCGCCCGGCGCAGGGCGGCGCTGCCGGCGGACTCGGGATAACCGCGCTCGGTGCCAGAGCTCGCCATCGCCTGGAGCACGAACTCGGGCGGCGGGTCACAGGGCGTGCCGACGGAGCAGTCCACCATGCCGCCGTCATGGGCCCGGGCGAGCTTCTCCACGTCGCCAAGCCGGTGGAAGGGATAGGGCGGGGGCTCGAATCCCCGTGGCGGCGTCACGAGGCCGCCACGAACTCGGAGAACCGAGCCCTACCCGCCTCGTCGAGGAGCACCGTCAAGGTGGTCGCGTCGGGCCCCGGCTCCTGCTCCACGACCTCTCCCTCCCGGTGCACGGCCGCCAGGACATCGCCGCGGGCATAGGGGATGACCAGGCGCACGACCCGGTCGCTCAGGCGGACCCGGTCGGCGACGGCCCGCAGGAACCCGTCGATCCCCTCTCCGCTCAACGCGGAGATGCACACCGCTCCCTCGTGCTTCGCGACCAGGCGCGCCGCCTCTGGCGTGCGGTCCACCTTGTTGATCACGAGGAGCTCGGGTATCTCGGCCGCACCGATCTCGGCCAGCACCGAGCGCACGGCGGCCATCTGGCCCTCGGGGTCGCTGGCCGACCCGTCGACGATGTGCACGACGAGGTCGGCGAGGGCGATGGACTGCAGCGTCGAGTGGAACGCCTCGACGAGCTGGTGCGGCAGCTTGCGGACGAAGCCCACGGTGTCGGTCACGAGCACCGTCTCGCCCCCTGGCAAGGCGAGCTGGCGGGTGCGGGGGTCGAGCGTCGAGAACAGCCGGTTCTCGGTCAGCACACCGGCGCCCGTCAGCCGGTTGAGGAGGGTGGACTTGCCGGCGTTGGTGTAGCCGACGAGGGCGAGCTCTCGAAAGCGCGACCGGCTCCTCGCGCGGCGCTGGACGCCCCGGGTCCGGCCGACTTGGGCGAGGTCGGACTCCAGGCGATGCATGCGCCGAACGAGCCGACGGCGATCGACCTCGAGCTGGGTCTCCCCCGGTCCCCTCGTCCCGATGCCACCGGCCTGCTGGCTGAGCGCGTGACCGCGGCCGCGAAGACGCGGCAACCGGTAGCGCAGGAGGGCGAGCTCGACCTGTGCCTTGCCCTCTGGGGTACGGGCGTTCTGGGCGAAGATGTCGAGGATCACCGCCGTGCGGTCGATCGCCGTCCGCCCGAGGATCCCCTCCAGGTTGCGCTGCTGGGCCGGTGTGAGCTCCTCGTCGAAGACGACCGTGTCGGCGTCGACGGTCCGGCTGACCTCGGCCAGCTCCTCGGCCTTGCCTCGCCCGACGAAGGTCGCGGGGTCGGGCCGGTCGCGACGCTGCACGACGCGCGCGACGACGTCGGCACCGGCGGTGTCGACCAACAGCGCGAGCTCGTCCAGGCCGGCGTCCACCTCCTCGAGCTCGGTGCCGGGCAACGCGACCCCGACGAGGACGATGCGCTCGCGGAACGACCGCTCGATCAGGCTTCCGGGAAACTGTTGGCTCACGCGAGCACGCCCCGGTCGATGATCACCTCGGCGATGTGGCGCACCGGGCCTCCGAGGACCGCTGGGTCGCCGTCCTTGGAACCGAGCGACACCTCGAGGGTCCCCCCGGGGTTCCGGACGCGCACGTTCGTGGCAACCAGTCCCCACGCGTGGGCAACGGCGGCCGCCGCGCAGCTGCCGCTGCCGCATGCCCACGTCTCGCCGACGCCACGTTCGAAGACCCGCATGGTGAGCTCGTCGTCTCCGGGGCCCGGAGCCACGAACTCCACGTTGATGCCCTCTGGGAACCGGGACGCCAACTCGGCGCCCACCTGCGCCACGTCGATGGCCGCGGGGTCCTCGCAGCGCACGACGAGGTGGGGGTTGCCCGTGTCGGCTCGCTGGATCGGGTGCCCGTCGACGCTGGCGGGCTCGCCCACCAGGCGCACGCTCGCCAGCTCGACCTCGGCATGGCCCGGGGTCCCGGGCTCTCCGGGTCGATACTCGACGCGCACCACCCCCGCGCCGGTGGCGACCGTGAAGCGTCCGGCTGGGACGAGGCCAGCCTCGACCGCCGCCTGAGCCACGCAGCGCAACCCGTTCCCGCTCGTCTCCGCGGG
>DAHUZM010000040.1 GCA_027306525.1 Acidimicrobiaceae bacterium
CCCGTACTGCGTTGCGTACATCGTGGCCAAGGGTACGCAGTACAAGCCGGTCTTCAACAAGGGACAGAATGTGTTCAACTGCTTCAAGAGTGCGAACACGAGGGCGAAGCCGGTCTTTCCACTGCCACCTGGCACCCCGACACCGCACCATGCGTAGACTGCTGCAACCCTGATCCGGGCGCGGCGCGGTTTGTCAACGAGTACGGCGCTGGCGCAACCGGTGGAACACCGCCACTACGGCGACAGCCCCCGTGGCCGTCAGCCCGAGCGGGCGCACGAAACAGCCAGGGTTCGCCTCGTAGCTGCCGGGGGGTCGCCGGTACACCGGAGCTCCGGCGATCCGCTCGGCCGGCCGCGATATCGGCTCCTGAGCCGTCACAGCTGTCTCTTGCCGGTCCTGCTCGCCTTGCGAGGTGCGCGACCGCGGCGCGGAATCGGATGTGTCGAGTAGTGCCGTTCCAGACATTCGGTACCCCCGAGGTTCGAGTGGAGTTCTCCCCGTTCAGTACCCACCATCCTTCGGCTCAGTCCCGTCGCTCCAACTTCGGCTCCTGACACGCCAGCGGATCGGTGCCGCTTGTGCCCGGCGGGTCAGAGGGGTGGATGGCCCTCGCCAAGTCAGTGCTCTCCTGACCCCACGCGCGGTGTGCCGCCGCCACGGCTGTCGTGCTCTTCCGCGCTCTCGGGAACGGTCTCGATACGACGAATTCGCCCCGAGGCCGAGGCACCGTCGCCGGCGCCGACCCCGGTGCCCGCGGTCCAGGATCGAGGCGCGACAAGCCTGAGCCTGTCGTGCCCTCCGCGAAATGACGGCGACTGCCACGCGGGCTCGTCCTCTTCCTGCCAACGGTCGAGATCTGGCGCCTCGAGTCTGCCCTTGCCCAGGACGAACAGTGCCCCACCACCGAGGAACCCGCCTCCGGCCAGGGCGACGCAGATCCAAAGCGAATCATCGATGCCCGTGTTCGGCTGAGGTGCCAGCACTGCTGCGAGAAAGAGAAGGATCGGCGCCACCAAAAAGGCCGTCACTCCCCGCATCAGCTCGATCATGGCGAACACCCGCTGGAGCAGGCTCGATCGGAGCGAGAATCCGACCATGAAGAGCGCCGGTGAAACCGACGCAGCGACACCCAGGCCGAGCAGGCCGGCCGCCACCGCAACTCCCGGACCGAGCCTCGGCAGCGAGACGATGAGCACGACCCCCGCTGCGAGAACCGCCAGGAGGCCGGCCAGAGCCAGCACCGGGGTGAACCGCGTCCGGAAGAGGATCATGAACACGCCGGCGACGACGATGGCTCCGCCGAACTCGGGAAGAAAGACGAGGGCCACCTGCCCTGGGGTCCCGCTGCTCTTGAGAGCTTCGAGCGCGAGCTCCATCATGCCGAACGCCGCCGCGCTCGCGCTCAGGGCGATGCACAGCCCACTGAGCGGAACCGACGTGGATGCAGAGCGAACGGGCATGAGGGGGTTGCGGGATGCGGCCTGGTACACGACCAACGCGACCAACGCCGCGAAACCGGCGAGCAGCGCCACCAACGCCTCGGGGCTCACTGCAGCCGCGGCCTGCAGTGAGCCCGCACCATAGAAGGCAGCCGCGCATCCCACCGAGGCCAGCACCACGGCGACCACATCCCACGGGGCGTCACGATCCTTGGCACCCTCGTCCTCGAAGGTCAGCAGCGAGAAGAGCAGTGCTAGCGCCGCCAGGCAGGCCACGATGATGAACAGAGGCCGCCAGACCTGCAAAACGCCGAAGGTCGCGCCCACGGTGGGTCCGACAGCCACCGCACCGAAGATGCACAGGTTCATGATTCCCCCGGTGACCGGCATCTTCTTCGCCGGCCATCGCGTGACAAGTGGCGGCACCGCGGCAATGAGCATGAGACTGGTACACAGTCCCTGGGTGACGAAACCGATGGCGAACACGATGCCGGTTGGCGCCCATGCCGACAGGACCGATGCCGCCACGAAAACGACCTCGTAGATCACCAGAGCCCGACGGGCCGGAAGGTGCACGGTCACCTGGACCGCCAACACCGTGCCGAGTGCATAGGCACCTGTCGAGAGTGCAATGGTGATGTCGAAGGCTTGCGGGGAAAGGCCGACGCTCTTTGCGATTAGCTGCGCCAGTGGGAAGACAGCAGCGGTGAGCGCCAAGTAGGGAATCAACGAGAAGACGACGAGACCCACCGCGCCCGGATAGCTGTCCGCGAGAGGTCCTCGACGCACGCCTCGTCCCATACCCCGTGCTGTGGTGGTCTCAGTCGTTTGCCCGGCCCTTTCGTGGGTACCGCCAATTCAAGAGCGCATTCGAGGGGCACAGAAATGACCAAGACACGATGAGGAGAACGTCTATATGAGTGCAATGGATGCACCCGAGATCGGCGGACCTGCCGGTCTGAGGGCAGAGAGAACAAACAGGGCGAGGGGGAACGGAACCTTCGGCCCGGAGCACGAGGTCTGGGATTCCAGGGCCCGAATCGTCCTGACCCCTGTGTCGGCGCCATCGGTGCTCGGGCTCTTCGGGTTCGCGGCCGCCACGTTGATCGTGGCCGGCAACCTTGCCGGTTGGTACGGGAACTCGACGTCGGCAATGTACTTTGCGCCGTTCGCCTTGGCCTTCGGTGGTATCGCGCAATTCCTGGCGGGGATGTGGTCCTACAAGGCCCGTGACACCCTGGCGACGGCCATGCACGGTATGTGGGGCTCGTTCTGGATCGCCTACGGCATCTTGTGGCTGCTGGTCGGCACGAAGGCCTTGGCGCTGCCGATTGGGTCGAGCACGTACTTCCCCGCCTTCGGGATGTGGTTCGTGATGCTCGGCCTGCTCACCGGTATTGGCGCCTTCGTCGCGATCGCCAAGAATCTCGGGCTGTTCACGACGCTGGGACTCCTCTCCGCTGGGTCCTGCCTCCTGGCCGCTGCCTTCCTCTCGGGCAATTCCGGGGTTCAGCATGCCGGTGGCTGGGTGCTGGTGGCATCGGCGGGGGCCGCGGTCTACACGGCAACCGCGCTGCTGGCTGCAGAGACGTACGGGCGGACGATTCTTCCGCTGGGCAAGTTCAAGAAGGATGCCAACATCCCGGGTCGGCCGATCATGGACCCGATCGAGTACCCCTTGGGGATGCCTGGCGTCAAAGTTGGCCAGTAACCGTTCAACGATCCCGTACCGCAGATGACGTGAGGCGGGCGGGTGGCGGTCTTCCTCCGGGTGCCGGAAACGGTGGAAGGAACGACCGCCGCCTCGCCCGCCTCTTTCGTCGCGACGGGGCGCACAGTGCTAATCGGTCATCCTCCGATCATGGACATGGAGCGCCGGGGGCGGAGCATGACCGGTTCGGCCGAGTCCCGGCCGAAGGCAGCCCGCTTGGCCCAGACCGCCTGCCGGAGGACCAGTGCAACATCCTCGTCGGAACCGAGCAGCGCTGGCGCCAGGGAACGCTCGTCGTCGGAGAACAGGCAGTTCCGAACCATCCCGTCCGCCGTCACGCGAAGCCGGTCGCAGTCGCCGCAGAAGGGCTCGGTAACGCTGCGGACGATGCCGATCGCCCCGGGTGAACCATCGGCGAAGGAGTACCGCTCGGCAGGCGCGCTGCCACGACCCTGGTCGGCCCGGAGCGGGAAGACCGCACCGATCTCTTCGAGCACCCGTGCGCCGGGAACGACGGCACTCTCGCTCCAGTCCTCCTCGTGGTCGAGCGGCATGAACTCAATGAACCGCACCGTCCGTCCGGTAGCACGGGCGAATCGCGCGAAATCGATGATTTCGTCGTCATTGCGGCCCGCAACCAGGACGACGTTGACCTTCAGGGGGGACAAGCCCGCCCGCTCGGCCGCCTCCATGGCGCGCAGGACGGTTCCGAGGTCGCCTCGCCTCCGGATGCGGGAAAAGCGTTCGGGCCTCAGAGTGTCGCAGCTGACGTTGACGCGGTGGAGCCCGGCGTCGGCCAACGACTGCGCATGGCGGGCCAGCGTCATGCCATTGGTGGTCATGGCGATGTCGTCAAAGCGCAGGGCACGCAGCGCTGCCACCAATCGCGCGAGACCCCGCCGAAGCAGAGGCTCCCCTCCGGTGAGCCGGACCGAGCGCACCCCGAGCCTGCGAGCCACCGCGGCGACACGCGTCAGCTCGGACAGGCTGAGGAGCTCGCTGTGGGGACGGAACACCATGCCGTCCTCGGGCATGCAGTAGACGCAGCGCAGATCACAACGGTCCGTCACCGACAGGCGCAGATCGCGATGCACGCGTCCCAGGCGATCGACGAGTGGCCCCGAGGTCGGCACCTCGAGCGTGGGACTCAGGTGCGAGCGCCTGTGGACGGACACCGGGGTCGGGGATGTCACCGGTTCCGCCCTACCCGGGGTGTCAGCTCGGGCAACGACCAGCCCCGGCCAAGAGCGCTGCAAGTTGCTCGGGCGTGTCGGCGTCGCTGAAGGCGCGCCGTAGGTGCGAGCTGAGATTGGTCTCGGGCAGAAGTGTGGACGTCGGGCCAGAAGGTAGCTCTCCGAACGACCGCGCTCCCGTGGCCAGGCGTGCGGACGCCTCGAGAAGGTGATACCGGCTCCAACGCGCACACAACGGCTGCACCCGGCCGCGGAGGACAGGTGCGACGGTGTTCTGGCCCGGCCATCGGGCGAGGACGTCGAGGGCGTCGAGGTCCAGCAGGGGAAGATCGCAGGAGAGCACAACCGCTGGGCCCCGCCAGCCCTCGTCCTCCTCGAGTGCACGCAGGCCGGCAACGAGGGCGGCGAGCGGACCACCCCCCGGCGGATCCTCCTGCACCGCGGAGAGGCCGGAGGAACCGGGCCCTACCTCAATTGCGACCTGCGTTACCGCGGCGAGCAAACGACCGAGCCGGGCTGAGAGGTTCTCCCCGGAGACCAGCAGTGTCGCCTTGTCGGTGCCCATCCGGCGGCTCTGTCCGCCCGTCAGAAGAATGCCCGCCACGCCACGAGCTGTGCGGGAGCTCCCTCGGTGAGACGGGCCGTGCACCGCGCCGAGGCTATCCGCGCCCGTGGCCGGGATCACACGGGTGTCTCCGCGAGATCACCGGCCATGATCCGTTCGGCGCCCGCGTAGATGTTCGCCCGGCCCTTCCTGACGAACGCGACAAGGATCATGCCGATGCGTCGGGCCGTGTGCACGGCCAGACTGGTGGGGGCAGACACCGCCACCACCGCCGGGATGCCGGCAACGGCAGCCTTCTGGACGACCTCGAAGCTCACACGGCCGGAGACCACGAGAACAACCTCATTCATCGGTAGGCGTCGGTCCAACGCCGCCCACCCGACCAGTTTGTCGACCGCGTTGTGTCGACCGACGTCCTCACGCACCAAGAGTCGTTCGCCTTCTGCGGAAAAGAGGCCCGCAGCGTGCGCGCCGCCCGTGCTGTCGAAGATGCGTTGTCCCTCCCGCAGGCGCTCGGGCAACCGGAGGAGCATGGCCGCGTCGAGCATCGGCGCGGCTGTTACGGACACACAACGGTCGGCCAGTGCTTCAAGCGAGGTGGTGCCACAAATCCCACAACTCGATGTCACCGTCGACGTCCGCCGTCGGCTTTCGAGCTCGGGAACCGTGCCGAGATGGACGGTCACGACGTTGTAGCGCTGAGCATCGTCGACGGGCAGGTCGCAGTACCGCACCGCTCGCACATCACCGGGGTCGCTCACGACACCCTCGGAGAGGAGGAACCCCGTCGCGAGCTCGAAATCGTGACCCGGTGTCCGCATCGTGACCGCCAGTGTCTCGGGCCCGTGGTCCGGCCAGATCACGCGGATCTCGAGTGGCTCCTCGCCGACGACCTGGTCCGGCTTGCGCCTGCGGCCGGTCGTGTCCACCTCGGTCACCCACGTCCTCTCGGCCGGTTTGGCGCGTGCCACGACGAGGTCTGTCTGTTCGCTCACTCCACCCCGGCCGGACCGGTCGGGCTCGGGGCCGGCCCGGCCCCGGCGACGCGGCACAGACTCTGCTCTGCGCTCATATTCACGTGGCGGCTCTACCCCCAGACTCCGTGTCTGAATCGTCGCCGCGTGGGTACGGGCGTGACCATGGAAGCCGAGAGGAAGAGCCGGCCGCTCCCGTGGTCGGCCTGATCCCGCCGATACCGGCTCTCCGGCACGGAGGCTGACCGCATTGGACGCCCACGTTGCAGCGGTCGCCGTCGTCGGGACCGGACCGGGTCCCGTGCGCTGGCCGGTGCTCCTGGGGGGATTCCGGACCGACCCCCTCGCCCTGTCACTCGACGCCCTCCTGGCCGGAGCGCTGCTGGTGTACGGCGCCGGCCTGGTTCGGCTGCGGCGTCGGGGGCATCGTTGGCCCCAGGCGCGTGTGGCCGCCTTTGCCGCTGGGTCCCTGGCGCTGTTCGTGGCACTGGGGTCCGGCCTGGCCGCCTACGACGATGTCAACCCCCCTCTGCACGTCGTGCAACACGTTCTGGTGATGATGGTGGCGGCCCCGCTCTTCGTGCTCGGCCAGCCGCTGGTGCTCCTGGCGCAGGCCGGATCGCGGCGCACCCAGCGCGCCGTCGTGCGGTTGACGAACAGCCGTGCCCTCGTCGCGCTGACCGGCGTGCCCGGTGCTCTCCTGTACTACGCCTCCATGCCCGCCTACTTCCTGACGGGCATGTACGCGCTGAGCGTGCACTCCAACACCGTGCACGAGCTGTGCCACGCCTGCTTCTTCACGCTCGGGCTCCTGTTCTGGACCGGCACCCTCGGGCCTGACTCGCCTGGGCGCCGACTCGGCGCGCCCCGCCGCATGGCGGCCGTCGTGGCCGGAATGCCGGCCGAGGCAGCCCTGGGCCTGGCGCTGGTGCTCTGGCCGCGTCCGCTCAGTGCCGGCGAGACCCTGACCCAGGTCCACACTGCGGGACAGGTGTTCTGGATCATGAGCATGGCGCTCAGCGGCTCGTCGCTCGTCGTCTTGTTCCACCGCTGGATGGTTCAAGACGAGAGGGCGGCACGTCGCCTCGATTACGCGCTCGCCGTCCGCCCGGTCGGGGAGGTGCCTCAGGATGGCCTGGGGTGACGACTCCTGTTGTCCACCAGCACCAGGGCGGTTCCCCAGAGCACGAACGCTCCACCGAGTGGGAAGAACCAAGCGCCGAAGACGAAGCCCAGGCCGACTATCGCGATCCCGCCGGCGGCGATGCCCGATGCCTCCCCGCGCAGCCCGACGGGATAGCGGCTCGCTTCGAGCTGATGACGCCATCGTGACAGCACCAGACAGCACGCGAAGAGCATCGTGATCGTGACGGCACCCGTGTAGAGCCACAGGTTGACGGCACTCCCGCCCATTCCCGCCATGACGACGAGCCAGAGGCCGTTGTACGCCCCCCAACCGGCAGGGACGACGGCACCGGCGTGAGGGTTCACCCGCTCGAGGCCCCGGAGCGCTGGCGCAGGTCGAGGAGGGGCGCATGGCTCTTGATGGGCGGTATGGGATGGGCACCGTCGAAATTGAACCGTGGCGGCGGAGACGATGTCGCCCACTCGAGAGTCTGGCCGGCGCCCCACGGATCGTCACCGGCAGGACGACGCAGGATGGCCGAACGAGCCAGGTTGAAGACGAACACCATCACGCTGAGACCGATGATGAAGGCGCCGACGGTCGAGATGAGATTGAGCGTCCCGAAACCCGCACCCGCGGGGTAGGTCGCCACACGGCGCGGCAGTCCGTCGAACCCGTAGAAGAACATGGGCAAGAACGTCACGTTGGTGCCGATGACCATCAGCACGAAGTTGAGACGTCCGAGTGGCTCACTCAGCACGATCCCGGTCGCCTTCGGAAACCAGTAGTACAGACCGGCGAAGGCACCGAAGAGGCTGCCGGCGAACAGGGTGTAATGGAAGTGCGCCACCACGAAATAGCTTCCGTGGAAGTGATAGTCGAGCACGGGCGTTGCAAGCATGATGCCGGTCAGGCCCCCGATCAGGAATTGGGGAATGAAGGCCAACGCGAACAGCATGGGAACCGTGGCGCGGATCCGTCCTCCCATGAGTGTGCCCAGGAAACCGAAGTACTCGACCCCGGCAGGGACACTGAGCATGATGGAGGTCACCGAGAAGTAGTCGTTGGCGGTCTGGCCGGTCGTGAACGTGTGGTGACCGAACACCGCCATGGATCCGGCCGCGAAAGCGAGGAGCGCGTAGACGGTGAACGAGTAGCCGAAGTATTTGCGGCCCGTGAACGCAGCGAGCACCTCCGCGACGCAACCGACGAAGGGGAAGAACATCACGTAGACGACTGGGTGGCCGTAGAACCAGAACAGATACTGGTAGGCGATGTCCCAGGAGTCGTGGGTGAAGAGGTTCGGATCGACTCGACCGACCCACTGCAGTCCCATGGCTCCGATGAGCGACGGGAAGGAGGCGACCGTCATGAGGCACGTGACCACAGCCGACCACGTGAAGACCGACATCCGCATCAGGGACATGCCCGGAGCCCGCATGCGGAGCGCTGTCCAGAGGACGGCGCCGGCCATGAGCATCATCGCGCCCACCGCCAGCATCGAGGCGAGGATCCAGAGGCTCATGCCAACACCCGGTGTGTACTGCCCGTCGGACAGCGGCATGTAGGCGTACCAACCTGCATCAGGAGGTGCTGTGACCGTCGTGGCGGAAAGGAGGAAGACGATCGCTCCGGCGACATAGAGCCAGTAGGAGAAGAGGCACAGCCGCGGGGCAGCCACCATGGGAGCACCGATCTGGAGCGGGACGAGGTACAGGCACAAGCCGATGGCGAGCGGGGTGAGAACGAGGAAGATCATCCCCGAGCCGTGGAGTGTGAAGAGCTCGTTGTAGGCGCCAGGTGAGATCACCTTGCCATTGGGCTGCGCCAATTGGGTCCGCATGATGAGGGCCAAGATGCCGAAGGTGCAGAGGAACACGAGCGAGGTCGCCATGGTGAGGATGCCGATGCGCTTGTGGTCCGTGCTGGTGACCCACGCCAGCAGGCCTTTGTCCCGCTCGAATCGAGCCGCTGCGATCTCTCCGGGCGGGAGTGGCTCGACGTCACGCGGCTCGAAGGAATCCCCCGGGTCCCCCGGCTCTCGGGTGATGGCGGTCATTGAGCCGGTCCGGGAGCGGGGCAGGTCACGACCGGTCTCACGTGAGGGTCGTCCCGGCATGTTGGGATGACCACTGCCGGTACTGCTGCGGGCTGACCGCTTCGAGGTGGAAGTCCATGAAGCTGTGGAAGAGGCCGCAGAACTCCGAGCAGCGCCCGATCCAATCGCCCTTCGAGCTGAGGGTGAACTGGAACGTGTTGGTCCAGTTCGGGAACGCCTCCTCCTTGTAGCGGAGGTGGGGCACCCACCACTCGTGCACCACGTCGTCCGAGGTCAGGTGGATCCTCACCGGTCGTCCGGTTGGTACCACGAGTGTCGGGAGATCGTGACCCTGTATGCACGTGCCGGTTACGACGATGTGCCGGGTCGGATATGTGAAGCGCCAGCACCACTGGAAGGCGTTCACCTGTACCACCAGCGGCTTCGGGCCGTCCGCTGCGCGAGACGGTTGCACGTCCGCGTTCGAGATGAGGCTGGTCGAGAGGATGAACCCGGCGAGGCCGATCAGCACGAGCACGTACGTCCGCTCGAGCCCCTTCGCCTCGGAGCGCTGCGACGGCTCGGTTCGCCTGCGCGACTGCAGCAAGGCGTAGACCATGAGCAACACCACGATGCCGAAGATCACGGCGGCGATGATCAGCTCGAGTGCGAATTCGCTGTCGAAGGTGGGCCGGTAGGGCACGGGAAGGGGGTCCGGTCTCTCGCCGCTCGGTAGTGCTCGGGTCTTACCCCGCACATCTGCGGCAAAAACGGGAGTCCCCGCGGCGGAGTGCTGCCCGCGGTATCCCGAATCGGCGAGGGACCGAGATTGAACGTAAGCGGGCCCGGGTATCCGAAGCAGGTGCCAGCAGACGCGCCACCGGCCGAAGACCGGCGCTGATTCAGGCTGAGAGGTCCTCGTGGCCGGGCCGCGCGGAACAGTGAGACGGACGTTGTCCGGCCAGATTCCTCATCCCGTCGCGCGAGTTCGCGCCGCGATCCCCCACCCGGCCCGACGCCTGCGCGCCACGCTTCGGTCAGTGCCGTCGCCCGCACAAGCTGCCGAGCGCGCCGTCGGCGAACTCGACGACAGGGTCGGCATTGCCAAAGGGGGGCGCAAGGTCCTCGACCACATCTTTCCGGACCATTGGAGCTTCATGCTGGGTGAGCTCGCCATGTACTCGTTCATCGTGCTCGTGGCGACAGGCATCTTTCTCACCCTTTACTACGTGCCCTCAGGGAGCAAGCTCATCTATCACGGCGTGTACCGACCCCTGGACGGTCAGCAGATGACCGACTCGTATGCCTCCACGATGCACATCTCCTTCGGCGTCCGTGCCGGCCTGCTCGTACGCCAGATGCATCACTGGGCCGCTGATGTCTTCATCGGCTCCATCATCGTGCACATGTTGCGGATCTTCTTCACCTCGGCCTATCGGCGCCCGCGTGACACCAACTGGGTGATCGGGACCTCAATGCTCCTGCTCGCCATATTCAACGGGTACCTCGGGTATTCCATGCCGGACGATCTCATGTCGGGATCGGGCGTACGAATCGGGTACTCGATCATGGAGTCGATCCCCTTCGTCGGCAGTTACCTCGTGTTCTTCATCTTCGGTGGCCCCTATCCGAGGGAGTCCGTCTTCATTCCACGCTTCTTCATCGTGCACGTCCTCATCATCCCGCTCCTCATCATCGGCCTGCTCGGAGCTCACCTCATGCTGGTGATGCGCCAGAAGCACACTCAATGGCCGGGAAAGCACCGCACATACCGGAACGTCGTGGGTCATCCGCTGTGGCCGAACTTCGCCGCGAAGTCAGCGGGGTTGATGCTCATGGTCGCGGGGGTGCTGGGCCTCATGGGAGCCTTCTTCCAGATCGATCCGATCTGGCAGTTCGGCCCTTACGCGGCCAGCCATGCCAGCGACGCGGCCCAGCCCGACTGGTACATGTTGTGGCTCGAGGGCGCGCTACGCCTCATGCCCAATTGGGAGATCAGTGGACTGGGTCACACGTTCGTCGCGGTCGTCTTCATCCCGGCTGTCCTCATGCCCGCCCTCACCTTCTTGGGCATGTACCTCTTGCCGGCGGTCGAGCGGCGGCTCGTTCCGGGGCAGCGTCCTCTGCAGTTGCTGATCCCGCCGCGCCGGCGCCCCGTCCACACTGCCGTCGGCGTGGGAGCCGTGACCTTCTACGGGTTGTTGACCGTCGCCGGGACCGATGACGTACTGGCCAATTTCTTCCACATCTCGTTGCCGGACGTGGTCATGACGCTGCAGATCGCCGTGGTGGTGCTGCCGTTCGTCGCCGGCACGGTCGCGTGGCTCCTGTGCCACGACCTGGAGCGCACCACCGTGCCCAGGGTCACCCGCCAGCCGGCTGTGGTGGTGCCCTCTCCGAGGGGAGGCTACGAGTTGAAGGTCGAAGAACCCACCGCTTGCCTCGAGGACCCTGAGCCGATCCCCGTGCCCGCATCCCTCGTGCCGTCACCGGTCAAGGATCCACCCGGTAGCCGGGCGAACGGCCAGGGCGACCTGGACGGGGAGTTCGCCGGCGCGGGGGACGTGGACGGGGACGGTCGAGCTCGTCACCGGTCTGCCGAGCGACGGGATCAGGCACAGGAGCGGTAGTCGTCGCGCTCGAGCAGGCTCGCCCCGTCCCGGGACGACGGGAGACCGCCGGTTTGCGGCGGGTTCCGGTGGGTATCGACGAACCATCTGTTGACCGTCACGCGAGGAGACCATGCCCACCCGCGAACAAGTCCTCGCCTTGCTGGAATCGACCGGCGACTACCGGGCAGTCGGTCAGTCGCTCGGCGTCTCGCCTGGTGAAGCCTTCTTGATCGCCACGGGGATCCCCGCCGACGGGGGCGACGCCATCACCACGGAGGACCTCGATCGTGCCGGGGCCATCGAGGGCAGCACCCAGGATCTGGCGTACGGCTCCAGCCCACCCGAGAACCCGACGTCCAAGGACCATGTCCTGGAATGGATGCGAGGCATTGCACTCAGCGACTCCGAGATGCAGCGTGCTGCACTTGTCCGGGATGCGGAACCCGGGGAGGTGGTCGACCCCGAAGAGACCGATGTCGCAACCGTCCTCACGCGGGACCACGACCAGGTCACCAACATGCTGAAGCAGCTGAAGACGATTCCCGGTGTGTCCTCTGGTGGTACCGAGGTCCACCTTTCCCGACGGGCCTCCCTGGTCGATCTGGTCACGATTTCGCTCTCCCAGCACGAGGCATCCGAGGAAGAACACCTCTGGCCGACGGTTCGAAGCCTCCTCAGCAACGGGGATGACGTGGCGGACTATGCACTCGCCCAAGAACAGGAGGGAAAGAACCTTCTCACCGACCTCGGTGAGGCCCACGCATCCGAGGACGAGTTCGACCAGCTCGTCGTCAAGCTCGATACGGCATGCCGTCGCCACGTGGCATTCGAGGACCAGGTCCTCCTTCGCATCGTCGAGACCATGCCCGTCGAGGAGCGCCGAACGCTCGGCGAGAAGATCTTGAAGGGCAAGAGGCGAGCGCCGACGCGACCGCACCGGCATGCTCCGACCGGCCCCGCACCCGCCGTCAGAATGGCGGGGGCAACGGCAGCCGCGGTGGACCGGGTGCGTGACGTCGTTGGCGACCGGCCTGCCGATCGCAAGGGCAGGGCATCCCAGGACATGCAGCGCGCCCGTCGGGCGAAGAAGGAGACGGAAGAAGGGCAGGGTCGGTGATGGATGCAAAGCAGTGGCCAGTGCTGCGCCAGCTCAGAGGCATCGATCCCGCGGGACGCGGAGCAGCGGCACGGTCACCACGGACGGCCAGGTTGCGGCCGCGTACGGCGGAGGCCGACAAAGTGGTCAAATCGGTCTGCCCCTACTGTGCGGTCGGCTGCGGTCAGAACGTCTTCGTGAAGGACGAGCGGGTCGTCCACATCGAGGGCGATCCCGACTCCCCCGTCAGCCGAGGCAGGCTCTGCCCCAAGGGTTCGGCCAGTCTCCAGCTGACCACCGGGGAGACCCGCCGTCTCGAGGTCCTCTACCGCGCTCCTTACGCCAGCGACTGGGAAGTGATCGATCTCGACACCGCCATGGACATGGTCGCCGAACGGGTCCTCCGCACCCGGCGTGAATTCTGGCAGTGGGACGTTGAGGGCAAGAGAGTCCGGCGGACCATGGGCATCGCCAGCCTGGGAGGGGCGACGCTGGACAACGAAGAGAACTATCTGATGAAGAAGCTCTACACCGCTCTCGGTGCCATCCAGATTGAGAACCAGGCTCGCATATGACACTCGGCCACCGTCCCCAGTTTGGGGACTTCGTTCGGGAGAGGCGGCGCCACCAGCTTCCAGCAGGACTGGCAGAATTCGGACTGCATCCTCATCGAGGGGTCCAACCTCGCTGAGTGCCATCCGGTCGGGTTCCAATGGATCATGGAAGCGAAGGCGCGCGGAGCAACGTTGATCCATGTGGATCCTCGCTACACGCGCACCAGCGCGCTCGCAGACATCCACGTCCCACTCCGCGTGGGGAGCGACATCGCCTTTCTCGGCGGCATCATCAACTACGTCGTGGAACACGAGGCGTATTTCGAGGACTACGTTCGCCTCTTCACGAACGGGCCGTCATTGGTCAGCGAGGACTTCAAGGACACCGAGGATCTCGGCGGCATTTTCTCCGGTCTCGACGAGGAGCAGCGGAGTTACGATCCGCTGACCTGGCAGTACGAAGGCGAAGAGGTCGGGGCAGCGTCGGGTCAACGCGAGCAGCTCTACGAGGAACGCAACGAGGAAGAGGGCGGGGAGAAGAGCTCCGGACACCGGCCCAGTGTGGCCAGCTCGGGGCGAGGCGAGTCCCACGGTTCGGGCGGTGCCGCAGCCCATCCGAACGCCGTCCGCGACGAGACGATGCAACACCCGCGCTGCGTCTTCCAGATCGTGAAGCGCCACTTCGCCCGGTACACACCGGAGATGGTGGAACAGGTCTGCGGGGTACCTCGCGACCTCTTTGTGAAGGTGTGCCAGACCCTTGTGGACAATTCGGGGCGCGAGCGGACGTCGGCCATCGCATATGCCGTCGGATGGACGCAGCACAGCGTCGGCGTGCAGTACATCCGTACCGCGGCGATTCTGCAGCTCTTGCTGGGCAACATCGGTCGACCCGGTGGCGGGATCATGGCGATGCGCGGTCATGCCAGCATCCAGGGTTCAACGGACATTCCCACCCTTTACAACTTGCTCCCGGGCTACATACCGATGCCGCACGCGCACCAAGACGACGACCTCGAGGCCTTCCTGAAGGGTGTCTCCACCGACAAGGGCTACTGGTCGGACATGAAGGGATACCTCGTGAGCCTGCTCAAGGCGTGGTGGGGACCGGCAGCCACCGAAGAGAACGACTTCTGCTTCGACTACCTCCCGAAGCTCACAGGAAGCCACAGCACCTACGAGACGGTCATGGCCCAGCTCGACGGGAAGTGCAAGGGCTACTTCGTGGTGGGCGAGAACCCGGCTGTCGGCTCGGCCAACGCCAAGATGCAGCGCTTGGGCATGGCCAATCTCGATTGGCTGGTGGTACGTGACTTCGGTCTGATCGAGTCGGCTACCTGGTGGAAGGACGGTCCTGAGATCGAGAGCGGGGAATTGCGGACCCAGGACATCGCGACCGAGGTCTTCTTCTTCCCGGCTGCAGCCCATACCGAGAAGAACGGGAGCTTCACGAACACGCAGCGCATGCTGCAGTGGCACCATGCAGCCGTCGAACCGGCCGGGGATGCCCGCAGTGAACTCTGGTTCTACTACCACCTCGGCCGCGTCATCCGGGAGAAGCTGTCCGGTTCCACCGACGAGATGGACGCACCGCTGCTCGATCTTCAGTGGGACTACCCCACCGAGGGCACCGTCGCAGAACCGTCGGCGGACGCGGTCTTGGCAGAGATCAACGGTTGGGATGCCGACGGCCGGCCGCTCGCTTCGTACGAACAGCTCAACGCGGACGGTTCCACCGTCTGCGGCTGCTGGATCTACTGCGGTGTCTTCACCGACGGGACGAATCAGGCGGCCCGGCGCAAGCCGGCCCGGGAGCAGAGCTCGGTGGCCCCCGAGTGGGGCTGGGCCTGGCCGGCGAACCGCCGCATCATCTACAACCGAGCTTCGGCCGACGAGAACGGCAAGCCGTGGAGCCAGCGCAAGGCCTACGTCTGGTGGGACGAGGAGCAGAGCAAGTGGGTCGGCCACGACGTTCCCGACTTCGACCCGTCGAAGTCACCGTGGCACCGCCCACCCGCCGGCTCGCGCGGCGCCGAGGCCTTGTCCGGCGAGGACGCCTTCGTCATGCAGGCGGACGGCAAGGCCTGGCTGTACGCGCCGGCCGGTCTGACGGACGGACCGCTGCCCACGCACTACGAGCCCCAGGACTCGCCCTTCGAGAACCTTCTCTACGACCAGCAGCGGAATCCTGTCCGCCAGGTCTTCGCCCGGCGTCACAACCGGTACCACCCGAACCCGGGAACCCGGGGCTCGGAGGCCTTCCCCTATCCCATCACCACCTACCGACTGACCGAGCATCACACCGCAGGCGGGATGTCCCGCTGGCAGCCGTACCTCTCCGAGCTCCAGCCGGAGATGTTCTGCGAAGTATCGCCCGAACTGGCCGAGGAGCGAGAGCTCGTTCATCGCGGCTGGGCAACCATCATCACCGCACGGGGCGTGATCGAAGCCCGGGTCATGGTCACCGAGCGCATGGCGCCACTGCTCGTGCAGGGAAGGCTCGTCCATCAGATCGGCCTCCCGTACCACTGGGGGACCAACGGCTACTCCAAGGGGGATTCGGCCAACGAGTTGACGGCTATCTCGCTCGATCCGAACAGCCACATCCAGGAGGTGAAGGCCTTGAGCGGCGACATCCGTCCCGGTCGCCGACCACGGGGGTCAGCGGCCAACGACCTGGTCGAGGACTACATCCGTCGGGCCGGGATCACGTCCGACACCGGCATGGAGGTGCGCGGTGACCACTAACCCATTCGCCCAACTGCTCGAGGACGCCGATCCGGCGACAGCCGCGGGTTGGACGGACCATCCACCGAGAGTCGGATTCTTCACGGACACCTCGGTGTGCATCGGGTGCAAGGCATGCGAGGTCGCCTGCAAGGAGTGGAACCATGTGCCCGAAGACGGGCTCCGGTTCACCGGCATGTCCTACGACAACACCATCGGCCTCGGCGCGGACACGTGGCGTCACGTCGCCTTCATCGAGCAGGAGAAGCGAATCGGCCGCCAGGTGACGGGTGCTGCAACGAGTGACGGCGACCGAGGTGACGACGACGACGGCCATGCCGTGCGTTGGCTCATGTCGTCGGATGTCTGCAAACACTGCACTCATGCTGCCTGCCTCGACGTCTGCCCGACCGGCGCCCTCTTCCGCACCGAGTTCGGGACCGTCGTCGTTCAAGAGGACATCTGCAACGGGTGCGGGTACTGCATCCCCGCGTGTCCCTACGGGGTGATCGACCAACGGCGCGGTGACGGCCGGGCCTGGAAGTGCACCCTGTGCTACGACCGGCTCGGCGTGGGCGCGGAGCCGGCGTGCGCCAAGGCCTGCCCCACCAATTCGATCCAGTTCGGCGTGCTCGACGAGTTGCGCGAGCGGGCCGATCGTCGGCTGGCCCAGCTCCACGACGCCGGCATCGGCGATGCGCGGCTCTACGGCCGCGATCCCGAAGACGGCGTGGGCGGCGACGGTGCCTTCTTCCTGCTGCTCGACGAGCCGGAGGTCTACGGCCTCCCGCCCGACCCGGTGGTCACGACCAGGGACCTCCCCCAGATGTGGCGCCGCACCGCGTCTGCGGCCGTCCTGCTGGCCGGGCTGGTCGGCGCCAGCTTCCTCCGGAGGACACGATGAACCGGACAGAGGTGACCACCGACGGCCTGAAGGGTGCGCGGCCCGATCGGGAAGCGACGACGGGCGTCAACACCGGCCCCGGCACCCCCGACCTTCCGACGACGGCTCGGCGACGGCGGGGCGGCGAGCGCCCCGTCGTGCCCGACGCCGAGTTCCGCTCCTACTACGGCCAGGCGATCATCAACCGGCCGGTCTGGGAGTCACGCGACATCGCCGGCTACCTCTTCCTGGGCGGTCTGGCCGGCGCCAGCTCGCTGTACGCCGCGGTGTCCCAGTTGACGGGCCGCAGGAGGAGTGCCCGCGTGGCCAAGGTCACCGCTTCGGGCGCCGCGGCGCTCTCGCTGGCGGCGCTGGTACACGACCTCGGGCGACGCGGTCGATTCTTGAACATGCTGCGGACCTTCAAGCCGACCTCGCCGATGAGCGTGGGGTCGTGGTTGCTGGCAGCCTACGGGCCCGCCACGACGTTGGCCGCCGCCAGCGAGGTGACCCAACTCCTCCCCGTCGTGGGCGGCCTGGCGACGGCCGGAGCCGCGTTCCTCGGGCCCGGTGTCGCCACGTACACGGCGGCGCTCGTCTGCAACACGGCCGTTCCGGCCTGGCACGACGGCTACCGCCAGATGCCCTTCGTCTTCGCCGCCTCGGCCGCCTCGTCCGCCGCCGGCGTGGTGCTGGCGGCCTCGCCGGTGGCCGAGGCGGGCCCGGCCCGGCTGCTCGGCGCCGTGTCCGGTGCGGCGGAGCTCGCCACCGGGGAGTGGATGCGCAAGGAGATGGGCCTGGCGGCGGAAGCGTTCGACGAGGGCAAGGCCTCGCGCTACCACCGCCTCAGCCGCCCGCTGCTGGCCGCCGGGGTGCTCGGCGCCGTGGCCGGCCGACGCAGCCGGCTCGCTGCCGCGGCGGGCGGTGCTGCCCTGTTCGCCGGCTCCGCCCTCACCCGGCTGGCGATCTTCCATGCCGGGCTCGTCTCGGCGGCCGACCCCCGTTACACCGTCGTTCCTCAAAGAGAGCGCCTCGCCCGAGTGGGTGGGGAGACCACTCGCGCCGGCGAGCGCGGACCAGGACCGGGCGAGCGATGAACCCCTTCCGACCGGAGGCGCGACGCGGGTATTCGTCGGGGTGCCTGGTCCTCGACCTGACGCTGACATCCGAGTGGACGCTCCGACGGGCGCGCCGCGCCGGCGTATCGGCGGAGGTGGACGGGAATCGAACCCGCCGGACGGGGATCACCCGTCCCACCCGCTTTGAAGGCGGGGGGGCCCACCAGGCGCCCGGACACCTCCATGCTCCTATCGGACCGTGATCACCACCTCGCCCGGCGGGCGGAGCTCGCCGACGACCGGAGCACCGGGCACCTCTCCGGCCACGAGGAGGCCACCCGAGGTCTGGGCGTCGGCCAGCAGCAGGAGCTCCTCATCGCTGACATTCGCCTCGAGGTGTGGCCGCACCCAGTCCAGGTTCCGCCGGCTTCCCCCGGGCAGGTAGCCGGCAGCGAGCGATTGCCTCGCCCCTTCGAGGTACGGCACGGCGCTCGACTCCACGACCGCCGAGACGCCACTGGCCCGGCACAGTTTGTAGAGGTGTCCCAGCAGGCCGAACCCGGTCACGTCGGTGGCGGCCCGGCTCCCTGCGGCCACTGCAGCACGCGCCGCGTCCCGGTTCAACCTGGTCAT
>DAHUZM010000043.1 GCA_027306525.1 Acidimicrobiaceae bacterium
GTACGCGGGCAGTCCAGCCGTGGCCACGATGCCCTCGGTCGATGCGATGTTCACCACCCGGCCGGCACCACTTGCCCTCAGATGTGGCAGTGCCGCTCGGACCATCCCGACCTGCGCCGTCAGGTTGACCGCGATGCTGCGGTGCCAACCCGACTCGAAGTCCTCGTCGTTCATGGTGATCGGGGTCGCCACGGCGACACCGGCGTTGTTGATCAAGATGTCGAGTCCCCCGAACGCGCCAACCACCTCGCTCACGACCCGGTGCACCTCTCCGGCGTCGGCCACATCGAAGGCCCATCCCTGTGCGGTGCCGCCCGCACCGGTGATCTCGCCGACCACGGTGTCGACCCTCGAGGGGACGATGTCGCTCACCGCGACCTGCGCGCCTTCGTCGGCGAACAGGTGGGCGGTGGCGCGACCCATGCCGCTGCCTGCGCCGGTCACGAGAACGGTCTTGTCGCGTACAGAGCGCGACATCGACGTCAGGCGGGCCACCGCGAGGACTCAGCTCGAGAAGTGGGCGACCAGGCGGTCGGTGAACTCCTGATGCAGCGCGACGGGAAGGTCGTGGCCCACGCCCGGGAGCATCCAGAGGCTCGCACCCGGGACGGCATCGGCCGTCGCCCGGCCTCCGCTCGGATCGACGAGCGTGTCCGCCTCCCCGTGGATGACGAGGGTCGGCATCGTGAGGTTGCGAAGATCCGGCGTCCGGTCCGGGGACGCGACGATGGCGGCCAGGTGTCGCGCCGTGCCCTCCGGATGAAAGGCGCGGTCGTAGGCGGCGCCCGCGTTCGCGCGCACCCGCTGCTCGTCGACGGGATACCCGGGCGACCCGGTCACCGTCCAGCCCCTGAGCGACGCCTCGATGACCCCCTCGCGGTCGGTCGGTGGCGGGCCGAGGAGGAGCGCCATGGCCTCGTCGTGCGGCATGCCCACGGATTGATCCCCGGTCGTGGACATGATCGAGGTGAGCGTCCGCACCTTGTGGGGATGCCTGATCGCGATGCTCTGGGCGATCATGCCTCCCATCGAGGCCCCGACGACGTGCGCCGACTCGATCCCCAGCGCGTCGAGCAGCCCCGCCGCATCGTCGGCCATGTCGGCCAGGAGGTAGGGGACCTCGGCACCCCCCGCCATCGCGGCGGCGACATCGGGCAACCCCGCCTCGTCGAACCAGGTCGACAAGCCGACGTCGCGGTTGTCGTAGCGGATGACGAAGAACCCCCGCCCGGCGAGCAGCGCAACGAAGTCGTCGTCCCACGCGGTCAGTTGGGCACCGAGACCCATCACGAGGAGGATCGGGGGGCTGGTGGGGTCCCCTGCGGTGTCGTACTCGAGGGTGATCCCGTTCGCAGCGACAGATGGCATGTCAGCGAATCTAGACCGCCCCCGCCGCCACGGCCGGCCGAGCGGAAGCACGCGAGCAAGGTCGGACGTCGTGGCCCGAGTCGTGCACTCGCGGCGCCGCGCCGTCACGGTCGAGGGGCGACCATCCCTCACAATTAGTGACCCGACGGTAGTATCGGAATCCGAGATTCTGCCTTCGGGAGTGCCGTGGACGACCGAGTCCCGTACCGGGATCCGCTGCATCTCATGCAGCGCGTGGCCGAGCTGGCCTTGAGCCTGATCGACTCGGCCGATGGTGTCCTCATCGCGCTGGTCGACTGGGAGGGCGTCCTCACCTACGTCTGCGGCGCCGGGATGCTCACGCCCTATGTCGGATTCCGCCTCGAGATCGAGGGCAGTCTCAGCGGCGCCACGATGCGGGCGGGCCGGGTGCTCATCTGCGAGGACACGGCAACCGACCCGCGCGTGGACCTGGTCGCCTGCCAACGCATGGGGGTCGGGTCGTCGGTGTGCATCCCCTTGGCACGCGAGGGGTACGCCTTCGGGGTCCTGAACGTCTCTTCGTCGCGCAAGGCCGCCTTCGACGCCGACGACGCGGCAGCGCTTGGCGAGCTCGCAGAATTCGTGAGCGTGGTGGTGGCATCGGCAGCCGACCTCGACCGGGTCGCGAGGAACATCCTCGAAACCCCGCCCACCGATCGGCTGGCCGGCAAACCCTTCGAACGCACGACACAGTTCGTCACCAACGTGCTCAGCCCGCTCGCCACCGAGCAGGTCATCGCCCGGCAACGCATCGAGCGAGTCCTACGCGAGGGATCCCTGTGCATGGTGTTCCAGCCGATCGTCCAGTTGAGTAGCGGAGCCCTCGTCGGCTACGAGGCGTTGGCCCGCTTCGGCGGCCACCTCAGGCGACCCCCGGACGCCTGGTTCGCAGAGGCGACAGCGGTCGGGCTCGGGGTCGAGCTCGAGCTCGCAGCCGTCAACCTCGCACTCTCCTACCAGGGTCGGCTCGGGGCCCGCGCAGTGCTGGCGGTCAACGTCGGGCCGGCGACGCTCATGAGCCCGAGGCTCACCGAGCTGCTCGAGGGGGTCGACGGCTCGCGGATCATCATCGAGCTCACCGAGCACTCCGAGGCCCCCAACTACGAGGAGCTCGCGCACGCGATCGAAGCGCTGCGGACGACCGGCGCCCGCCTCACGATCGACGACACCGGCTCCGGGCTGACCAGTCTGGCCCACATCTCGCGGCTCGGCCCCGAGTTCATCAAGCTCGACCGCGAGGTGACGATCGGCATCGACCGCGACCCGGTGCGCCGGGCGCTCGCCTCCGCCCTGGTCGGCTTCGCCTCTGAGACCGGGCCGGTGGTCATGGCCGAGGGCATCGAGCGCGCCGAGGAGCTCCGCGTCCTGGAGGCCCTCGGCGTATCGGTCGGCCAGGGCTATTACTTCTCCCACCCGGTCCCCTTGGAGGAGCTCCACCCGGGGCGCCAGCAGCTCGTCGGGTCACGCCTCGGGCGGGCGCGCTAGCTTTTCGTCGCCCGCGGCTCGACCGCGGCGGGCAGAGGCGCCGACGCCGGGGAGGCGAAGCACATGTCCTCGCAAGGACCAGCAACCAGACCCGCCCGAGGGAGCATCGCCAGTGGCCGATGACGGCGCAACGGCCGCCGCGCCCTCGGAGGACGAGCTGCGCCTGTTCGCCTTCCAGGTCTGGAGCTACAAGCAGGGTGAGCTGGTCTCGCTGCTCATCCATATCGGCTCCCGACTCGGCCTGTTCCAAGCCCTGCGCGACCGGGGGCCCACCGGGGCGGCGGACCTCGCGCTCGGGACCGGGCTCGACGAGCGTTGGCTCCTCGAGTGGCTGCGCGCGATGGGCGCGGCCCGGCTCCTGCACTGGGGCGAGGACGACACCTTCACGCTGACGCCGGCGGGCGCAGCGGTGTTGGCCGACGACGAGGGCAGCCTCTTCTACGCGGCAGGCGCGTTCGGGCCCCCGCCGGACCCCGCGTACGTCGAGGACCTCGCAGGAGCGTTCAGGACCGGTCGCGGCTTTCCCTACGACCGCCGCGGTCCCGAGGGGGCGCACACCACCGAGCGCATGCTCGGCCCCTGGACACGGCTCGCCCTCGTCCCGCGGATCCTTCCCGCCCTCGACGGCGTCGTCGAGCGCCTCGAGCACGGCGGTGAGGTCGCCGACATCGGCTGCGGCGCAGGCGTCGCGCTGCTCGCCCTCGCCCGCGCGTTCCCCGGCTCCTCGTTCCGTGGCTACGACATCTCGCGTCACGCGATCGAGCGGGCGAGCCAGCTGGTGGGCGAGAGCGGGCTTTCGAACGTCGAGCTGCACCAGGCGGGTGCCGACGCGCTGCCCGACGAGGCGACCTTCGACCTCGTCCTCACGCTCGACTGCCTCCACGACATGACCCGGCCCGAAGAGACGATCGGTGCGATCCGGCGCGCCCTCAAGCCCGACGGCACCTGGCTCGTGAAAGACATCCGCTGCACCCCCGATCCCCGGGGGAACCTCGTCAACCCGATGGCGGCCCTCATGTACGGATTCTCGATCACCTCGTGCATGTCGTCGGCCCTCTCGGAGCCCGGCGGTGCGGGGCTCGGCACGCTCGGGCTGCACCCCGAGCTCTTGGAGATGATGACGGCCCGGGCCGGGTTCACGCGATTCGCCGTCCATGACTTCGACGAGCCCGCGAACCTCTATTACGAGGTCCGGCCCTAGCGCCGCCGAGCCCGGGGTCGTCCCGGCGGGCCCAACTTCCCGGGTCCCGGCGTGCTCGCTACGGTGGGCTCGTGAACGATCGACTTCGTGAAGCCGGCCTCGCGCGTTCGGGTTCGGTCATCGCCGAGCGCGCGCTCATGGCCGAGGCCGAGCGCGCCCTGCTCGACGAGCGTCGCCCGCTCGAGCCCGGCGAGCTGGCGGCGCTCGCGGCGCTGCCTGCGGACCGGGTGGTGGCACTGGCGGCGCTGGCCCACGAGGTCCGCCTGGCCTGGGCGGGGCCCAACGTCGAGGTGGAGGGGATCCTCTCGGTGAAGACCGGGGGATGCCCCGAGGACTGCCACTTCTGCTCCCAGTCGTCGCGCTTTTCGAGCCCGGTCAAGGCGACGCCCTTCCTCGACACGAGCGAGGTGCTGGGGGCGGCGCGCGAGACGGCCCGCCTCGGCGCAAGCGAGTTCTGCATCGTGCTCGCCGTACGCGGTCCCGACGAGCGCATCCTCGAGCGCCTGGAGGCGCTCGTGCCCCTGGTCGCCTCGGAGACCGGCCTGCAGGTTGCAGTGAGCGCCGGCATCCTGACCGACGCCCAGGCCCGGCGGCTCGCGGCGGCGGGCGTCCACCGGTACAACCACAACATCGAGACGGCTCGCTCCTTCTTCGCGTCGGTCGTGACCACGCACACCTGGGAGGAGCGCGCCGAGACCTGCCGCCTCGTGCAGCGTCACGGCATGGAACTGTGCTGCGGGGTCCTTCTCGGGATGGGCGAGTCCGACGCCCAGCGGCTGGAGCTCCTGGGTGAGCTGCGGGAGCTCGATCCCTGTGAGGTGCCGGTCAACTTCTTGAACCCACGGCCGGGCACACCCCTCGAGATCCGTCGACCGGTCGGCGCGTGGGACGCCATTCGCTGGATCTCGCTCCTGCGGCTCGCGCTGCCCTCCACGATCCTTCGCTACGCGGGCGGCCGCGAGATCACCCTGCGTGACCTCCAGGCGATGGGCATGACGTCGGGGATCAATGCGCTCATCATCGGCAACTACCTGACGACGCTCGGGCGGTCCCCCGACGAGGACCTGCGCATGCTCGAGGACCTCCGGATGCCGATCGGCGCCCTCTCGGCCGCCATCTGAATGCCCGGGGAGGCGTCCGGCCCCTATTGCGCGCGCTGCGGGCGTCCACGGCTGCGGTGCTCAGGATGCGCGCTGGTGCTCGAGCCGCCGCGCTTCTGCGAGTCCTGTGGGCGCCGGATGGCGGTCACGGTGAGCCCGACGTCGTGGTCGGCGCGTTGCCAGGAACACGGGATCGTCACGGCGATCTCGGCCGAGGGCCCGATCGCGGGGACCTGATCCCGCTCAGGACGCCCCGGCGAGCGCACCCTCGGCCCCGAGGGGCGGGGTGACGATCGCATTGGACTCGTCCACATGGACGATCGTCGGCTCGAAGCCCGCCAGCTCGACGTCTTCGAGGTCGGCATAGGTGAGGAGGATCACCCGGTCCCCCCGATGGACGAGGCGGGCCGCCGCGCCGTTCAGGCACACCTCCTTGGGCCGTCCCTCGATCGCATAGGTCTCGAATCGGGCCCCGTTGTCGATGTCGAGGACGGTGACCTGCTCGAAGGGGTAGACGTCGGCCGCCTCCATCAGCCGGGGGTCGAGGCTGATCGAGCCCACGTAGTGCAGGTTGGCGTCTGTCACCGTGGCCCGGTGGATCTTGGACTTCAGCATTCGACGGCGCACGATTCCTCCCGATCCAGCCCTCATGGGTGCCGGTCGGGCGCCATTCTACGGACCTGGGGCGGGCCCCTCAGAGCCGCTTCTGACCGAGCTTCACCAGGCGTTTGGCGAGCGAGGGCGGGAAGGTCGCCGAGTACGAGTTGAACGAGAGCTGCCGACCGAGCTTCCCCTTGATGAAGGTGACCTCGATCAGGCGGGCCGTGATGCTGGTGCCCTGGTAGGTGATCGGGATGCTCATCTCGATGGCCGAGACGCCCCGCCCGAAGTTGGGGACGCCCGCCTTGGTGACGTCGATCGTCCCGATCGTCGCCCCCTGGCCGGTCGACGAGGACAGCTGGGACTTCACGCTCGCCGAGTTCATGATCGTGGCGAGGCACGACGGCGTCTTGGCGTTCGCGATGACGCCGTACTCGGCCTTGGCCTCCTTCACCGATGGGAACACCGTGACCGAGTCCTGCACCTCGAGGCTCCCGGACTTGTCCCGGAAGTAGGGGCTGTAGATCTCAGGGGGGTTCGAGGTGATCAGGCGGGACGGGACGCCGATGCAGGCGGCCAGCTGGGTCGCCGCGGGGAAGTTGTTCGAGCTCTTCGTGCCCCCGGTCCCCGGCTCGGTCTTCCAGCCCTTTGGCATGTCCGACAGCTTGAGGAGATGGGACTTGGCCTGGGAGAGGGCCGAGGCGCCGGCCGGCCCGCCATAGGGGACCGCTGCGAGCAACGCCCCGGCCGCCATCGCCACGCAAACCACCGCACGCGCACCGACGCGCACCTTCGATGTGCGAAGCACCATGGACCCTCCGGACCCTTCAAGCCTCGGACCCCTCGACCAGGGATCGCCTCACCCGCCCATACCCTAGAAGAGCAGGACCTCGGGCGCGGCCAACCTCATGCGGTGGGCCCGCTCCCGAGCCACCCTCGGCGCTTGAACAGGACGAACAGCAAGACCAGCGCGACGACCTCGGTGCCGATGCCGATGCCGAAGAAATAGGGGGCCCCGTTCTCGGCGTGCGAGATCATCCACGAGAAATTCTGCCCGAAGAATCCGGTGAGAAAGCTGAGCGGCAGGAACACCGTGGCGATGACGGCCAGCTGCTTCATCACGACGTTCAGCCGGTTGGAGACCATCGACAGATGCGTGTCAGTCGCACCGTTGATGAGGTCCCGGTAGCTGTCGATCTGGTCGGTGATGCGGATCAGGTGGTCATAGAGGCTCCTGAAGTAGGCGGCGCCCTGCTCGTTCAGGCCCGGGATCTCGACGGTCCCGGCGTTCAGCGTTGCGATCATGTCCCGCTGGGGCGCCACCACCTTGCGAATGGCCATGAGCCGCCGCTTCATCTCAAAGAGGGTCCCGAGCTGCTCCTCGGTCGGGCTCTTCAAGATCGCGTTCTCGAGATCGTCGATGCGGTCGTCGACGTCGGAGAGCACGGGGAAGAACGAGTCGACCAGGCCGTCCATGAGGAGGAAGACGATCGCGATCTGTGGCGGGGCCAGTCCCGAGACGTGGTGCGTGCGTACCCGCTCGCGCACCTCATCCACGGTCGGGCACGCTCCCTGGTGGAGGCTCACGACCGAGCCCGCGGTGATGAAGCAGTGCACCTCGGCCACGCTCTGGCCATCGGCCGCCATGCCGAAGGTGACCACGTGGACGAAGGCGTCGTAGTCGTCGATGCGGGGCCGCTGGCCGAACTGGGCGGCCGCATGGACCGCGACCGGGTGGAAGTGGAAGGTGTCGACGAGGAGGGTGCTCACCTCGCCGTCTCCACCTGCTCCACTCACGTCCAGGTCGAGCCAGAAGAACTGCCCGCCGCCAACGACCTGCTGGACGGCCTCGGGCGTCGCCTGGGTGGTCGTCTCGCCCTGGGTGATCGTCCCGCGCATGGGACCACTCTTCATTCTGTCCCGGCCGCGGCGGTGGATAGGACGCCTCGACCCTGCCGCGTGGGCGCTCGCCGCGGCGAGGTGGGGGCGCAGGTCCGCGCTGATGGCCACGCTGCTCGTCGTCCCCGCGCGCCGTTCCACGCCGGCCGTCCGAGCACCGAGACGCCGGGCGGACGCCATAGAGACGCGCGCCAAGGGCGCGTTCGTGCACGACGTGATCCGAGGCCGCTCGAGGCGCCGACGAGGCCCGCGCTCGTCAGCTTCGGCGTCGGGCTGGCGACCGGCGTCGACCGGCCCTACCGCGCACCGCTGGTCCGAGCTCAGGCCTTCGAGCGGTAGCGCACCTGCAGCTCGGTGAAGCTCTCGTAGCCCCACACCCCGTTCTCGACGCCGATCCCGCTCCACTTCGATCCCCCGAAGGGTTGGTGCGGAGCGAGTGCGAGGTGCGCGTTGACCCACGAGGTGCCGCACTCGAGCTCCGCCGCCACGGAGGCTGCGCGCTCGGCGTCGGCCCCCCACACCGAACCCGAAAGCCCGAAGTGGGTCGCGTTTGCCCGCTCGAGGGCCTGGTCGACGTCGCGATAGGCGATGATCGGGAGCGCCGGCCCGAACTGCTCCTCGTCGACGATCCGGGCGCCGTCGGAGAGGTCGGCCAGGATCGTGGGTTCGAAGAAGTAGCCCGGACCCTCCATTGGCCGGCCCCCGGTCGCCGCCCTTGCGCCATGGGCGAGCGCGTCCGAGACGAGCTCGCCCACCCGCTCGAACTGCGCCTTGTTGTTGATCGGCCCGAGCTGGGTTCCCTCCGAGGTCCCGTCGCCCACCTTGACCGCTTGTGCCCGATCGACGAGCGCCTCGACCATCGGCTCGTAGAGGCGCTCGGGCACATACACCCGCTTGATGGCCGAGCAGATCTGGCCGTTGTTGGAGAAGGCCCCCCAAAAGAGCCTGTCCGCCACCGCAGCGGGGTCGACGTCGTCGAGCACGATCGCCGGATCGTTGCCGCCGAGCTCCAAGGTGACCCGCTTCAGGTCGGGCGCGGCCGACGCGGCGACGTGCTTCCCGGTGGCCACCGATCCCGTGAAGCTGATCTTGCGGGGCACCGGGTGCGAGGTCATCCAGGCGCCGAGCTCGTCGCCGCCCGAGACGACATTGA
>DAHUZM010000051.1 GCA_027306525.1 Acidimicrobiaceae bacterium
ACTGGATGTGGTTCGTCTTCCCCCAGCTCGCCGGCCTGGGGCAGAGCGAGACCGCCCGGCACTTCGCGATCGCGAATCTCGACGAGGCCCGTGCCTATCTGGCCCACCCGGTCCTCGGTCGCCGCTTGCGCGAGTGCGTGACCGCGTTGATCGAGCTGCCTGGCAGCGACCCGGTGGCTGTCCTCGGGCCGCTCGACGCTCTCAAGCTGCGCTCGTCGATGACGCTCTTCCTGCGCGCCGAGCCCTCGGAGCCCCAATTCAAGGCGGTCCTCGAGCGCTACTTCGACGGCGAGCCCGACGAGGTGACCGACCGGCTGCTCGGTCCCCGAGCGCCCGGATCGCGGCGCGCGTAGACAAAGGCCTCGATCGCACCGCCGGACCCTCGGATCGCTGAATCGAGCGTGCCGAGCACGGTCCACCCGAACCGGGCGAATGCCGAGGTCACCGCACCACGTGCGAGGGCGAGACTCCTCTCCGACCGAGCGAGGGTGCCCGCGTGCAGCTCGAAGGTCGGCTTCACCAACACGAGCGCACGCGCCCGCTCGGTAAAGGGGATCCGGTCGAACTGTGCGATGGCAGCGGCCAACGACAGGTAGGAGAGGTCGGCGGTCAGCAGGTCGATGGGTTCGTCAATGCGCTCGGGCCCAAGCGCCGCCAGATTGGTGCGCTCGAGGTTCACGACCCGAGGCTCGATCCGCAGCGCGCCGCGCAGCTGGCCGACGCCGGCGTCGACCGCGTAGACCCGGCGAGCGCCCGCGTCGAGCAGGGCCCTCGTGAACCCCCCGGCGGCCGCCCCGAGGTCGAGCGCGACCAGCCCTTCGACCTCGACACCAAGGGCCTGCAGGGCGTGTGCGAGCTTGCGGGTGCCCCGCAAAGGACGTGCCTCGACGATGCGCAGCGAGGCATCGGCGCGCACGAGCGCTGCGGGATTGGACGCCGGCGCGCCGTTCACCAGCACCCGCCCGCTCGAGATGAGCGAGTCGGGCTCGACGACGGTGGGGTAGCGGCGGCGCAGCAGGGATCCGAGCGCGACGAAGCGCGCTCGTGGCTTCTTGGACATCTGGGCATCTCCTGGCTCGAACCGGTGGGGACCGGTGAGCACGGAGGTGCACGGGCGCGAGAAGTACCGCCGGTGGGCGCGCGCGGTCGTCCGGGGTGCGGCCGGAGCTCGGCGCTTGGGGGTTCGACTCAGCCCTATGGATGTCGCATTCCCACAAGCGTCACCGAAGACCCTTGTGGGGTCAAGGAGGACTACTCGGCCCAGTTGGAGGCGTGCCGGGCGAGGCGCGCCGCCTCGCGCTCGGCCTCTCGGGCTGCGAGCGCCCGGCGCTTGTCGTAGAGGCGTCGGCCCCTGGCCAGGGCGAGCTCGACCTTGGCCTTCCCGTCGGCGAAGTAGAGGCGCAAAGGGATGAGGGTGAGGGGCTGCTGCTGGGTACGACCGAGCAGCTGGTCGATCTCGGAGCGATGCAGGAGCAGCTTGCGCCGGCGGTCCGGGTCGTGGGCCCCGAAGCCGGTCGCGTACTGCCAGGGCGGGATGTGCAGGCCGTAGAGCCACATCTCGCCGTCGCTCACCCGGGCGTAGGAGTCGTTCATCTGCGCCCGCCCGGTGCGAAGCGACTTCACCTCGCTCCCCTGCAGCACGATCCCGCACTCGAAGCTCTCGAGCACGTCGTAGTCGAAACGGGCCCGGCGGTTCGTCGCCACGACGCGGTCCGCGCTGGCCTGCGCTCTGGCCGCCGCACGCTTGGAGATCATCTTCTTGGCCCTGGCCATCGCAGCCGTCGAGGCTACCGGCGGACCCCGCCCGCCATGATCCCCGGGCAGGTCACGGGTAATCGTTACGCTTCTGTTGCAATGCTGCGCATGCCGACCGAGGTGCATCTGGCGATGGTCGCCCACTGCCTGCGCGGGCTCCCCGAGGAGGCGTGCGGGCTGCTGGCCGGCCACCTGGCCACGGGCGAGGTCGCCGGTCTGTACCCCGCCGACAACCTGGCCCACTCGGCCCGCGTCTACACGCTGGATCCACTGGCGCACCTCCGCGCAGACCGGGACGCAGAGGGCCGCGGGCTCGAGCTGGTCGGGGTGTTCCACTCGCACACCCACACCGACGCCTTCCCGTCGCCGACCGACGTCGCCCAGGCCCCCGATCCCGGATGGCACTACGTGATCGTCTCGCTGCGCGACGACCAGCCGGTCGTCCGCAGCTACCGGATCGTCGAGGGGGCGATCGAGGAGGAGTCGGTCGTCCTGCGCACCCACTGGGCCAGGGCGAGCTGACCGTCGCCCTCCTCGGGCAGAATCGGCGCTTTGGGGACCGATCGACAAGAGGGGTCGCGGTGGAACCGCTCAGCTGGACCAGTGACGTGACCGAGCAGCGGGTGAGGGAACGGACGTTCTCGCTCAAGGTCGGCGACGAGGACGTCCCGGGCATCGCCTGGAGCCCCGAGGGCAAGGACCGCTGGCCGACCATCCTGCTCGGCCACGGGGGGACCCAGGACAAGCGGACCCCCGGCGTGCTGTCGCTCGCCCGGCGACTGGCCCGCCATCTCGGCTACGGCTCGGTCGCGATCGACGCGCCCGAACACGGGGAGCGCCGCAGCGGTCCTCACGAGCGGATCGGGCCCCGCCAGATGCGCGAACGCGTGGCGAGCATGACCGAGGACCAGCGCGCCGAGATGTCGGCCCGCAACGAGATGGCGGTCGCCGAGTGGCGGGCCGTGCTCGACGCGCTCCAGGCGACACCGGGTTTCTCCGATGGGCCCTTTGGCTACTGGGGCGTGTCCATGGGGACGGCGATCGGTCTCCCACTCGTGGCGGCCGACGATCGGATCACGGCGGCCGTCTTCGGCCTCGCCGGGCTGGGCAGCCGCTGGGACGGGGAGCGCTTCGCCGAGCGAGCCCGCGCGCTCAGGGTCCCGGTGCTGTTTCTCTACCAGTGGGACGACGAGCTCATGGAGCGCGCTCAGGGGCTCGCGCTCTTCGATGCCATCGGCTCCCGAGAGAAGACCATGCACGTGAACCCCGGTGGGCACATCGAGATGCCGCCCCACGAGCGCGACGCGGTCGAGGCCTTCTTCAGGCGGCACATCGGGGCCAACCAGTAAGCCGGACGTCCGTCGAGGGGGCGGGTCCCGGTACAATCCTCACCCGTTGGGTCAAGAATTCGGGCGGCGCGCCGCCCGCTGAGGAGGCGTCGTGGCAGTCGAGGTCCGCTTGCCAACCGTGCTGCGGTCCCAGGCCGGGGGGAGGAGCACCGTCTCGGTCGAGGGGTCGACCGTGGGCGAGGTCCTCCATGCGCTCGTGTCCGCCCACCCGGGGATGTCCGAGCAGGTGCTCAACCCCGACGGGACCCTGCATCGCTTCGTCAACGTGTACGTGAACGACGACGACGTCCGTTACCTCTCTGCGCTGGACACCCCCGTGAAGGAGGGTGACGAGGTCTCGATCCTGCCGGCGGTCGCGGGGGGCTGAGGGCACCCGTGGGCATCGCCCGGAACGTCCTCGAGCTCATCGGCAACACGCCGATGGTGGACATCTCGGGCCTCAGCCCGAACCCGGACGTCGCCATGGTGCTGAAGCTCGAGGGCCGGAACCCCGGCGGCTCGGTCAAGGACCGCGTCGCACTCTCGCTCGTCGAGCGGGCCGAGGCCGACGGCGTGCTCGCGCCGGGCTCGGGCCAGGTGCTCCTCGAGCCGACCTCGGGCAACACGGGCATCGGTCTCGCGCTCGTGAGCCGGGTGCGGGGCTACCACCTGAAGGTGGTGCTGCCGACCAATGTGTCGATCGAGCGCCGCCAGCTGCTCGAGGCCTTCGGGGCCGAGATCATCGAGTCGCCGGGCGAGGAGGGCTCCAACGGCGCGGTCCGCTTGGCGCTGCGCCTGGCCGAGGAGCATCCCGAGTGGACGATGCTCTACCAGTACGCGAACGAGGCGAACCCCGAGGCCCACTACCGCACGACGGGCCCCGAGGTGTGGCGGGACTGCCCCGAGGTGACGCATCTGGTTTCGGGCCTCGGTACTTCGGGCACCCTCCTCGGCGTGGGCCGCTACCTGAAGGAGCAGAACCCCGCGGTGCAGGTGTGGGCGGTCGAGCCGCCGGCGGGCGAGCGCGTCGAGGGGCTTCGCAACCTCGACGACGGCTACGTCCCGCCGATCTTCGAGCAGCTGGGTGGGGCCCAGCTCCTCGACCGCAAGACGGTCGTGCGCCCGCGGGACTCCCTCGAGGCGACGCGCCGGCTGCTCTCCGAAGCCGGGCTCTTCGTGGGCATCTCGACGGGGGCCGCCCTGGCCGGTGCGATGCGCTGCGCAAAGCAGATCCCCGCCGGCGAGCGCGCCACCATCGTGATCATCTCGGCCGACGACGGCTGGAAGTACCTGTCGACCGGGGTGTGGACCGACGATCTCGACATCGTCACCAAGCGCGCCGAGAACACGATCTACTTCTAGGCCGTGGCACCAGCGACCCTCAGCGTCCTCGGCTGTGACGGCGCGCACCCCGGCGCCGGCGGGGCGGCGAGCGGCTACCTGGTGCGGAGCGCGGCCGCGACGCTGTGGCTCGACGCCGGCTCGGGCACCTTCGCCCGCCTGCAGGAGATCTGCTACCCCGGGACGATCGACGCCGTCGTCCTCAGCCATGAGCACCCCGACCACTGGATCGACATCGAGTCCTTCGCAGCGTGGCTGCTCTTCCAGACGGCCGGCGAGCCGGTGCCCGTGCTCGCCCCGGCGGGCCTCCGGGAGCACTCGTACTTCGCCGATCACCGGGCGCTCCAGTGGAGCGAGATCGAGGCCGGGGCCGAGATCGACGTCCACGACCTGCGACTGCGCTTCGAGGAGACCGACCACGGGCCACCCACCATGGCAGTGCGCTTCGACAGGCTCGGGGGCGACGAGGACGACCGGGCCCTTGTGTACTCGGCCGACACCGGGCCGGACTGGTCGGTCGAGTCCCTCGGCGAGGGGATCGGCACCTTCCTCTGCGAGGCCAGCTTCACGAAGGAAGGCGAGGGTGCGCTGCGCCACCTGAGCGGCCGGCAGGCCGGGATCATGGCGCACGCCGCCGGCGTGGGTGAGCTCGTGATCACCCATCGCTTCCCGACCGTCGGGGCCGAGCCGCTCGCGCTGGAGGCGGCCGAGGCGTTCGGGCGCCCCGTCTACCAGGCGGCGCCGGGCCTCACCTTCGAGTGGTGAGCGCCCCGGCTCGACCGCCGTCGCGTCGATCGGCCAAGCTGGAACGGTGAGCACAACGACCGATCCCCGGGCCCTGCGCGACGACGGGCGTGGGCTCGACGAGCTGCGGCCCGTCGCCTTCGAACGGGACTTCACCGAGTTCGCGTCCGGCTCGGTGCTCGTCACCATGGGCCGGACCAAGGTGCTCTGCACCGCCTCGCTCGAGGACCGGGTCCCCCCCTGGATGCGTGGGACCGGCCGGGGCTGGGTGACGGCCGAGTACTCGATGCTCCCCGGCTCGAGCCCCGAGCGCGTCGACCGCGAGGCGGCGCGGGGCCGCCAATCGGGCCGGACCCAGGAGATCCAGCGGCTGATCGCGCGCTCGCTGCGTTCGGTCTGCGACCTGGGCGCGCTCGGCGAGAACCAGATCACCGTCGACTGCGACGTGCTCCAGGCCGACGGCGGGACACGGACCGCCTCGATCTGCGGTGGCTACGTCGCGCTGCACGACGCCTGTTCGCGCCTCGTCCAGGCGCGGGTGATCTCGACACACCCGCTCGAAGACGAGGTGGCGGCCGTCTCGGTCGGGATCATCGGGGCGGTGCCCATGCTGGACCTCCCCTACAACGAGGACTCGGGTGCCGACGTGGACATGAACGTGGTCATGACCGGATCGGGACGCTTCGTCGAGGTCCAGGGCACCGCCGAGCGGATGTCCTTCTCCCGGGCCGAGCTCGGCGAGCTGCTCGAGCTGGCCGAGAAGGGCATCACCGAGCTCGTGGCGGCGCAGCGAGCGGTGCTCGGGGAGCCACCACGGCCGAGGTGAGCGGCGAGCGACACGATCTCACTCTCGTCCTCGCGAGCGCGAACCCCGACAAGTCACGCGAGATCCGCGACATCCTGGCCGCCGACGGCGTCAGGGTGCTGTCTCGGCCGGCCGGGGTGCCCGACGTCGAGGAGACCGGCACCACGCTCGTCGAGAACGCGCGGCTGAAGGCCCGGGCCATCGCCCGGGCGAGTGGGCGGGTCGCCGTGGCCGACGACACGGGGCTCGAGGTCGACGCGCTCGACGGCGCCCCCGGCGTCTACGCGGCGCGCTACGCGGGGGAGGGCGCGACCTACGACGACAACGTGGCCAAGTTGCTCGGCGCCCTGGCCGGGAAGGGGGCCGAGGAGCGCGGCGCCCGGTTCTTGACCGTGGCGCTCGTGTCGTTCCCCGACGGCACCGAGCTGTTCGCCGAGGGCGTGGTCAGGGGTCGGATCGCCGAGGCGCGCCGCGGCACGAGCGGCTTCGGGTACGACTCGGTGTTCGTTCCCGAGGAGGGCGACGGGCGGACCTTCGCCGAGATGCAACCCGAGGAGAAGAACGCCCTCAGCCACCGCGCGCGGGCGTTTCACGCGCTCGCAATGAGGCTGCGCGACGCGTCGGGATGAGGATCGCAGGTCAGCGTGTTTTCGGGCTGGACCCTTTCCATCGGCCCCACGCGGGTGAACAATGGAAGGACAGGGCCGGCTCGCCCGGCCGTTCGAGAAGGGAGCTTGCCTATGCGTGTGACGAGCTCGAACGAGGAGGGGGTTCCGCCGGGGGAGTCCCGCCCCCTCCGCTGAGCCGAGGGGGCTCCGAGCAGAGCCGCCGGCCCACCGACCGTCTGTCCATCGACCGGCGCGGGTGGCCCATCTGGGGTGACCGGGTGACGCGGTCCCGACACCATGCGACGAGGCGTGGCCGTGCGGCTCGACGACAATTGCATAGCGCGCCGCGTGGCGCGGATCGGAGAGCCGGCCGGTGGGCCGGCTCTTCCGCGCCCCGGATCGCAACCCCTGTGTGAGCGCGGGCCGGGTGCGAACCCGCTCGCAGAGCTCGTGCGTCGGGACCTCTGGCCCTTTCAACGAGCACCGGATCGCGTTAAGGCAGAGGGCAGGACACGATCAACGCACGGAGGCAACACCAATGGATTCTGCGATCATCGTCACCTGGTCCGAGCCGATCCCCGGACGAGAGAAGAAGGCCCTTGCATACGGGGCGGAAGTCCAGGAGTACTGGGGCAGGCTGGCCTCTGAGGGCAGGTGCTCGGCACCGGAGTGGTTCTTCTTTCCGAACGGCCACGGCCTGTGGATGGTGAAGGGCGACCGAGGCACCCTGCTGGCCGAGTACATGGCCGAACGCAGCCAGCACCTCAATACGAAGGGCGAGCTCTTGTTGCAGGACTTCCGCTCCGACTTCGTCGAGACGGGCTCGGCGGCCGATGCGCACATGTTGAAGTACGGCGGACTCCTGGACGAGCTGAGCCTGGTCTGATGCTTGGCGGGGCCGGGCGTCGGGGCCCGAGGAGACCGCGCAGCTGACGAAGGCTCGAGGATGCCCTCTCGTTGGCAGGAGGGATGCTCGATCCCTACCGGGCGCGGCACGGGCGTTGGAAGCCGGCGGGGCGAGCCTCTAGCCTCGGCCCCACGCCTGGCGCGGATCCCGGGAGGGAGCGATGGCCGAGACTCTCATCGTCGGTGGCGGCGTCGTCGGGCTCGCTCTCGGCATGCTCCTCGCGAGGGACGGCCACGGGGTCACGGTCCTCGAGCGCGACGCCGAGCCTCCCCCACCCGACGCCGACGCGGCGTGGTCGAGCTGGACCCGCAGCGGGGTCAACCAGTTCCGGCTCCCGCATCTCTTTCTCGCCGGCTACCGCGAGATCGTCGAGATCGAGCTGCCCGAGGTGGCCGAGGCACTCGAGCGCGAGGGTGCGGTGCGGTTCCGGCCGCTCGCCGGCATCCCCGAGTCGATCACGGGTGGGAGGCGGCCGGGCGACGAGCGCCGCGAGCTCCTCTCGGGGCGGCGCGCCATGGTCGAGCGCGTGATGGCGGCCGCAGCCGAGGGGACCGGGGGCCTCGAGGTCCGGCGGGGCGTCTCGGTGGGGGGTCTGCTCGTGGGCCGCGAGGCGGTCCCGGGCACCCCCCAGGTGGTCGGGGTCCGCACCGAGTCCGGCGAGGCGCTGTTCGCCGACCTGGTGGTCGACTGCGGCGGCCGCCGCTCGGCCCTCGGGGGCTGGCTCGAGGCGATCGGGGCCCGCCCGCCGGTCGAGGTGCGCGACGACAGCGGCTTCATCTACTACGGGCGCCACTTCCGCTCCCCGGTCGGCTCGCTCCCGCCGCATCTCGGGCCGGGCATCCAAGAGTGGGGCTCGATCTCCTCGCTCACCCTTCCGGCCGACAACGGCCACTGGTCGCTCGTCATCGTGGCAAGGGCGGACGACCGCGCGCTCCTCGGGCTCCGCGACAGCGCCCGGTGGGAGGCCGTGTTCGGGTCGCTGCCGACGGTCGCCCACTGGCTCGAGGGCGAACCCCTCGAGGACCGGGTCGTCACCATCGCCAAGATCGAGGACCGCCACCGAGAGATGTGGCCCGACGGCTCGCCGGTTGCCACCGGGCTCGTGGTGGTGGGCGACGCATGGTCCTGCACCAGCCCCTCGCTCGGGCGCGGCGCCTCGATCGGGATGCTCCACGCGCGGGCGCTGCGTGACACGCTGCGCAGCGTGGGCCCCGAGGAGCCCGCCCTCCTCTCCGAGGCGTTCCGTGCGGCGACCGCCACCTCCGTCGAGCCCTGGTGGGACGCGACGCACCGCGCCGACCGGCACCGGCTGACCGAGATGGAGGCGGTCGCCGCGGGGGGCGACTACCGTCCCGCAGACCCCTCCTACGAGGCGTCCAAGGCGCTCTTGGCCGCGGCCGCGCAGGACCCCGACCTCCTTCGCGCCGCGCTCGACATCGGCTTCGTCCTCGAGCAGCCCGACGCGGTCGCGGCGCGGCCCGGGCTGAGGGAGCGGGCCATGGCGCTCGGCGGGGACTGGCGCAGCCGGCCCCCGCTCGGGCCGGACCGGAGTCAACTGCTCGCGCTGGCGGGCGCATAGCCGGCGAGGAGGAACCATGCAGGTCGTGAGCGACGGCGTCGCCATCCACTACGAAGTCACCGGGGAGGGGGCGCCGGTCGTCCTCCTGCACGGCTTCCCCGACACCGGGCGCCTGTGGCGCCACCAGGTGGGCGCGCTGGCCGACGCTGGCTACCGGGTCGTCGTGCCCGACCAACGCGGCTATGGCGCCTCGGACAAGCCCGAGGGGGTCGACGCCTACAACCTGCTCTCGCTCGTCGCCGACGTGGGGACGGTGCTGGCCGACGCCGGCGTGGAGCGCGCCCATGTGGTCGGCCACGACTGGGGTGCCGCCGTCGCCTGGGTGCTCGCCTCGGTGGCCCCCCAGATGGTGGACCACCTGGTCGTCTTGTCGGTCGGCCATCCCGCCGAGTTCCGGGCGAAGGACAGCTTCGAGCAGCACGAGAAGTCCTGGTACATGCTCCTCTTCCAGTTCGAGGGGGTCGCCGAGCGCTGGCTGTCCGACGACGGGTGGGCCAACTTCCGGGCCTGGAGCCGCTATCCCGAGCCCGACGCGGTCATCGCGCAGCTCGAGTCCGACGGCTCGCTCACCCCGGGGCTCAACTGGTACCGGGCGAACGTCCCCGCCGAGAGCTACCTCTCCCAGGGGATCGAGCTCCCCGACGTCCAGGCGCCCACGATGGGGGTGTGGAGCAGCGGTGACTTCGCGCTCAGCGAGGGCCAGATGACCCGCTCGGCGGCCCACGTCACAGGGGGATTTCGCTACGAGCGGATCGAGGGCGCCGGCCACTGGATGCAGCTCGAGGCGCCCGACGAGGTGAACCGCCTGCTCCTCGACTTCCTCCCCCGTTGAGGCCTACAGGCCGCCGGGCGGGAGCACGGCGGCGATCGCCTCGGCGATCACGCTGTAGCCGTGGTCGTTCGGGTGCAGGTTCGGGCCGAAGGGGGCGGGGGCGCACATCCAGGTGAGCGAGCAGGTCTGGCTGGCGTCGACGGCCAGCGACGCGCCGGCCGACGCTTGGTCCCGACGGTCCATGGCCGAGGCCACCTGGACCATCGGGACCCCGAAGGAGGCATAGACGGCCGACATCGTGAGGTTCACGCGGGCGAAGGCCCGCTCGCTCGCCGCTGCGAAGGAGGCGCCCAAGGGCCCCCGGCGCCAGTCGGCGAGATAGGGGTCGTAGGCGCCGACCCCAACGAGGTGGACGCGGGGTCCCCCAGCAGCGCGCAGCGAGCGGACGATCGTCTGCAGCTGAACGCGCAGGACCGCGATGGCGGCGTCGAGGCAAGGCTGGTCGAGCGCACCGCGCCTGAGACACGGGTTGACGTCGTTGAACCCAATGTCGAGGGTCACGAGGCCCGGTGCGTCGCGGTGCGCCGCGAGGAACGACACCGCGGTTCCAAGCTGGGACGCCGGCGGCTCGTAACAGTGGCCGTCGCCGCGGATCATCCCCGAGGTCGTCTCGCCCGGGCAGCCGAGCCGCACGAGCCCGAGCATCTCGCCCCGCTGGGCCTCCAGCGCGACGAGGTCCTCGGCGAAGCCATCGGCGGTCGGCGCCCCGCGGGGATGGAGCGCCGTCGGCTGTTCGCCCATGGCGACCGATGCGCCGAGGTCGAGGTAGAAGGCCGACCGACCCGCCGCCGCGGCGGATGGCGCGCCGGCCACCCCGAAGCCAGCCAGTCCGACACCGAGGGCGACGAGGGCGCACCATGGTCCTCGGGCTCGACGCATCGCCGGGCATTCTCGCGGGCCTGCGGGTCGCCGCGTGGTCACCGGAGGGGGCCCAGCTCAGCGACCAGGTTGGAGCCTTCGGCCGACCCGTTCGCAGATGGGAGGTCCGAGCGGCGGGGTCCGGGGCGCGCCAGCCCCGGGAAGAATGCGGTCATGCTCGACCGTTTCGCACCACTCGAAACCACCAGCCTCAGACTCGAGCCGATCTCACCCGCCCGCGCCGCGGCGATCGCACGCGGCGATCTCTCGGGGCTCGAGGTGGGGGAGGGGTGGCCGCAGCCCGGCACGACGGCCGGCATCTCCCTCGCCCTCGAGCACGGGCATCCCCCCGGCTGGCTCGTGTGTTTCTCGGCGCTGGTCGTGGGGGACTGCGGCATACGCGCCCCGGCGGACGCCGCCGGTTGCGTGGAGATCGGCTATGGCCTCGCGGCGCCGTATCGGGGGCGGGGGCTCGGTTCCGAGGTCGTGGCCGCGATCAGCGACTGGCTCCTCGGCCAGGCGGGGATCTCGGCCGTGTGCGCCCGCACGGAGCCGCTGAACGCGGCGAGCCGCCGTGTGCTCGAGAAGGCCGGGTTCGTGCTCGTCGACACCTCCGGGGAGCTGACGCGTTACGAGAAGCACCGCCCCTGAGGAGCCGCCCGCACGACGGGCCGGCGGCGCCCGTCATGCTCGTCTGCTCCCGAGGGCCTTGGGCCCTGTTCGCGGCGGCACCACGGCGCCAGCATGTGAGGGTGGTGGCGCGACGGGACCTGTTCGGCCGGTACACGCGGTGGATGTACCGGGGCGGTCGCCCGAACGCGGTGGCCCGTCCGCAGAACTGGCTCTTCAGGGTCCTCTTTGGACTTGGCCTCTGGCCGCGACGGGTCGCCGCTCTCGGGGTGGTCGGCCGTCGAAGTGGCCGCATGATCTGGTTGCCGGTGGTGATCGCGGACGTCGGGGGCGAGGAGTACCTCGTGTCGATGCTCGGCGAGGGGGTCAACTGGGTCCGCAACGTGCGGGCCGCTTCCGGTGTGGCCACGCTGCGGCGCGGGCGAAGCCTCCCGGTGCGCCTGGTGGAGGTGCCGGTCGAAGCGCGGGCGCCGGTCATCGGTCGCTACGTCGCGGTCGCGCCGGGCGGCCGACCCCATCTCGGGCTCCCGAGCCGTGCCTCGCTTCGACAGTGCGAGGCACTCGCCCCCTCGACCCCCGTGTTCCGGATCGTGCCCGCGGACCCGACGAGCGGCCATGAGACCTGAGGCCCGGCACGGGCGATGGACCTTCGGTCCTCTCGCATCCACGGCCCTACCTCTCACGATCTCCCCATGCATGCGAAGGCGTCCGAGACGCCGTCGGCGGCCGTGTTCCTGAGCGATTACGTCGACCTCGAGCGCCCATGGAGGTCGTGCGTGAGCGCCTGTGCGGGGAGGGCGACCGGCTCCTCCCACTCGCGAAGGCCGCGGCCGACCGGGGAGAAGAGCTCGTGATGCGCCCCCCGCCTCGGGGGGCCGCCTCGGCGTCCCGGTCCGGGTCGACCTCGGCGCCGTGCACGACCCGCGACGGCGAGACCATCGTCCCCCTCCGCTTCGAGGCGATGGTCGCGAGCGGGCTCCTCCCGATCCTGTCGGCCCGCCCCAGTGGACGGCTCGAGAGCTGGCGGTTCCTCTGCGCCCGCTCAGCTGCCCGCGGCGTCAAGGGTGCGGCGTGGCGGCCCACTCGGTGGAGGAGCATCGACGAACCGGGTCCGGGACCCTCGGCCAGGCCCGAGCGATCCCGTGTCTGTCATCCTGGGACGAGAACTCCCCAACGCCCCGGCGACTCGCTCGGCAGGCCTCGATGGAAGGAAACGCAGTGCCGAAAGCAATCAAGGGGAACGCCTCGCGAAGGCCTCCGGAGCCGAGCGAGGACCACTCCGAGATCGATGCGTGGTTCGCCCAGCAGATGCCGCACCTCCAGCCGATCGTGGAGCGGCTGGACGGGGTGATCCGAGCGACGATTCCCGGCCTGCGCTATGCCCTGAAGCGCAAGAGGCCCCATTACGGGCTCCCGGATCTGGGGTGGGTCATCGAGCTCGCTGCCTACGACGTGTCGGTGAACGTCGTCTTCCTGGGCGGGGCGGACTTCGACGACCCGCCGCCGCTCGGGACTGCGGATCGGAGCCGGTACGTGAAGGTGACGACCGTCGAGGAGCTGGACAGACCCGAGCTCAAGAGGTGGATCGAGCAAGCGGGTCGCACGCCGGGTTGGAGGTGAAGGACCGCCCACGTGGCGGGGGACCGTCGCCCCGCAGTTCCTCGGCTCGACACCGCC
>DAHUZM010000054.1 GCA_027306525.1 Acidimicrobiaceae bacterium
AGCTATGCGAAGTGCGAGGATGTGAAGTCGGTGTCAGAGAACCGGCTCGTCGCTCGTCTTGGTGCTGCGGACGACGAAGCGCTCTTCGCCATCACCCGGGCACTCAGGTTCCTGCTGGACTTTTGAGACTCTCCTGCGAGATCGTCGTGACTGGTCGCAATCCATCGTCGCCATTGCAAGCCCCGGTAGGACGACCGGTGCGGGCGTGATGCCGATGATCACCACCGTCAATCGGAAGGGACAGGTCACGATCCCGAAGTCCTTGCGCGACCGCTACGGGTTTCCGCCGGGCACGAAGGTCGTGTGGCTGGAGCGCGACGGCGACCTCATCCCCAAGCCCCTCCTCTCGGTCGAACAGCTTCGTGGTCACTTCAAGGGGGACGAGCTGACGGCCATGCTGCTGGAGGAGCGTGACCGGGACCGCACGCACGAGGATGGCTGATCGCGTCGCGCTCCAGACCCGGTGTTACCGGTGACCACGATTTCGGGTGGCGAGGAGTTCGGAGCGCCGGTCCGCTGGCTCGGGTACCGGGCATAGCGCCCTTGGTCGCGTTGCTCATCCTGCCAGCGCCAGTTCCGCGCGCAACACCGCCGTGGGCGTCGAGTACGGATCGGCCCTCCGATACCACCAGAGGGACCTGATCCACTCCATGTTTCCACGTGACCTCGTCTGAGTTCTTGACACACGCTGTCAATGCGCGGTACGCGGGCAGCATCGCCTTCGCCCACTCTCTGGACGATCACGCAGCGTCAGTGCTCAACGTAATGGTCTCTCGAATCTCCGTTCCAAGGGCATCTGCTACATCGCACAGTCGGGCAAGGCTGGCCGACGCGTACTCGGTTGTCTCGTAGCGCTGGATCTGCTGTTCGGCGACGCCGAGCGCATCTGCCAGCTGACGTTGGGTCCATCCTTTGGCGATGCGTGCCTTCACGAGAGCACCGGCCAGTGCTGCCAGTGACGCGGCTTCGAATATGGTCTGCGTGCCGGATCGGAGGAGCTCGTACTCGCCGACCTCCGCTTCAAGGTCGGCAGCCTGGGAACGCAGTGCTCCAAGCTCCAACGCACGCCGTTTGTGGTCGCCCGCGCCCTTGATCGGTTCCTTCTCGAGGTTGACGATCGCCTCTTCGAACTTCGCCAGATGGGCCTTCGTGGCCCGGTACTGCACTTCGTTGGTGATCATTGTTCGATCCTCCTCGGGTCGATCACGACGATGCCCTTCAATCCTGTGTCCCGCTCGTTCTGGAAGAATTCGGCAAAGACCAGTCCGCTCGCCCGTTCCACGACATTCGGAAGAAGCTCCCCTCCGAATCGCTCTTTCTGTGTCCTCCGGCCGTCCGCGAAGTCGAAGAAGATCGCATCGAGTCGATCGAGGTCGGCGTCGGTTGGGTCCCAGACGACATCGAAGTCTCCCGGCTCTTCCTTGGCCGTGACGAAGCTTCCGTTGATCCAGACTCGCGTGCATCCGGCGTCGGCGAGCAATGCGAGCGCTTCGGCCAGGCCATCGAGGAGCCGGCGCCGGTTCCAGCCGAAACGATCGACGACTTCCTCCCACGTGGCGCTGTGCTCGCCTGGCGGCAAACGGCCAGTCGTCGGCTCGAAGGGCGGCAGGGACACTCCACAACAATATCATTGTGTGGTGTCGTAGTTCCTGTGAGCACATCATTCAGACAGCGGCTTCGTCCTCGACGATCGTCGGTCTACGCTGTGGGCACAGCACAAACAGGAGGTTCGACCTTGTACACGATCAAGTGGGCAGGGTTGCAACCCAAGGAAGACGGTTGGAGTCCGCCCTCCGACACCAAGTTGAAACCGCCGCGCGACGAGTGGCGCCCTGGGGGATCAGAGGTCAGCCTTGCTGCCGGGGTGGACGAGTTGGAGATGTCGCGGGCCGGTCCCGGTTGTCACCGTTGGCTTGGCCGGGGTCGTGTTCGAAGGCGTCGAGAAGCCGGAATAGCTCGTCACTGTTCCACTCCCGGTCTCGACGGCGGCCGACCCGGGTCGGCACGACTATTCCGGTCTTCTCGAGACGGTTGAGCGCGCTTCGTGCTGCGGTGTGCGTCACGTCGTATTGCGAAGCAGCGGTGTCTGCGCTGACGACCGGCTGGGCTGGAAGTCCTCGGATGATTTTGCGGGCGACGGAGTCGATCCTGGGCGATCCTGCACGTTCGATCAGGTCGTCGAGCAGCTCATCGATCTGGGCGCGCAGGCGCGTGGCGGCACCAGCTGCTGCTGCTGCGGTGGCGTCGGCGAACACGCCGATCCAGTCGTCGATTCGCCCCTCGCGGAAGTCGACGAGACCGGTGATGTACCGACGGGCGTTGGTGGCGAGCACGACGCTGACCGGTGGAACCAAGTGCGGGGTGAGGCCATGCCGACGGAGGATGACGTGGATGAGGCATCTTCTGGCGCGGCCGTTGCCGTCGCCGAATGGGTGGATAGTTTCGAACTGGGCGTGAGCTACCGCGGCTTGTGCGATAGCTGGAAGGTCGTCGAGGTTCACGAACGCCACCAGATCGTCGAGGAGATCGCGGACGCGGTTCTCGGGCGGGGGAATGAACGTTGCGTCGATAGGGCTCAGCCCGCGTCCGCCAATCCAGTTCTGGTCGCTTCGAACGATACCTGCATATGGTGCCTCGGAGGTTTTTTCGAGGAGCGTGTGGTGGATGTCAAGGAGATCGTCGACGCGGAAATGCTTCCGGGCGGTACCGATGTCGACCGCTTGCTCCATGGCTCGCACGTTGCCGAGAACGGCTCTGGCAGTCCCGTCAGCGGCGAGTGGCTCGTAGGCGGCGAGGGCGGCGAGGGCGACGCGCTTTTTCGACGCCCGTAGGCCTTCGATGAACGACGACCCGAGCGCTTCCGAGCGGAGAAGCGGGGCTGCCAGCGTCTCGAGGTCGTGGCCCGCGCCGGCCGATTGGAGCTCTCGAACTTCGGCCGTGGCGCTGCGACTGGATCGGCGGCACGGCCGGCGATTGGCTCGTCCAAGTCGCGAATGGGCACGGGGACTGTGTCCCTCCCGGCGTTCGCCACCGTCCTGACCCCCGGATTTTCGACTCGACCGGCCTTCTCGCCCGAGTCGATCGGTAGCGGTATCGGCCGGTCCGGTTTCGAGGGTCACGGATCCGAACCCGTGCGGTCCGAGCCCCGAGCCGTCGGGTCGGGAATACCGTAGTAGCAACTACAGTTGGAACGACCATGGTCCCCGCGCCACTTCCGCTCGACTCCGGTCTCGGGTTTCGGCTCTCTCGCCTGGTCCGCGCCATGCGGACGGCCTGGTCGCGTGAATTGTCGTCCGTCGACCTGACGCCGCCCCAGGCCGCGGTGCTCCGGGGGGTGGCGGACACGGACGGCATCTCGATACGCGCCCTGGCCCGCCTGCTCGGTGGTGATCCCATGAACGTGAAGCGCTGCGTCGACGAGGTCGAGCAACGTGGATTGCTGCTGAGCGGAACGGCCGAGGGCGACCGGCGCCCACGCGTTTTGACGATCACCGAGAAGGGCCGAATTCTCGCCGGCAAGGTGGACCGCCTGGTGAAGGAGCAGGACGACAGCCTGACGACGGCGCTGGGGGCCTCGGCCCGTCCGGAATTCGAGAGGGCGCTCGCGGCCCTCGAAGTCGCCCACGGCATCAACACCCCCGGAGATGTCGGTGACGACCCGTCACCGGGCGTCCGGGCGACCGGGTCACCGATCCCGTCATCCCGTCGTTCCCCCAAGCCCACGTCGTCACATGAGAAGGAGCCGTGCCCATGACGGTCAGATCCGAGCATCACGACCACGAGCATCACGACAACGGAGGCCATGGCCACGGGTCCGGCGCCACCTGGGACGAGCGGTACGCGGCGGGGGAGTGGCCCACGGAACCCGACCCGCTACTTGTGGAGCTAGCCGGTCCCCTGCCTGCCGGGCGGGCTGTCGACCTCGGTTGCGGAACCGGTCGGAACGCCGTCTGGCTGGCCACCGCCGGCTGGCAGGTGACCGGTGTGGACGGTTCGTCGGTGGGACTGTCCCAGGCCTGCGACCGGGCGGAGGCGCTGGGGACCACCCTCGTCACCGTCCAGGCCGATCTCGCTGACTACCGCCCTGATCGGGCGGCCTACGACCTGGTGGTGGTGGCCAACATCCACCTGCCGACCGAGGAGCGCGACCACCTGTTCGCCGCTGCCGCCGAGGCGCTGGCCCCCGGAGGCCACCTCTACGTCGTCGGCCACCACCTCGAGTCCCTCGGGCTGGCGGGGCCGCCAGACCCCGATCGGCTGTACACCGAGGAACTGCTCGGGGAGGCCTTCGGCGCGCTGGACGTGGTCCGACGCGGACGTACCGGCCACGGCGACACCGCCGAGCGCTCCACGGCCGGTGACGTCTATCTGTGGGCCGTCCGCCCGGGATGACGACGCAGGAGACACGGGAAGCCCCACCGGTCGTCACCACCAGCCGCCCCCGGCTCGCCCTGGTGGTGATCGCCGCCGTGCAGCTGATGGTGCTTCTCGACCTCACGATCGTCAATATCGCCCTCCCGTCGATGCAGCGCGAGCTGCACTTCAGCACCACCAACCTCGCCTGGGTGATCAACGCGTATGCGCTGACGTTCGGTGGCCTGCTGCTGCTCGGCGGGAGGATGGGCGACCTTTACGGACGTCGCCGGCTGTTCCTCTGGGGGATCACGGTGTTCACCCTCGCCTCGCTGGCCGGCGGCCTCGCCACCTCGCAGGCATGGCTGGTGGCTGCCCGGGCCCTCCAGGGAGCCGGCGCCGCCGCCGCCTCACCTGCCGCGCTGTCGCTCATCGCCAGCACCTTCCCGGAGGGGCCGCTCCGTCACCGGGCCATGGCCGTCTACGCCGGCATGTCGGCGGCCGGGGGTGCCATCGGGCTGGTGCTTGGCGGTCTTTTGGTCGACGTGGTGTCCTGGCGGTGGGTGCTCTTCGTCAACGTGCCGATCGGGTTGGCGGCGGCGCTCGCCGCGCCGTTCGCACTGGCCCGGGTGCCTGGCCGGGGCGGGCGACTCGACCTTCCGGGTGCGGTGACCGGCTCCCTCGGCGTCGCCGCCCTGGTGGAGGGCCTGCTCCGTGCACCCGAGGCCGGCTGGGCCGGCTGGACCACCCTGGCAGCCTTCGCCCTCGGTGCCGGGCTCATCGTCGCCTTCGCCGTCATCGAGGCCCACCGGAAGGACGCCCTGCTGCCGCTGGGGTTCCTCGTCGACCGCAGCCGGTCAGCCGGATACGCGGTGATGCTGCTCCTCGGAGCGTCGATGCTCTCGCTGATCTACTTCCTGACCCAGTTCCTCCAGAACGTCCTGGGCTACAGCCCGATCGTGGCCGGTGTGGCCTACCTGCCGATCCCCGCGGTGATCGGCGTCACCGGACTGATCGTCTCCCGGAAGGTGCACCGGTTCGGGACCCGTCCGTTCCTCACCGTAGGACCGTCGCTGGTGGCGGCCGGGCTGCTGTGGGTGTCGACTGTGAACCAGACCTCGACGTACGTGGACATTCTTGGTCCGCTCGTGGTGGTCGGGCTCGGGATGGGGCTGTCCTTCGTCCCCCTGACCCTCAACGCGGTGGCGAGTGTGCCCCCGCAGCGGACGGGCCTGGCTTCGTCGCTCCTCAACACCAGCCAGCAGGTCGGCGGGTCGCTGGGGTTGGCCGTCCTGGTCACCGTGGCCGCCACGGTCGGCAGGCACACCCTGGTCGCCGCCGGGCACAACTCGCTGGTGCTGGAGCAGGTGGCCGGTACCCAGGCGGCCTTCCGCGTCGGCGCCCTGGGTGCCTTCCTCGGATTCCTCCTGGCGGCGGCCTTGGTGCGGACACCGGTTGCACCGGCGACGACCTGACCGTCGTCGGGGGCCGACCGGGTCACTGGCGCTACCCGGTGCCGAGGTACGGGGCGTCCAAGGCGAAGGACCCGCAGTCGGAGGCGATGAACAAGTAGGCGCCGTCATTGGCGGTGGTCGCGTGCTCAACGGCCACCGGTGCGTTCAGCACGCGACCACCCATCGAGCCCAAGGACCGCGCGTCCCCGAAGGAGAACGTGCCGCCGCCGGCCACCACCAGCCAGGAGCCATGGCCGTCGGAGGTGGGCACGATGTAGTCGACCGGTGAGACCAGGGCCGCGCCGACCACCCTTTGCGAGCTGAATCCGATTCAACTCTCGGCGTCGTCTTGGGCCTCGGCCTTGACCGAGGGGAACCGTTCGCGGATGCGGCGGACCGCCGACTGCGCTGCGGCATACGCCCGCGCCGCCAACCTGTCCGCTTGCTGCGTTGCCCTTCACCCAGAACACGGTCTGGACCAGTTCTCGCTCGATCGCACCAGCTCGCTTCTCCAGCTGACCGTCCCATGAGACCTCGAACCCCTCATCGAGGAAGAACTGAGCCATTTGGCTCACACGAGCGGCTGGGATTGCCATCGTTACCTTCGTCACGGAATGTCTTCCTCGTCAGCACTCGCTCACGTCGTCGGTGGCGATGGCTGCGAGGCGGTCGTGGTGGATGCAGTAGAGCTTCCTTGGCACAATCGGCCGGGATCGGACGGTCGATCAGCCCGAGAGAGCTGCATCGGAGTGCTGCGAGTGCTCGTCGCCCGAGCCGAGCGGGCGGATCTCGTCACCTGGAGCCCGGCCGCTCAGTTGGAGAAACCACGACGCCTCCCGCATCGACGCCGTGCACTCGACGATGGCGAACTACGTGAGGTCGTCGACGCAGTCCGGGCCTACCGAGTTCTCCGAGACGCGTGACCTGATAGGAGCTTGGCCTCTGCTACGCGTGGCCCTTCATTGGTCTGTCCGCCGTCCTTACTCCCGAAATTCCCTCAGATGGTCTCGACAAGATCCGCAGGAGGATCGGCTCGGCGTGCTCTGGGGCCGGTGACCCGGGATACGTGGGACGTCGTTATGAGCGGTGTCGTGCACCCTGTGGTCGCGGGGTGCGGATCAGCTTGCGCCTGGGCTCAGACCGGGTCTGTGGAGATCCGGCCAGCGGTGGTGACGTACGGACTCCAGGCAACTCCGTCCCAGTAACGAAGGTCATGGCGTTCGGTCGGGTTGGGATACCAGGCCGCCGGCGACCTATTGCCCAAGTTTCGTGAGTACTCCCCTGCGGACGGAGCGAGCGGGAGCGCGAGGACAATCAACAATGCGGCCAATGGGAGGAGGAAAGGGCCAATGGTGAGCATCCCGAGAACGGCCACCAACCCAACCATGCAACCAACCAGCATCCCAGCAAGGCCGACTTTCGTCGAGCGGTGGGCCACTCGCCACCACAGGCTCGCGGTCGAGACCAGAACCGCCACACTTAGAAGTGCGAGGATGACTCGCACCGGGCCGGGGTTCACCTCGTAGAGCGTCTCCGACGAACTGCCGTTGTATGCACGAAACGAGACCGCCAGCAGTGCCAAGGCACCCCAAACCAGGTATGCGCATCCCAGTAGCACCAAACGGAGGGCGACCTTCCGGGGTCGGGGCGACCAACGGCCCGGAGTGGCCGCGTTACTAGAAGGCTCGCCTTCCTGGCGATTGACGCCCTGTGGCACCCTTGCTTCTTCATCGAAGCTCATCCTTTCGCCTCCGCCGCTTGTGCACCGGAGCTACTCCCGTTTCCCATTCCGGTGAGCAGACCCGTGAGGCTCGCGGCCCGTTCAAATAGCGCGTCCGCTGGTGCCCGCTCCGGGTCCAAGTGGGTGAGAAGCTCCATCCCGAGGTAGAGCGCAACGACTGCGAAGCCAAGATCATCGGCCGGTACGATCGAGCTG